>DATMNH010000347.1:0-16159 GCA_035568975.1 Casimicrobiaceae bacterium
CCAGTATCGCCCACCATGGAACCAAGGGGTTGCACGCAAGTGTAACCCCTATTTTTTTGCCTGCGTTTGCTTCAGTGGCACCTATCGCGCCAATTTTTGCATAGGATGGCAGAGAAATCTGCGTTGAGGTGCCGCGATGATTGCAAAATTCACGCCTGCTTTTTTAATCGATGCGCTGGTTTTCGACGCGTACGGAACGTTGTTCGACGTGCAGGCGGTCGCGGCGACGGTCGAGCGGCTGTTCCCGGGCCGTGGCGCGGAGTTGTCGCAGCTCTGGCGCTCCAAGCAACTCGAATACACCTGGCTGCAGAGCCTGATGCAAAGCCCGATGCAGCGCCGCGAAGATTTCGCCGCCGTGACGGCGCACGCGCTGGATTACGCTGCGGAGGCCTTGGGCTTATCGCTCACCGGCACGGCTCGCCACCGTGTGCTGGACGCGTATCTCGACCTGTCCGCGTATGCCGACGCCGCGCCGACACTGGCGCGTCTCGGGCCTCGCCCGCGATTGATCCTTTCCAATGGCACGCGCGCGATGCTGGAGCCCTTGGCCGCCGCCACTGGCGTGGCCCGTCATCTCGATGTGATCCTTTCTGTCGACGCCGCCGGTATTTACAAACCCAGCCCCCGGGTTTATCAACTGGCGCTCGATCATTTGAAGTTCTTGCCGAGTCGGATCGGCTTCGTGTCGGCTAACGCCTGGGATGCCATCGGCGCCAAGGCGTTCGGCTTCACTTCGTTCTGGGTCAATCGCCACCAGGCACCACTGGACCGACACGGGCCAAAACCCGATGCGGTGCTCAACTCGCTCTCCGAGCTGCCGCCGCTGGTCGGCAGCGTTTGATCCCCCGCCTTTGCGCTACGGCATGTATTGGCCGCCGTTGACCTCGATGATTTGTCCGGTGACGTAGCCGCTCATTTCATCCGAAGCAAGATACACGAACGTGCCGGCGCATTCTTCCGCGCTCCCGAGGCGGTTCATCGGGATAGTGGCCTGCATCGCCTTGAGTTGCTCGGCATTGGAGTAGCGCTCGTGAAAAGGAGTCGTGATGACGCCCGGTGAGACGGCGTTGACGCGGATCTTGTCCCCGACCACCTCCTTCGCCCATCCCCGCGTGGCGGTCGAGATGAAACCCTTGGCGCCCGCGTAAATGATCGCGCCACCGCCTCCGCCGTGGCGCGCGGCGATCGAGGTGACGTTGATGACGTTGCCGCCCCCCTGCCCGCGCATCACGGGAATAACCTCGTGCATGAACATCGCGACCTGCGTCACGTTGAGCGAGAGCACCTGGCGCAGATAGTCGTCGCTATAGTCGTCGATTTTGGTGCGGCCAATCATGCCGCCCGCGTTATTGATCAGGACATCGATCCTGCCGCACGCGGTAAGCGACTCGGCAACGATGCGCTTCACGTTCGCGGTCTGCGTTACGTCGCCGCCGACCAGATGTGCCTCTCCGCCAAGCGTCCTGACGTCGCGGGCGACGGACTCGGCGGCCTCCCGGCTCGCGTTGTAGTGGATCAGCAGTCGACTGCCCAACCGGGCAAATGCGCGTGCGGCCGCGGCTCCGATGCCCGTCGACGCTCCGGTGATGAGGACGACTTTTCCTTTGAGGTCCGAGCCCATGCCTTGCTCCATGAGATGAGGTCGCTGGCCTGTCACGAGGCGAGCGCCGAGGCTCATTTGCCCGATGAGCTGCCGGTAACTTGCGGCCGAAAACGCGCGATTTCGACGGCGTGAATTGTACTTGATGTCGCGCCGCCGAAATGTCATCTTTCGGCAATTCGCCGCACCTGCCGCCTCCATGAACATTCTTTTCCGATGACGCCACCGAAACTGGTGGCTCCGCCCGGCGCTTGCGATTGCCACATGCATGTGTACGAAGATCGATATCCGCTGGTGCCGCAGGCGGTGTTCCAGCCTCCGCACGCGCCGCTGAAGGATTATCTGGCCGTGCAGAAAGCGCTCGGCTTGTCGCGACTGGTCCTGGTGCAACCGAACGGATACGGCTTCGACAACTTCTGCATGCTCGAGGCGCTGGCCGAGCTAGGCGAAAACGCGCGAGCGATCGCCATCGTCGAACCCGACACGAGCGATGCCGAGCTCGATCGGCTCACGCGCGCGGGTGTTCGCGGCATCCGCTACCATCTTCTTCCCGGCGGCATGCTGCCGCTGGAAACACTGGAAACGATGGCCGCGCGCGTCGCCGGCTTCGGCTGGCACGTTCAGATGCAACTCGATGGCCGCGACTTGGCGCACCATGAAAAGGCATTCGCGGGATTGCCGGTTCCGCTGGTCATCGACCATAACGGAAAGTTCCTGGAGCCGGTTGCGACCGATCATCCAGGATTTCAGACCTTGTTGAGACTCCTCGACGGCGGCAACACCTGGGTCAAGCTGTCGGCACCTTACGAGACCTCGAAGACGGGCCCGCCGCGCTACGACGACGTCTCGACGCTCGCCCGCGCGCTGGTCGCCTCCGCGCCGGACCGGTGCGTGTGGGCGAGCAACTGGCCGCATCCCGGTCGCAGTTCGGTTCCCGACACGGCCTCGCTGCTCGATTTGCTGCTCGATTGGACCCACGATGACGCGACGCGTCATCGGATTCTGGTCGACAACCCGGCCCGGCTGTACGGCTTCTGAGTTTGGCGTTTCGGCGCGGTCCGAAGCTCAAGCGGCCGATCGCACCTTCAACTTCGCACCGCGACAGGCGGCGACGGCCTCGCGAATGGCGGCAATCGCCGCGGGACGCGGAAAGCTCTTGCGATATGCGAGCGCGATGCGCCGCGACGGCACTGGCTTGGCGAACGGCACGGGGACCACCAGCCGGCTATGGTATTTCGGCGTCAATGCATCGCGCGGCAAGACCGAAATGCCCAGGCCGGAAGCCACCATGTTGCGGATGGTCTCCAGCGAATTGCTGCGTGTGACCGGCGCGTCGCCGCGATTCAACTCCGGGCAGCTTTCGAGCACCTGGTCACGAAAGCAGTGGCCGACGTTGAGCAGGATCGCGTGCTCGCCTGCCAATTCCGACGGGTCGATCGTCTTGCGCTTGGCCCAGGGATGACGCTGCGGCACCACGACCTGGAACGGCTCCTCGTACAGGAATTCGGTGGCAATACCTGGCGGCTGAAAAGGTAGCGCGATGATCGCAGCGTCGATGCGGCCGGTCTTCAGCGCAGCCTCGAGCTGCTCGGTGATGTTTTCCTCGATTTCCAGCGGCATGTCCGGCGCCAGTGCGTTGAGCGCCGGGACAAGATCGGGTAGCAGATACGGCGCTACCGTGTAGATGGCACCCAGCCGGAACAGCCCCGCCAGCTGGTTGCGGCCGGCCTGCGCCATATCGCGGATCCGCGCCGCTTCTTCCAGCACCTTGTGAGCCTGCTCGACAATGCGCTCGCCGACCGGAGTGACCGTAATCTCGCTTTTTCCCCGCTCGAAGAGCTGCGTCTGCAGCTCTTCCTCCAGCTTCTGAATCGCCACCGACAGCGCGGGCTGGCTGATAAAGCAGCGCTGCGCGGCACGGCCAAAGCTTTTTTCTTGCGCCACCGCAACGATGTAGCGAAGCTCGTTGAGCGTCATTGCCGACGCTTGAGAAATTTGGTGAAGCTCGCGCCGACTTCGGCGTGCTTGACTCCCAGCTCCACGGTCGCCTCGAGATACCCGAGCTTGTTGCCGCAATCGTAGCGACGCCCTTCGAATTCGTAGGCGAGTACCTTTTCATCGTCGAGCAGGCGCGAGATGCCGTCGGTCAACTGAATTTCGCCGCCCGCGCCGGCCGACATGGTGCGCAAGTGATGAAAAATGCGCGGGGTGAGAATGTAGCGTCCCACCACCGCGAGCCGCGATCGCGTCATCCCGGGCTTGGGCTTTTCGACGATGCGGGAGACGCGGCTGACGCGGCTGGCGATCGCCTCGGTCTCGACGACGCCGTAACTCCCAACTTCGTCCTCCGACACCGGCATCACGCCGATCACCGAGTATTGCTCGCGTTCGGCGATGTCGGTCATTTGCCGCATCACCGGCACGGTGGCGTCGATCAGGTCATCGGCAAGAAAAACCGCAAACGGCTCGTCGTTGATCACCGGCTCGGCGCAGAGCACCGCGTGGCCGAGGCCGAGTGCTTCCGTCTGGCGTATGTAGATGCAGTTGATGCCGCGCGGCGTGACCGCCTGCACCGCCTCCAGGAGCGCGGTCTTGTTGCGCGCCGCCAGCTCCGTCTCCAGCTCATAGGCCTTGTCGAAATGGTCTTCGATCGCGCGCTTGTTGCGCCCGGTGATGAAAATCATTTCAGTGATGCCGGCCGCGGCCGCCTCCTCGACCGCGTACTGGATCAGCGGTTTGTCGACCACCGGCAGCATCTCCTTGGGGCTCGCCTTGGTGACGGGCAGGAAGCGGGTGCCCAGTCCCGCGACGGGGAACACCGCCTTGGTCACTCTAGCCATTGTCATCGAGATCCTTGCCGCATGTCGGAAGGCGCGCCCACGATTTCCGCTCGCCTCCTTGGGGGGGTCGGGAATGGGTGAGGGAGCGCAGTCAGCGTCGGTGTCGTCACTTGATTCGCCCGTCGGCGAGCATCGCCTTCAATTGTTGTTCGTCCAGCACCGGCACGCCGAGCTCGCCGGCCTTGTCGAGCTTGCTGCCGGGCTCGGCGCCGGCGACCACGTACGACGTCTTCCTGGACACGCTGCCGGCAACTTTACCGCCGTGCTCCTCGATCAGCGCCTTGGCATCGTCGCGCGCTAGTGTCGGCAGCGTGCCGGTAAGCACGAATGTCAAGCCCGACAACTTGCCGGCGCGTGCTCTCCGCGGCGCCGTCTCGGTCCAATGTACTCCGGCAGAGCGCAAATCGGCAATCACCTTCCGGTTATGCGCCTCGGCAAAAAACTGCAGGATGCTCTGAACCAGCACCGGACCGACGTCGCGCACCTCGAGCAGCGACTGTTCGTCGGCGGCCAGCACCGCGTCGAGCGTCCCGAAGTGCTGCGCGAGGTCTGCCGCGGTGGTCTCGCCCACGTGACGGATGCCCAGCGCGTAGATGAACCTCGCAAGCGTCGTGGCCCGGCTCTTGTCGATCGCGGCGACGACGTTTGCCGCGGATTTGTCGGCCATGCGATCGAGCGCGGCGAGCGCGGCGACGTCGAGCTTGTAGAGATCGGCCGGCGTGTGCACCAAGCCGGCGTCGACCAGCTGATCGACCAGCTTATCGCCGAGCCCTTCGATATCCAGCGCGCGCCGGCCGGCAAAATGAAGCAGAGCCTGCTTGCGCTGTGCCGGACATACCAGACCGCCGGAGCAGCGCGCGATCGCCTCGCTGGGCAGGCGAACTACCTTGGAGCCGCATTCCGGGCAGCGCTTGGGCAGCACGAACTGCGGCGCATTCGGCCGCCGGCTCTCGGGCAGCACCCGCACGACTTCGGGTATCACGTCGCCCGCGCGGCGAACGATGACCGTATCTCCGACGCGCACGTCCTTGCGCCGCACCTCGTCTTCGTTGTGCAGCGTCGCGCTGACCACCGTCACGCCGCCGACGAATACCGGCTTCAACCGCGCCACCGGCGTCAGCGCGCCGGTGCGCCCCACCTGGACGTTGATGGCCAGGACCTCGGTCGGAAGCTCCTCCGCCGGAAACTTGTGCGCGAGCGCGAAGCGCGGCGCCCTCGAGACGAAGCCGAGGCGCTCCTGGTACTCGAACTGATTGACCTTATAGACGACGCCATCGATCTGGAACGGCAAGCGGTCTCGCTCGCTGCCGATGGCGCGGTAATAGCCGAGCAGTCCTTCGAGGCCGCGCACCACCGAGCGCTGAGATGCGATCGGAAGCCGTAACGCGGCGAGGAGCTTGAGCAGCGCGTCTTGCGTCGCAGGGGGCTTCACGGCACCCCACTCGACAGCGCCCACGCCGTAGCCGAAAAACGCCAACCGCCGCGAAGCCGTGATCGCTGGGTCGAGCTGGCGCAGCGCGCCTGCCGCGGTGTTGCGCGGATTGACGAAGGCCTTTTCGCCAGCCGATCCCTGCGCCGCATTGAGCGCGGCGAAATCGCGCTTGAGCATCAGGACCTCGCCGCGGACTTCAAGCAAAGGTGGCGCGTCCGCGGGCAGCCGCATCGGTATCGCGCGCACGGTTCTCAGGTTGGCGGTGACGTTTTCGCCGGTGTAGCCGTCGCCACGGGTCGCGCCGAGCGTGAAATGCCCTCGCTCGTAGAGCAGGCTGACCGCAAGTCCGTCGAATTTGGGCTCGACCGCATAATCCACCCGCTCGAGGCCGAGCGCGGTACGAACGCGTCGATCGAAGGCCTCGGCCTCTTCGTCCGCGAATGCATTGTTGAGCGACAGCATCGGCACGCGGTGCGTGACGGGCTCGAATTCGGCCGCCGGCTGACCGCCGACGCGCTGCGTGGGTGAATCGGGCGTCGCAAGCAACGGGTAATCGCGCTCGATCGCCTGCAGCTCCCGGAACAGGCTGTCGTATTCGGCGTCGCTTACCGCGGGCGCGTCCTCGACGTAGTAGCGATAGTTGTGCGCATCGAGATCGGCGCGAAGCTTCGCCGCGCGCTGTGCGATCTTCGCCGGGACAGCGGTCGTGGCCATGAATTTCAGCCGCGCTGCACTAACCGAACAAGCGCAGAGCGCGCGGACCGCCGGGATCGATGTGCGCCTCGCGCAGGGCCGTGGCCGTCACCTGCACCTGGGCGCGAATCGCGGCCAGCGAGGTGTCGGTGATCGGGCGCCGATTATCATCGACCAGCACGCCTTCGAGCGTCTGCGTCATGCGCTTCGCGGCCATGCGCATCTGGTCGAACACCCGGACCGGATCGGCAACCCGGGGAACATCGAGCACAAACACGACGCCCGGTGTGGTCATCCGGCGCAGACTTTCGATGCTGAAAGGCTCCTGCTTGTAATTCTGCAGCGTATACAGCGGCGCGCCGGTCTCCTCCTGCGTGTGCTCGAAATGCCCCGCCGGGTTGATCCGGAACCCCGACGCTTCGGCCACGCCGCGCAAGCGCGTTCCGGCGATCTGGCCCAATTCGCTCTTGAGGATGGTGAGCCCGATCTGGACGTCGAGGTCGGCACAAAAGCGGTCGAGCGCCTCGGCACGATCGGCTTCCGCAGCGGGCTCGACCCTCGCACTCGGGGCGCCCAAAGCCGCGGCAACCTCGGATACCAGGCGCTCAAAGGATTCGACGTCCGCGCGCGACACGGAACCGGCGCGGTTCGCGAGCAGCAGGCACGCGGCGATTTCGTGCCATGGGCCCTGCGTCGTCGCGTCGATAAGTTGCCAGGGCGCGCCAACCCCGCGCCGGCCAAGCCAGCGCACCGGTTTCGCCATGTCGGCCGACAGCGCCGAACCGAGTGCCGCAGTGGAAGCCGCCCGGGTCGGCTGAAGCGAAGCGACGCACTCGATATCCGGGTCGGGCGCGAGACCGAGGCGTTCGGCTTTGGTCGCCGGCACGACCTGCGGCAGCGATTCGCCCGGGATTTCGTCGGGGACATCCGGGAGCGATTCGTCGTCTTCCGGCGCCGTCTCGATCGCGACGCTTTGCGAAGACGCCGAGTCGTCGGCGTTCAACTTCGGCTCGATTCGTCCCGGACCGCGGGTCACGCCTTGCGCGGTGCCGTCGGACTTGCGGAACGCGGCGTCGATCCGGCGGCGCACCCGGCGCTCCTGCAGCCAATTGTAGATCAGCACGCCGGCGACGAGCACGACACCGGCGGCGATGAGGCCAACGAACAAGGAGTTCACTCCGGACACCGTTCCTATGACGCCGCGGATTCGGCCAGCTCCAGCGCCTCGGCGATGTCTACCGCGACGACGCGCGAGACGCCCGGATCAGGCATGGTGATTCCCACCAGCTGATTGGCCATTTCCATGGTGATCTTGTTGTGGCTGATGAACAGAAACTGCGTCACCTCGGCCATGGTGCGCACCAGCGCGCAGAAGCGATCGGTATTCGGATCGTCGAGAGGCGCGTCGACTTCGTCGAGCAGGCAGAACGGCGCCGGGTTGAGCTGGAACAGCGCAAAGACCAGCGCGATCGCCGTCAGCGACTTCTCGCCGCCGGAGAGCAGATGGATCGACGTGTTGCGCTTTCCGGGCGGCTGGGCGATCACCTGCACGCCGGAATCGAGGATTTCCTCGCCGCTCAACACCAGCCTCGCCTGTCCGCCACCGAAAAGGGTCGGAAACAATTTGCCGAAATTGACGTTGACGGAATCGAAGGTTTGCTGCAAAAGCTCGCGCGATTCGCGGTCGATCTGACGGATCGCGCTCTCCAGGGTCGTCATCGCCTCGGTCAGATCCTGCGCTTGAGCATCCAGATACTGCTTGCGTTCCGCGGTTTGCGTTAGTTCGTCCAGCGCCGCGAGGTTGACCGGACCCAGCGCGGTAATGGCCTGCGCGAGACGCTCGATTTCGCCCGGCAGCGCGCTCGCCCTTCCCCACGCCTTGAGCTGCCCGGGAAGGCCGGCAAGATCGGCGTGCGCCTCGTCGAGCTGTTGCGTGTACATTTCCTCCGACAGCGCCGCGGCCTGCTCCTTGAGCCGCATCTCGTCGATGCGCGCGCGCGCCGGATCGAGCCGCTGGTCGATGGTGAGCCGCGCTTCATCGGCGAGCCGCATCTCGGAGCCGAGCGACTCTTGCCGGTCTCGCGCAGCCGCCAGTGCCTGCTCCGCGTCTCCCCGCGAAGCGAGCTGGGCCTGAAGCGATGCTTCCACCGGGCTCCAGTCGATCTGCCGCCGCTCGTCCGCGACCTGAGCGACCAGCGCCTGCTGCTGCGTGATTTGCGCCTCGATGGCTTCGCGACGGCGGTCGAGCTCGGCGATATGCTCGCGGCACGATCGCTCGGCGAAGCTCGCCTCCTGCGCCGCCCGCTCGGCGACCCGGGTGCGCTCGCGCCCCTTGGCCAGCGCGGCCTCCGCTTCGTCCCGCGCCTGGCGCGAGCTTTCCTGCTGCTGCGTGGCTTCCGCCAACTGCCGCCTGCTGGTGTTGACCTCGACATCGGTGGCCGCCAGCGATTCGCGCTCACTGGCCTCGTCGCGGAAGAGCGCCGTGAGCTCATCGGCGATCTGGGTGCGACGCCTTTGCGCGGTCTCGGCCGCCTGCCGCAATTGCATCAGCTCCAGCTCGAGGTCGTGACATCGGCGCTGCTGTGACGACAGGGCCATGCTTTCGGCGTGATACTCCTGCTGGCGTGCTTTGAGATCGTCTTCGGCGGCGGTGCGGGCGCTCGCCGCGAGCGCGGTGTCGGCGCGCGCGATGACGATGGCTTGCGCGAGCTCGGCGAGCTCGCGCTGGCGCGCGATCACGCCGTGAAGCTCGCTGTCCGGCGCGAAAAAACTGACCGCGTCGGCGCTGACGATGTGTCCGGCCAAGGTGACGAAGCTCTCGCCGTGTTTAAGCGCTGCCCGGTCGCGCAAGGCGCTTTCGAGATCGTCGCGGCAGCGGACCCCGTCGAGCCAATCGAACAACACCCGCGACAGCTCGCTTCGCGAGGTTTTGACCTTTGCCAGCAAAGCGTCGAAAGGCGGCTTGATGGGCTCGTTCTCGGTCGCCGGCGCATAAGCCGCGACGCGTCCGGGAAGTGCCATCCCCGGATCGATCCATGCCAGTGCGCCGTCGAGCGAGGGCAACTCGAGCGCGTTCAAGCGCTCGCGCAGCACGGCCTCCAGCGCATCTTCCCATCCGCGCTCGATGTCGAGCTGTTGCCACAGCCGCGGAACGTTTTGGAGCCCCTTGCCGGCCAGCCATGCAGCAGAATCCTTGCCGCTATCGATCTTGGCCTGCAATTCGGCGAGCGCCGCGGACCGCGCCTCGCGATCGGTCAGCGCGCTGCTGACCTCCTGCCAGGTGTCGCCGGCGGCGCGATGCCGCTCCTGAAGCGACTGGACGACGGCATTCAGCTCGGCTAGCGTCGTCTCCCGTTCGGCCAGATCGGCATTTTCCTGATCGAGCTGCTCTGCGACGACAGCGATCGGGTCGCTCACCGGCAGCGCAAGTTCGCGCGTTTCAGCATCCAGCCGTTCGCGCCGTGCGCCCAGCGCGGCGAGCACCTTGGCGGCATTCTCCCGGCGCGTGTCTCCGACGCGAATCGTCTGCTCGATTTCGTTCATGCGCTGCTGAATCTCGACCATCAGCCGCGACGCTTCGGCGACCGACTGCTCGAGCGCCGGCAGCGCCGCGGCCGCGGCGCGCTCCTCTTCGCCGGTGGCGTCGCGTCGGGTGATCGCCGCCTCGAGGTCGCGCTCCGCGGACCGGGAATCCTGCGCGATCGCCTCGAGCTGGATTGCAAACGCGGCCACCTGAGCGGTGATCTGCTCGACCTGCTGCGCGAGCCGGCCTTCGTTCTCGCGCGCGAACTGCAGTTGCTGCTCGAGGCGCGTTACCTCCGCGTTCGCGGCGTAGAACGCGCCCTGCTTTGCGTGCATCTCGTCGCCGGCGCGATAGTGGTCGGCGCGCAGCGCCTCCAGCCGCGCCTCCGCGGCGCGAAGCTCGGCCTGGAGCGCTTCGAACCCGCCCGTGAGATTGGCGATGTCAGCGGCGTGCTTTTCACGCAAGCGCACCGCGTCCTGCTGCTTGGCGAACCACATCATGTGCTGCGATTGCTTCAGCCGCACCTCCAGGTCGCGATATTCGGTGGCGACCCTGGCCTGAGCATCGAGCTTGGCGAGCTGCGCGCCAAGCTCGGTGCGGATGTCTTCCACGCGTGCCAGATTTTCGCGCGCGTCGCTTAAGCGCCCCTCCGTTTCCTTGCGCCGCTCCCTGTATTTGGAAACACCGGCGGCCTCCTCCAGAAATATTCTCAGCTCTTCCGGCTTAGCCTCGATCACCCGCGAGATCATGCCCTGCTCGATGATGGCGTAAGCGCGCGGGCCCAAGCCCGTGCCCAGAAAGAGATCGTAGATGTCGCGCCGACGTACCGGAATGTTATTGATGTAGTACGTCGAGTCGCCATCGCGGGAGAGGACGCGCTTGATCGAAAGCTCGGCGTACTGGCCCCACTGGCCACCGATCCTGCCCTCGCTGTTGTCGAAGAACAGCTCGACCGAGGCGCGGCCGACCGGCGCCCTGTCCCCTGCTCCATTGAAGATCACGTCCTGCATCGACTCGCCCCGCAACGCCGACGCCCTCGATTCGCCGAGGACCCAGCGCACCGCATCGATGACATTGGACTTGCCGCAACCGTTGGGACCGACTATGCCGACGAGTTGACCGGGGGTGGCGATGATCGTCGGATCGACGAATGACTTGAAACCGGCCAGCTTGATCTGAGTAAGGCGCAATTTCGAATTCTTCTGGACAAACGCAGCGCGCCTCGAAGAGGCAATCGCTGGAGACAACCCGGATTTCTTGGGGCAACCGCCGAAGGTCAGGCGATGCCGTTCAAAAGAACGAATTATAACCGATTCACTGGACGCTTAAGCCCCTCAGGGCAGCGCCAACGCGAGCGGCGCGAGGCGCCCTTCCTCCACCGCGTGACACGCGACCTGGCCCATACTCGGTTCCGCCAGCGGGACGGTCTTCAGCGCCGGTACTTCGCTCCGGCAGCGTTCGTTGGCATAGGGACAGCGCGGATGAAAGGCGCAACCGGTGGGTGGATCGAGAGGATTTGGCACTTCGCCGCCGACCGCGGTGCGCGGTACGCCGGTCATCGCCAGGTCGGGTACCGCGGCCAGCAGCATGCGCGTGTATGGATGCTGTGGCAACGTGAACAACTGCCGTGTCGGGGCGAACTCTACGACGCGCCCGAGATACATGACGCCGACGCGATCGGCGATATGATGAACCACCGCGAGGTTGTGCGAGATGAAGAGATAGGTGAGCCCGAGCTCGCGCTGCAGGGTGCGCATCAGGTTCAGCACCTGGGCCTGGACCGAGACGTCGAGCGCGGACGTCGGCTCGTCGCAGATCAGGAAAGCCGGATCGGTCGCCAGCGCTCGAGCGATGGAAATGCGCTGGCGCTGACCGCCCGAAAACTGGTGCGGATATTTCACCCCGTCGGCGCCGGCAAGGCCGACCTGCTCCAGAAGCGCGACGACCTTCGCCGCCAATGCCGCTGGCGTCCGGGCGAGTCCGTGGGCGCGGATCGGCTCGGCGACGATGTCCTTGACCCTCCAGCGCGGATTGAGGCTCGCGTAGGGATCCTGAAAGATCATCTGCATGGTCCGTCTCAGCGCGAGCTCCGGATCGGCGAAGTCGACCCGCCGGCCGGCGTAGCGGATCTCGCCGCGCGTGGGGCGGTAAAGGCCGACGATGAGCCTCGCCACGGTCGACTTGCCGCAGCCCGATTCGCCCACCAGACCCAGCGTTTCGCCCCTTTCAATGGCGAAGCTCACGCCGTCGACGGCGCGCAGAATCTGCCGCGGCTTGCGCTCGATCACGCGATTGAGCCAGGGCGCGGAGACATCGAAATAGCGCGCGACGTCGATCAGTTCGACCAGCGGGGCGCTCATCGCACTCATTTCACGCTCATTTGACACCGATCGCGTCGCGCGCGTGCAGCCAGCACGCGGCCAGTGTTCTGTCGGCTGGCAGGAGGTCGGGGCGCTCGCGGCGGCAGCGCTCGAATACCTGAGGGCAGCGCGGATTGAATGCGCAGCCGTCCGGTATCGACGTCAGGCGCGGCATTGTCCCGTCGATCTGCGCAAGCTGCTCGCGCTCGGCGACGATCGACGGAATCGATCCCATCAAGCCGGCGCTATAGGGATGCTGCGGCCGATGAATCACGTCCGCGACCGGGCCGATTTCGGCCACGCGCCCCGCGTACATGACCGCGACCCGGTCCGCGGTCTCGGCGATCACGCCCATGTCATGCGTGATCAGCATCACCGCGGTGCCGTGATCGCGACACAGGCGCTTGAGCAGCGCGATGATCTGCGCCTGGATGGACACGTCGAGCGCCGTCGTCGGCTCGTCGGCGATGATGAGCTTGGGCTTTGCCGCCAGCGCGAGAGCGATCACCACCCGCTGTCGCATTCCACCGGAGAACTGATGTGGAAAATGATCGATGCGCCGCTCGGGCGCCGAAATCCCGACTTCGTTCAACAAATCCAAGGCCCGCTCCCGCGCTGCCTTCTGTCCCAGGTCGAGGTGCGTGGTAATGGTCTCGACAAGCTGTCGGCCGACGGTGTAAAGCGGATTGAGCGAGGTCAGGGGGTCCTGGAACACCGCGCCGATTTCGCGGCCGCGAATGCGTCGGAGCGCTTCCTGCGACAGGTTGTCGATGCGGCGTCCGCCAAGACGAATTTCTCCGCCCGCGATGCGACCGGGCGGGTCGATCAAGCCGATGATCGCCGCGCCGGTGAGCGATTTCCCCGCGCCCGATTCGCCCACGACGCCGAGCACTTCGCCCGCGGCGATCGATAGCGAGACGTCGTCGACCGCGGTCAGCGTCCCGCGGCGCGTCGGAAACTCCACGCGGAGATGCTCGACGACCAGCAGCGGATCCGCGGACTTCAAACGGCCGTCGGACGGGACAAGCGACCGCGACGCCACATCGATTGCGCGCGGCGTCGACCTTGCAGCCCGCAATGTCCCGCCCCGGCGACTATTGCAGCCTCGGATTGAGCGCGTCGCGCAGCCAGTCGCCCAGCAGATTGATCGCCAGCACCATGATCACCAGCGCCGCGCCCGGGAAAACCGTGATCCACCACTCGCCCGAAAAAAGAAAATCGTTGCCGACACGAATCAGCGTTCCGAGCGAGGGCTGCGTCGGCGGCACGCCGATGCCGAGGAACGAGAGCGTCGCTTCGGTGATGATCGCGGTCGCAATATTGATCGTCGCGAGCACCAGCACCGGCCCCATCACATTCGGCAGCAGGTGTCGCCGCATGATGCCCAGCGGCCGGATGCCGATCACGCGCGCCGCATGGACGTAGTCCTTGTTCTTCTCCACCATGGTCGAACCGCGGACAGTGCGCGCGTACTGTACCCAGTTGGAAATGCCGATCGCAAAGATCAGCACGAACAACGCAACCGGGCCATGCGCATCGCGAGGCAGCACCGCGCGAGCCACACCGTCGATCAGCAAAGCGATCAGGATGGCCGGAAAGGAGAGCTGAACGTCGGCGATCCGCATGATGATGGCGTCGAGCTTGCCGCCGACATATCCGGCGACCAGACCCAGGCTCACCCCCAGCACCATGGCGAATATCACCGAGGCGAGACCGACGAGCAACGATATTCGGGCTCCGAACATGATGGCCGACAGGAGATCGCGGCCCTGATCATCGGTGCCGAGCAGATATTCCGGCCGCGCGCCGGCGACGCCGTGGGGAGGGGTCAGCGCGTCCATCAGGTTCAGCGTCGCCAGGTCGAACGGATTGTGCGGCGCGACCCACGGCGCAAAGAGCGCCGCTCCAAGACAGATGACCAGCACCACCGCCGATACGACCGCGACCGGAGAGCGACGAAAGTTGTACGCCAGATCGCTCGCCCACCAGCGGGCAATGCGACCGGCGGGCGCGGCAGTGGTCATGCCTCTGCCGTCATTCCCACTCTCACGGCCGTCATTTCCGCGAAGGCGGGAATCCATTGGCCGTTGAAGTCAAAATGGATCTCCGCCTGCGCGGGGATGACGCATCCGTTGCCAATCGCCGAGACCCTTCGGGGATGACGCATCCGTTGCCAATCGCCGCGACCCTTCGGGTCTTGCTCTTGGACGGATGCGTCACTTGATGACGACCCACTTCCCCACCGTCATTCCCGCGAAGGCGGGAATCCATTGGCCGTTGAAGGTCAAAATGGATCCCCGCCTCCGCGGGGATGACGCATCCGTTGCCAATCGCCGCGACGCTTCGCGTCTTGCTCTTGGACGGATGCGTCACTTGATGACGACCCACTTGAGCAGATTGAAGTTGTCGGCAAGCTGCACCAGCTCGACATTCTTTTTCATGGCCCAAGCCAGCGCCTGCTGATGAAGCGGAATGTGGCCGATGTCGTCGCCGTGGATCTTGAATGCCTCGGCGATCATCGCGTTGCGCTTGGTCTGATCGAGCTCGCTGGCAATCTGCGCGCTCAGCTCATCGACGCGCTTGTTCGAATAGGTCCCCAGGTTGAAAAGCCCCTGGCCCGCCGGGGACGGAGTCATGATCAGGGCGAAGAGCGCGTTCTGGGCATCGTAGGAGTCCGGGGTCCATCCCAGCAAGTAGAAAGAAGTGTTGCGCGAGAGTATCTTCGGAAAATACGTGACCTTGGTTTCCGCCATCAGGTTCACCTTGATGCCGATTTGCGCAAGCATCGCCGTAATCGCCTGACAAATGGCGGAGTCGTTGACGTAACGATCATTGGGGCAATTCATGCCGACCTCGAAGCCGTCGGGATAGCCGGCATCGGCGAGCAGCTTTTTCGCGGCGGCGGCGTCGTGCGGCATGCGCTTGTTCATCTCCGGCACGAATCCCTTGATTCCTGGAGCGATCATCAGATTAGTAGGCGTCGCCGCGCCGCGCATGATGCGGCTCTTGATCGCCTCGATATCGATCGCCTGATAGAACGCCTGGCGCACGCGCTTGTCCTTGAACGGATTCTTGCCCTTGACGTTCGAGAACAACAACTCGTCACGCGACTGGTCCATGCCGAGAAAAATCGTGCGCAACTCCGGCCCTTGCAACACTTTGAGATTCGGGTCGGACTTCAGCTTCTCGATGTCCTGCAGCGGCACCGGCTCCATCATGTCGATGTCGCCCGAAATCAGCGCGGCGACCCGCGTCGCGTCGTTCTTGATCGGCGTGAAAGTAGCATCGGTGACATTGCTCTCGACCTTGTCCCAGTAACCGGGAAACGACGCAAACACCGTGCGAACGCCAGGTTCCCGCGATTTGAGGACGAACGGACCGGTCCCGTTGGCGCGCAGCGTCGCTGCGTTCTCCTTGCCCTTGCGCACGTCCACGGGCGTCGTGGAGTTGTTCTTTTCGCACCACACCTTGCTCATGATGTACCAGGTGTTGATGGTATCGGGCAGAATGGGAAACGGCTCGTTGGTGACAAAGTCGACCGTGTAGTCGTCGATTTTCCTGATCTCCTTGACCGTTCCGATCTTGGTCTTCATGTCGGACCCGTCGGCTTTGGAGCGCTCGTATGAGAAGATGACGTCGTCGGCATTGAACGGCGTGCCGTCGTGGAACTTGACGTTTTGGCGCAAATTGAAGCGCCACACGGTCGGCGCC
>DATMNH010000348.1:0-6859 GCA_035568975.1 Casimicrobiaceae bacterium
ATCATCGCGGCACCTCAACGCAGATTTCTCTGCCATCCTATGCAAAAATTGGCGCGATAGGTGCCACTGAAGCAAACGCAGGCAAAAAAATAGGGGTTACACTTGCGTGCAACCCCTTGGTTCCATGGTGGGCGATACTGGTATCGAACCAGTGACCCCTGCCGTGTGAAGGCAGTGCTCTACCTCTGAGCTAACCGCCCCACGCGAACCCAGACAGGAGCGAGTATTTAAGCACGCGGCTCAGGCGAGGGTCAAACAGGCGTCGCTCTTTGTCTATGAGTGTCCAGGACAAAAACTGCGCCAATGCAGTGCGCGACGGCGCCTGGAATAGCCTTCGTTCCCGCCCCGGGCGCCGGCTGCTTTTGCTAAGCTTCTAGACTCAAAAGCAAAAACCCAAGTGGCGCAAGTCTTGCTAAAAGACCCTCAAACTCCGGATTTTTCTTCCGTGTCCCGTCTCCATTACGATGAGATGCGTGCCGGCGACGGCTCGGTGCGGCGTCATTACCAGGGATTCGCCGACTGGTTGGATCGGACGCCGGCCGAGCAGATCGCCCAAAAACGCGACGAAGCCGAGCGCGCCTTCCACCGTGTCGGCATTACCTTCGCGGTTTACGGGGAAGATACCGGCACCGAACGCTTGATTCCGTTCGACATCGTCCCGCGCATCATTCCTGCCGCGGAATGGCGCCTCCTCGAGCGGGGTCTGAAGCAGCGCGTGAAAGCGCTCAACCTTTTTCTGAGCGATATCTATCACGAACAAAGCATCTTGAAGGCCGGTGTGATGCCCGCGGAGCGGGTGCTCGGCAACTCACAATACCGGCGCGAGATGCAGGGCATGCACGTGCCCGGCGGCATCTACGCGCATATCGCGGGCGTCGACGTGGTGCGTGTGGGGGAAGGAGAGTATTACGTTCTGGAGGACAATCTCCGGGTGCCCTCGGGTGTTTCGTACATGCTCGAAAACCGCAAGATGATGATGCGGCTTTTCCCCGAGTTGTTCGCGAGCCAGGCGATCAGACCGGTAGAGCATTACCCCGACGTGCTGCTGGAAAATCTGCGTGGCGTCGCGCCGGCGGGGGAGGATCAGCCCGAAGTCGCATTGCTTACCCCGGGAGCGCACAACTCGGCTTATTTCGAGCACGCGTTTCTCGCCCAGCAGATGGGCGTCGAGCTGGTCGAGGGACAGGATCTTTTCGTGCAGGACGATGCGGTCTACATGCGCACGACGCGCGGTCCGCAGCGGGTGCACGTGGTCTACCGAAGGGTCGACGACGATTTTCTGGATCCGCTCGCATTCAGGTCGGACTCAATGCTCGGCGTGCCAGGATTGTTCGCGGCCTACCGGGCGGGCAAGGTAACGCTTGCCAACGCGATCGGCACCGGGGTCGCCGACGACAAATCGATCTATCCGTTCGTGCCCGAGATGATCCGTTTCTATCTGACAGAGGAGCCGATTCTCAACAACGTACCGACCTACCAGCTGCGCAAGAAGGACGACCTGAGCTACTGCCTGGAGCATCTGTCGGAGTTGGTGGTCAAGGAAGTCCACGGCGCCGGCGGCTACGGCATGCTGGTCGGCCCGGCCGCGAGCAGTGCCGAGTGCGAGGCGTTTCGCGCCCGCATCCTGGCGCAACCTGAAAAATATATTGCGCAGCCGACCCTCGCGCTCTCGACCTGTCCGACCTTTACGGCCTCAGGGCTCGCGCCGCGACATATCGATCTTCGGCCCTACGTCCTTTCGGGCAAGACCGTCAACCTGGTGCCCGGAGGTTTGACTCGCGTGGCGCTGCGCGAAGGCTCACTGGTGGTCAACTCGTCACAGGGCGGCGGCACCAAGGACACCTGGGTGATGGCCGGGTAGGGCCGTCCAAGCGGAATCCGATGCTCTGTCGCACCGCCAACGAGTTGTACTGGATGGGCCGCCACATCGAACGGGCCGAAAATACGGCGCGCCTGCTCGACGTCACCTACCGCATGGCGTTGCTCCCGTACGAGACGATCGAGCCCGGCCTCGCGTGGGCCGAACCCTGGGCGGTGCCGCTGATCACTTCCGGGCTCGCTACCGATTTCTACGACAGCTTTCAGCGGCTCTCGGCGGAAAACGTGCTGCGTTTCATGATTCTCGACGCGGCCAATACCTCGTCGATCTACTGTTGCCTCCGCTCGGCACGCGAATCGGCGCGCGCGGTGCGCGGTGCGATCACGTCGGAGATGTACGAGGACCTCAATTCCGCGTGGCTGGACATGCGCGTGTACGATTACAACCGCATCCAGTCGTCCGGCGTCGCGGAGTTTCTGGAATGGGTCAAGATGCGCTCGCACCTCTTTCGCGGCGTAACCTTCGGAACCATGCTTCGAGACGAGGCTTACCACTTCATCCGCCTTGGAACGCACATCGAGCGCGCCGACAACACCGCACGCATTCTCGACGTCAAGTACCACACCTTGCTGCCCTCTGCCGCCGACGTCGGCGGTGCGGTCGACTATTACCAGTGGAGCGCGCTGCTGCGGTCGGTGTCGGGCTTCGAGTCGTATCGCAAGATCTATAGCGACGTGATTACGCCGAGACGGGTGGCCGAGCTTCTGATCCTGCGCGAAGATATGCCGAGATCGCTGCATTCGTGCGTAAACTTCATTCATGAAACGCTCCAGGTACTGTGCGACGACAGCTCGAAGGAGATCGAACGCGTCGCCGGCGAATTGCACGCCAAGCTCCGCCACGGCCGGACCGATGAAATCATCAAGCAGGGTCTGCACGAATACTTGATGGATTTTCTGGACAGCATCTCGGCGCTGGGAGGCGAGATCAACACCCACTTCCTGGTGCCGGGCTAGCGAATGTTGCGGAGGGAACAACTCAATCCGGTGGCGCGAGCTCGCGCTCGTGCGACGCGGCAGGCTGCCCACGTACGGGAATTCACGCGTACCCTCCGATCCGGTAGAATCGCGCCTCACGTGCACGCCGCCCACCGTTCATGACCTACTGCGTTGCCATGTCGCTCGATGCCGGGATGATTTTTGCCTCCGACTCGCGCACCAATGCCGGCGTCGACCAGGTTGGCAAATTTTCCAAGATGCGCGTCTTTGCCCGCGAGGGTGACCGAATCATCGTCACGCTGTCGTCGGGCAACCTGTCCATGACCCAGAGTGCGCTCAACATCCTGGAGCAGCGAGCGCGCTCCGGCGACAATCAACAGCAATTGTGGAATGCAACCTCGATGTTCGACGTGGCGCGGCTGGTCGGCGACGCGCTGCGCGAGGTCAAGACCCGCGACGGACCCTATTTGTTACAGAACAATATCGATTCTCACGCCAACTTCATCGTCGGCGGCCAGGTGCGCGGCGAGCCGCCGCGCCTGTTCGAGGTCTACAGCGAAGGTAATTTTATCGAAGCGACGCCCGACACCTGCTACTTCCAGATCGGCGAGAGCAAGTATGGAAAGCCGGTGATCGATCGGGTGGTTACCCGAGCGACCGGTCTTCAGGAAGCCACCAAGTGCACCATCGTGTCCTTCGATTCCACGATGCGCTCGAACATTTCGGTGGGGTTGCCGATCGATCTTGCGGTCTACGAGACGGATTCGCTGAAGCTGAAGCTGCAGAAGCGGATCGAAGAGTCCGATGCCTACTTCCGCATGATCCATACCCAATGGGGAGAAGGTCTGCGGCGGGTGTTCGCCGAGCTGCCCAATCCCGACTGGACCTGATCACCCGGCTTGTTCCCGACCCCGCGTCGCCCGCTCGACGTTCGGGCGGCCGTCTTCCACCACTTCCGACATGAACCAGGGAAACGCCACATGGCGATCCGCGTAGCGCTCCGACATCGCACGACTTACGCTTTCGATCGGCCGGTCAACGTGTCGCCGCACGAGATTCGCCTGCGGCCTGCGCCGCATTGCCGGACGCCCATCGTCGGTTATTCGCTGCAGATCGAGCCGGCGCAGCACTTCCTGAACTGGCAGCAGGACCCCTACGGCAACTGGGTGGCGCGTCTGGTTTTTCCGGAGCGGACCAACAAGCTCGAAATCGTGGTCGACCTCGTTGCCGACATGACGGTCATCAACCCATTCGATTTTTTCGTCGAGCCCTACGCCGAAAGCTTTCCGTTCACTTATGCACCGGCACTCGCGAAGGAATTGATTCCGTTCCTGGAAACCGCGCCGCTCGGGCCGCGGCTTGGGGAATGGCTGAAGAACTTTCGTGCCTCGATCAGCCCGACCGAGCAGACGGTGCTGATGCTGGTGCGTCTCAACCAGCAACTCCAGCGCGAGATCCGCTATCTGGTCCGCATGCAGCCGGGAATACAGACTCCCGACGAGACGCTCGAGCAGGCGTGCGGGTCGTGCCGTGACAGCGGCTGGCTGCTGGTGCAGATCCTGCGGCACCTCGGCCTCGCCGCGCGTTTCACGTCGGGTTACTTGATTCAGCTGGTCGCCGACATCAAGTCGCTCGACGGGCCCGCCGGACCGGAGCGCGACTTCACCGACCTCCATGCCTGGGGCGAAGTGTATTTGCCCGGCGCGGGCTGGATCGGCTTCGATCCAACCTCCGGGCTCCTTGCCGGCGAGGGTCACATTCCCCTGGCGTGCACGGCCGACCCGGGCAACGCGGCGCCTGTCATCGGCGCGACCGACGTCTGCAACACGCAATTCGACGTCGCGATGAGCGTGACCCGGGTGCACGAGGATCCACGGGTCACCAAGCCGTACACCGGCGCGCAGTGGTCGGCGATCGACGCCTTGGGTGAACAAGTCGACGGTGACCTCGCGACGCAGGATGTTCGGCTTACCCAGGGCGGCGAGCCGACCTTCGTGTCGATCGACGATATGGAAGGCGCGGAGTGGAATATCGCTGCGCTCGGCAAGAAAAAGCGCGAGCTCGCGGAAGCGCTGCTGCATCGGCTGAGGGTGCGCTTCGCCCCCGGCGGCTTCGTCCACATCGGCCAGGGAAAATGGTATCCGGGCGAGCCGCTGCCACGCTGGGCGCTGGGCGTGTATTGGCGCGCCGATGGCGAACCCTTATGGAACGACGACGCGCTCATCGCTGACACCCGGCGAGCCGGCAAGTCCAATCTCGCGGCCGGACGAGACTTCACCAACGCGCTGGCGGTCTCGCTTGGACTTCCGTCCGAGCTCGTGCTCACCGCGTACGAGGATGTGCCGCGACTGCTCAAGGATGAGGTCGCGCTGCCGTTGAACGCCGATCCGCTGCAGACTGATCTCTCCGACCCCGAAGAGCGCTCGCGGCTTGCGCGACTGTTGCTGGTGGGACTGGATCGCCCGGCGGGGTTCGTGTTGCCGCTGAAGGCAGCGGCCGATGCCGACGCGCACCAGCACGGTGAGAGCGTTGTTTGGGAAACGAGTCCCTGGCCGCTTCGCCGCGAGCGGCTCTACGCGGTGGCAGGAGATTCGTCACTCGGCCTGCGTTTGCCCCTTGAGTCGTTGCCCCAGGTGCTGCCGGAAGAAACCGAGGTCGAGCCGCCGCTCGATCCGTTTGCGCCCAGGGCCGCGCTCGCGTCGCGCGCCTCGCTGAAGCCATCGCCCGGACGCACGCGCGGTGCCAAACCGCGCGAAGTGATCAAGACCGCACTCACGGTCCAGGTGCGCGACGGCAATCTCTACGTCTTCATGCCACCGCTCAAGCACGCCAACGAATACATCGCCCTGCTCGGCGCGATCGAGCTCGTCGCGAGTGCAATGCATGTTCCGGTGGCGATCGAGGGCTATGCGCCGCCGCGCGATCCACGTTTGCGCGTGCTCGGCGTGACGCCGGATCCGGGCGTGATCGAAGTCAACGTTCATCCCGCCGCGTCCTGGCGCGAACTGATGGCAATCACCAGCGTGCTCTACGAGGAAGCGCGTCAGGCCCGCCTGGGGACCGAAAAATTCATGCTCGACGGCCGGCACACCGGCACCGGCGGCGGCAACCACGTCACCCTCGGAGGCGCCACCCCCGCCGACAGCCCGCTGCTGCGACGCCCGGATCTGCTGCAGAGCCTCGTGACCTACTGGCAGAACCATCCGGCGCTGTCGTATTTGTTTTCGGGCATGTTCATCGGCCCGACCAGCCAGGCGCCGCGCGTCGACGAGGCGCGGGACGATCGCCTGTACGAGCTGGAGATCGCCTTTCAGCAGTTGTCGCGCAAGCACAAGTTCAAGCAAGACGAGTCGCTGCCATGGCTGGTCGATCGGGCGCTGCGGCATCTGTTGACCGACCTTACCGGCAACACCCACCGCGCCGAGTTTTCGATCGACAAGCTCTATTCTCCCGACACTCCGACCGGGCGCCTCGGCCTCCTCGAGTTTCGCGGCTTCGAGATGCCGCCGCACGCGCAGATGAGCGCCGTGCAGATGCTGCTGCTGCGCGCACTGGTGGCGCGGTTCTGGCGCGAGCCCTATCGCGGCAAGCTGGTGCATTGGGGAACTGCTTTGCATGATCGGTGGCTGCTGCCGCACTTCGTCGCGGCGGACATGCGCGACGTGGTCGACGAGCTGAAGGCGTTCGGTTATCCGTTCGAGAGCGAATGGTTCGATCCCTTCGTCGAGTTCCGCTTCCCGCGCTTCGGTTCGGTCGACTACGACGGCGTCAAGCTGGAGCTTCGCCAGGCGATCGAGCCTTGGCATGTCCTGGGCGAGGAGGTTGCCGGTACCGGCACCGCGCGCTATGTCGACTCGTCGGTCGAGCGCTTGCAGATCAAGGTGAGCGGGATGACCGTCGGAAAGCATGTGGTGACCTGCAACGGGCGAACGCTGCCGCTGACCGCGACCGGCGTCGCGCGGGAGTTCGTCGCCGGGGTCCGTTTCCGCGCCTGGAGCCCGTCGTCCGCGCTGCATCCGACCATCGCCGTGCAGGCGCCGCT
>DATMNH010000349.1:0-7678 GCA_035568975.1 Casimicrobiaceae bacterium
ATCCTGCTCGAAGGACGCGACCTGCTCAAACTACCCGAAAACCAGATGCGCCATGTGCGCGGCAACCTGATTTCGATGATCTTTCAGGAGCCGATGACCAGCCTCAACCCGGTATTGACCCTCGGCTTCCAGATCGCCGAAGCGCTGATCTACCATCGCGGCCTCAAGCGCGCGCAGGCGGAGGCCGAAACGCTGCGCATCCTGGAGCGCGTGCGTATCCCGTCCGCGGCGTCGCGCTTGCACGAGTATCCGCACCGGCTCTCCGGCGGCATGCGCCAGCGCGTAATGATCGCGATGGCGCTCGCGTGCAGGCCGAAGCTGCTGATCGCGGACGAACCGACGACCGCGCTCGACGTCACGATCCAGGCCGAAATCCTCGAGTTGATCAAACTGCTGCAGGACGAGGAGGGGATGTCGGTCGCCTTCATCACTCATGACATGGGTGTGGTGGCCGAGATCGCGGATCGCACGGTCGTCCTGCTGAATGGCAACGCCGTCGAGCAGGCACCCACCGCAGAGCTTTTCGCATCGCCCCGGGAGCCCTATACCCGCGCACTGCTCGCCGCGGTTCCACGGCTCGGCTCGATGAAGGGCCGTCTTGCCCCGCAGCGCTTCGCGATCGTCGATCCGGTCACCGGCGCGGCCGAAGTCGTACCCGATACCGCGTCGACCGCGGTGGTGACCGAGCGCCCGGTGCTCGAAGTCGCCCACCTCGTGACCCGCTTCGACATTCGCTCCGGCGTGCTGAGTCGCGTCAGCGCGCGGGTTCACGCCGTCGAGGATATTTCATTCTCGCTGCACGCCGGCGAAACGCTCGCGCTGGTCGGCGAGAGCGGTTGTGGCAAGTCGACCACGGGCCGCTCGATCCTGCGCCTGGTCGAGCCCGATTCGGGAACTGTTCTGTTCGAGGGAGAGGATGTCCGCGCGCTCGACCGCGCAGGCCTGCGCGCAGCCCGGCGACGCATGCAGATGATCTTCCAGGATCCGTTTGCGAGCCTCAATCCCCGCAAGACGGTTGGCGGCGCGATCGCCGAACCGATGATCGTACATGGCCTTCTCGGTCGTGCGGATGCGCACGACCGGGTTCGCGAACTTCTCCGGAGGGTCGGCCTCTCGCCCGACATGGCGAGCCGCTTTCCGCATGAATTCTCCGGCGGCCAGCGGCAGCGGCTGTGCATCGCGCGGGCGCTTGCGCTGACGCCGAAGCTGCTGGTCGCCGATGAAGCCGTATCGGCGCTCGACGTCTCGATCAAGGCGCAGGTCATAAATCTGATGATGGACCTTCAGGCGGATATGGGCCTGGCGTATCTGTTCATCTCGCACGACATCGCGGTCGTCGAGCGGGTCAGCCATCGTGTCGCGGTGATGTACCTGGGCGAGATCGTCGAGATCGGACCGCGCGCGGCGGTCCTGGAAAATCCGCAGCATCCGTACACGAAGCGGCTGATGGCGGCAGTGCCGGTGCCGGAAGCAGGTCGCCGCAGGCTCCGGCGCGGACTCTCGACGACCGAGATTCCCAGCCCGGTGCATCAAGCGAACTACGTGCCCGCGCCACGGCTTTATCGCGAGATCAGCCCCGGACACGTTGTGCAGGCGTTCGATGCCTGAAGAAAAGCGCAATTCGACCAAACGGCCACTGTGGCCGTAAGGGTTCCAAAGCTGGCGACAATTCCGACTGCGGAATCGTGTACATGGAGATCTTCGGCGCCTCCTTGGAACGAGGCGAGATGCCTTCGACAAAGTCGAATCGCCCGATCGCGTTTCTGTAGACTAACGCGTCCGCTCCTGGCAAAAAAGCGATCGACCATGGGGTCAGGTGGCCACCGCCGCGCTGGGCTGCAAGGCGTGGGGCGCTGCAGGAGACCCCATGGGTCTGCCCCTCAGCTTCCCTGACGTCCCGAGCCCTGCGTCTGCCGCTACCTCGCCGCCATATGCTTCGCCGCCGTCCGTTTCCGCTTCGTTGCCGCCCGCTGCTCGCTGCGGTGCCCGCGGCGGTCTTCGCGCGAAAAACGCTTTTTCTTCGCCGGCGTGCCGAAGAGCGCGACCCACTTGCCTTCCTTGTACACGCCCTGGTAGCCGCCGGCATGGATCTGGAACGGCTTCGTGAGCGCATTGAGATGGTCGAACTGCACCGAGCCCGGCTTATGAAAAGATTCGAAATAGGTCGGGTACACGAAGTTTGTCATGGGGATGCGATTCACCGGGAACGTGAGCTCTTCGACCGGGTCGGCACTTTCGTAGCCGTACACAAGTTTCGAGCGCGGATGCATCGTGACTAGGTTGATCGCCGGATCGACTAGCATTTCCACGAGCTCGTGAGATGCGGAAACGCTGACCCGTTGCTTGTGCTTGAGCGTCGTCTTGACGAAGACTCTGGCCAGAGGCATGCCGTCCGGCGTAAGGTCGTGAACGGCGAGAGAATGAGCATGATCGGCGTGGTCGAGGAAGACCATCGCCCAGTGACCTGGCAGTAGATGTGTGGATTTGACCAGTTTCGCTGGCGTTCCCCATACAGGAGCGACGTGGCGGTCGACGAAGACTTGCATGGCCGCGATCAGGGCATCGAAATCGACGCCGAGCGCGACCGTAGCCTTGTTGACGCAAACGATGGTCGGAACGTGGACCTTGCTGGACACGCCGGAATTCGGCGTCGTCGATGTTTTCTTCATAAAGCTCTCCCCAAAAGCTAATAGCACCGGCGGCCATACGCGAGTCGAAGTACGTCACCGGTTCCCCCGGCGCACTTCGGGGCGCGGTGGTGTTAGATTGTAGTTTCGCGAGACGACGTCGACGTGCGATCGTCGAGCCCCATTCTTTCGAGAAACGTACGCCAGCGAAGGTCGCCGTAAACATTGCGCAGCAGTATCTCTGCCTGGACCTCGACCAGACCGGGATCGCGAAGCGTATCCGCGCGTTCCAGCCATTCGAACACGCGGTCAGCGTCGCCCATGGTTGCGTAGGCACCGGCAATCTGAAAAGCCGCGCCTTCAGCGTCCTTCTCGATCAGTTCCCGCAACGCGGCTTCTGCGTCGGATCGATGACCGAGCGCGTGTTCACCAACCACGCGTCCCAGCAACGCGAACGTGTTGTTGACCTCGCGCTTGAATGCCGCGAGCGCTGCATCGCGTCGTCCGCGCGCAAGATGGCTCATGCCGAGCCAGTAGTGGGTAAAGCCACCGCTAGGATTGAGCTCGAGCGTCTTGTGCAACGCTGTTTCCGCGTCCGCGAGCAATCCCTCGTAAAGGCATCGCTGGCCGAGGAGGCGCTGGGCGGGAACACTCAGCGGATCGAGCGTGACTGCTCGCCGCAGCAGCGCGATCGATTCCTCGTTGCGGCCGAGGCACGCCGCGAGGATTGCCGCGTGGCGCAGAACCAGCGCGCTTCCTGGCGCCAGCTCCAATGCGCGCCGGAAGGACGCTTCGGCGCCTCGCCAGTTCCTGTCGTTCGCCAACCGACAAAGACCGAGCGCAGCGTGTCCTTCGGCCAGGTCGGGATTCAATTGCAACGAAAGTTCTGCTGCGTCACGGGCACGTTCGAAGGCCTGCGATGCTGGCGCCCAGGCATAGGCGGCTTGATCCGCATAGGCCCGCGCCAGCCAAGCCCATGCCAGCGCGAACTCGGGATCGGCGGCGACGGCCTGCTCGTAGTAGTCGATGCCCTTTGACGTGTCGTCGGGCGTGAACCGATCGACATAGAACCGCCCCTGAAGGTAGAGTTCATAGGCGTCGGCATCGGTGCCTCGACCGATCGCGGCAGCCTGAACTTCGGCTTTCGCTTGCTCCATGGTGACTGCGTCGGCCTTTGCGCCGAGGAGCGTAGCGCGCAGTTCTGCGACCACGGCTTGTGCAATGTCGTCCTGCACCGCGAAAATGTCGTCCAGTTCGCGATCGTAGGATTGGGACCACAGGTGCGAGTCGGTTGCCGTCTGGATGAGATGCGCGCCCACTCGAACGCGCTTGCCCGACTTTCGCACGCTGCCCTCGAGGATCGTGGCCACGTTGAGTTTTTCTGCGACGGCGGGCAGGTCCAGCGTCGTTCCCTTGAAACTGAACGCCGAGGTTCGCGACGCGACGCGCAGGCCGTGAATCTTCGAAAGAACGTTCAGCAGCTCCTCGGCGAGACCGTCGGTGAAGTGCCCCTGATCCTTCTCCGGGCTGAGGTCCGTGAACGGCAGCACAGCGATCGACGGGGTATGGTCATCGATCCGCGCGAGCAGTGTCTGCAACGGTGGGAAGGATTGCGGCAGGCTGGAATGACATACCTCGTAGACGGCTTCCCATCGTGCCAATCCCCTCAGCTTGTGCTCGCCAAGCAGCTTGAACGTCACGCCCGAAGGCGCAAGGTCGCGGCACAGATCGTGGGAAACCTGCGACAAAAGAGTCTGTCCGCCGTGGCCTAGCGCCGCCAGCCGGGCGGCGCGGTTGACCGTCGGCCCGTAGTAGTCGCGGTCACGCAATTCCGCGGCTCCTGTGTGAAGGGCCATGCGAACGCGAATGGGTGCCGCTTCCGACCAGGGCTCGGCATTTATGGCCTTCTGCCCGGCGATGGCCGCTTCGATCGCATCCGAGGCGTTTCCGAATGCCGCGTGAAATCCGTCGCCGGTCGTCTTGACCACGTATCCGCCATGTTGCTCGATGCACCGACGCAGCAACCCGTCATGGCGCGCCAACGAAATGCGCATTGCATCGCGCTGTGCCTCCCACAGCGTCGTGCTGCCCACGATGTCGGTAAACAGAAAGGTTACCGTCCCGACAGGCAGCGGTGGCGTTGCGGGTGCGGGATCAGCGGGCATCATCGGCCTGCGAAAGCGAATAGGTGCACAAGAGGTGAGGTGGTCCGCCGGGGGAGAGCCCGGTTCAATCCTGGACGGACGTCAGTCTACGCCCCGAATGCCTGCTATGGGTGCGGGCGTTCCGCGAAATCCGGCTGGTCGAGATCGCCGGATAATTTACCTGAACCTACCGAAGACACCTTCTCGCAGGCCGCCGCCCGAGCAACGTAGATCTTACGATGTTTGGGATCACGCTGTTTCTTCTGACTGCGGATGATTTTGACAGCGAAAGGGTTTCGCTTCGTTGATCGCGATCGTGATCACTTCTTCGCTCTGCCTCTAGAAGCCCGATCTCGGCGAGCCAACGGTCCAAGGTAGGCGCGAAGACTGGCGCGCTCGGTCGTCGGCTGACGGCGAAGGGCTAGCCTGTTGCGAAGCGCGCGTAGCCGCCACGTATTCATCTTCCTGGCGGTTTGTAGCGCTTTGTGACATTCAAACTGTGCCTCGAGCAACGCCAACCTGATTGCTCAGGTCGAACGCGCTATTCTTCCCGCTGGCATCTGCAAACTTCGCAAAGCGGCTAGCGCCCGACGCAGGTCATGGTCAAGGCTCGAACATGCTGTGATCGCGTACAGTGCAGCTTCAGTACAACCGGCCGACCAAACTGTTACCTGCCGGTTACACACGAAACCACCGCATCACAAAGCGTCGGGCGGCGGGACGTACATGTAACCGGTGCCACGCACTGTGCGGATCGCCTGTGGGTGTTCCGGATCGGCCTCGATCTTGCGGCGTACGCGGGCAATGCGAATATCAATGGAGCGGTCGAACGCCTCCCACTCCCGGTTGCGCGTCGATGTGAGAAGCTGGTCACGGTTGAGAACCTGATTTGGCCGTTCTAAGAAGACCTTGAGCAAATCGAACTCCATGCCGGTCAGCGGAATTTCGCTCTCGTCGGAGGCGAACAGCTGGTGCGAAGCGAGATCGAGGACGCGCGTACCCACCCGCACGCGTGATGAAGGCACCGCAGCTGGCGTGTCAGCCGCCGCCCCGATTGGGGGGCGTGCCTGCATCCGCCGAATGACGCTCTTGACCCGTGCGCGCAGTTCGCGCAGGTCGAAGGGCTTGACGACGTAGTCGTCCGCACCGACTTCCAGCCCGGCAACTCGGTCTGCCACCTCGGCGGAACCAGTGACCATGATGATTCCGACGTCGTAGCGCTCGCGCAGGAAGCGGGCGAGGGTAAAACCGTCCTCCCCCGGAAGGTTGACGTCGAGCAGGACGACGTCCGGCAAGCACTTTTCTAACGTCTCGCGCATCGCGGTCCCGTGGTCCGCCAGCGCGACTTCATAGCCGTGCGTACCGAGGTACTCCGCGAGCATTTCGCGCACGGTAGCGTCGTCTTCGACGATTAGGATGCGGCCGTTGAGTGCCATAGTCCCCGCATAGGTTTGATCGGCATCGCCCCGGAAGTATAGCGCCGTGCGACGCACCTTCCCACCGACCGCTCGCCGAATGCGATTCACCGCCGCGGCGTGCAACGGCGACGCTGATACATACGAAACAAATTCCTTCCAAAGTGTCGCCGGACGGATACGTGACGCCGGCAAAGTGGGCACCGTGCTTCCGGCATTGTGCTCCAAAGGTTCGATGCTGACACGAAATCACTTGTCATCAAAGGTATGACCGCCATGAACACGCAAGCCATTCGCCACACCCACACCGCGGACGAGTTCGACGCCTGGGCTCGTCATGCCCATGCAACCAACGGTTTCGCGGATGCGGCCGTACCACCACAAACATCGAGGAGAACTTCCATGCCTGCCCTGCAATCCACCTTGCAACCCCAAGTCGATTCCGCGCGGTACGCCAAATGTATCGAAGTGTCCAAACGCATCCGGTGGGACATCGATCGCGACGTGATTCGCCATCGTGAATTCGATTTCACGAAGAAATTCCTGCCTGACGGCCTGTCGTTCGTCGACCGGGTGCCATTCCTTGGCGCCGACGAGCGGCGTCTGCTGTCGCAGATCCAGGGCCGCTCGTACGCCAATATCTTCGGTTTGGTCGAGCGCTACATCGGCGTCAAGATCCTTGAGCTGAGCCGCGACCACGCGTTCGACGATCAGGTCGCATTCGAGGCGCTGGTTCGCTTTACCGACGAAGAACTCAAGCACCAGGAGTTGTTTCGCCGGATCGAGACCCTGATCGGTGCTGGGATGCCGGCGGGGTATTCGTTCCTGCCGCGGCCAAACGACGTCGCATCGGTCGTCTTGAGCAAATCGAGCTGGTCGGTGCTGGCGCTGACCTGCCTCATCGAGTTATTCACACAGGTGCACTACCGGGCCAGCATCGAGCTGGACAGCGAACTTTCCCCGCTGTTCAAGGATGTGTTCCTGTTCCACTGGAAAGAGGAATCGCAACACGCGATCCTGGACGAGTTGGAATGGGTGCGCGAGAACGCAAAGCTCACGCCCGAAGCGCGCGATGGTGCGGTGGACGACCTGATTGCGCTGGTGGGCGCCGTTGACGGAATTTTGCAAGCCCAGTCCGCGGCCGATACGCACTACTTCGTCGAAATCTGTGGCCGGCCCCTGACGGTGACTGAGGTCGAAACCGTGAAGGCCACCGTTCTTGCCGCGTATCGCTGGCAGTACATCGGGTCGGGTGTGCAAATTCCCCATTTCGGCAATTTGCTGCACGGGATGATCACGCCGGAGCAAGCGGGGCGAATCGGCTCCGCGCTTGCGCCGATCCTGGCCTGATCGGCCCGTCGATAAAACAGGAGACCCAATCATGGCAGCAACATGCCCCATCGGATTCGACGTTGCCGGGCTGCGCGCGCAAGTGCTTGCGACTTACGACCGCGTTGCGCGCGATCCCAGTGGCGATTTTCACTTTCACCGC
>DATMNH010000350.1:0-7826 GCA_035568975.1 Casimicrobiaceae bacterium
GTCCACAAGGTTGCCGGCGTGCGCGAGGTAATTGAAGCAGCCGGCGCGAAACTACGTTACCTTCCCAAATACTCCCCAGACCTCAACCCGATCGAGCAGGCCTTCAGCAAATTCAAGGCGCATCTGCGAAAAGCCCAACGAACCATTCCGCGTCTCTCGCGCAGGATTGGCACCATCGTGACCGCATTTAGCCCGCAAGAATACACCAATTACTTCCGATATGCAGGCTATGCTTCTACGCGATCGGAATCAGCTCTAGTACCCGGAATCACTGATCCGCGAAACGTGGTTTGAAGCACTTCTGATGGACCGCGGATTTGCTCCAGCGTTCAATAGCGGCACTCGACTACAGGCACGCGACCGTCATTGCATGCGGGAGATGATCCTGCAAGGGCAGGAGTTTCTCATCCACCCTGGCGCGCTGACGAGCGACCATAGTGAGCGCGCCCACGTTCTGTGACATCACAAATATCAAATTGCAAATAGTAGGAGGACGTGTAATGCTGTGCCGCTGATGGGATATCGCCGCATGGGTCATCAGCAGCCGCGCTGGGGCTGCGCCAGTGTCTCGGGAAAGCGGAGGCACAAGCGCCTAGTGACCAGATTAAGGTCTATGTAGAAGCAGTGGTGAGGACGTAGACGTGGTTGCCGAGTCAATCCGCGTTAGGGGCGCGCGCGGCGGTATGGCAAGTGCCCGAGCCCCGCGTACAGCGCACGAGACATACTTGCGGTGGGTGGCGGCTCACCGATTGTGTGCGACGAGCATCGCCGCGCGATAAAGGATACTGGCGATGCCGGAAGCAGATGTTCAGCTGATCGGCGTCACCAAACGCTTCGGCAGCGTGACCGCGGTCAATTCAATAGATCTCGAGGTCTACCGCGGCGAGTTTCTCTCGGTCATCGGCCCAAGCGGCTGTGGCAAGACGACGACGATGAGGCTGGTGGCCGGCCTCGATCAACCCGATGCCGGACAGATTCTAATCCGCGGCCGCCGAATGGACGGCGTGCCGCCGTATCAACGAAACGTCGGCCTCGTCTTTCAATCGTTCGCCCTGTTCCCGCATCTCAACGTGCTGGAGAACGTCGCCTTCGGCCTGCGCATGCGCAAGGAGCCGCCGCAGCGCCGCAGGGAAAAGTCGCTTAAGGCGTTGCGCGCCGTGGGGATGGAGAGCCTGGCGCAGCGCAGCATCGAGCAACTCTCCGGCGGCCAGAAGCAGCGAGTTGCGCTCGCCCGTGCGCTGGTCGTCGAACCCGCCCTCATCCTGCTTGATGAACCGCTCGGTTCGCTTGACGCCAAGCTGCGCATCGAGATGCAGAGCGAGCTGAAATCCCTGCAGCGACAGATGGGCATCACCTTCATTCACGTCTCGCACAACCAGGGCGAAGCGCTGGTGATGGCGGATCGCATCGCGGTCATGAACGAGGGACGTTTCGAGCAGATCAGCCTGCCACTGACGATCTACCGCCAGCCGCAGACTCGCTTTGTCGCGGAGTTTGTCGGTCGCAACAACCTTTTCGAGGGTGAAATCATCGAGGCGTTAGACGGTATCGTGCGCGTCCAGACTCCTCATGGCGCCTTCGCCGCGGCAGCGGACGGCGAAGCAAAGGTTGGGCAGAGAGCCATTTTTGTGGTGCGGGCGGACCTCATGCGTCCGGTGCCGGCCGCAAACGCTAATGGGGCGGAGAACGCGATATCGGGCGTGATCAAGGGCATGGAATACGCGGGAAGCGTCGTGCTGATCATCCTCGACCTCGGCGGCGGGCAGGAGCTTAAGGTTGAGCACCACGAGAGCTTGAGCCGCGGCGAGGGAGCACCACGGCATGGCGCGAGCCTCGCGGTGCGTTGGAAAGCAACCGACGCTTATCTGCTGCCGACGACGTGATCGGACGTTGCCGGACAGTCAGGTGAAGTAGGAAAGGCCATGATGAGGGAGTACAAGCGATGACAAAGGACGGATTGCCGATTAACCGACGCGATGTCCTGCGGGCGGGCCTCAGCACGGGGGCTGCTCTCGGAGTCAGCGGGTTGGCTGGGCTCACGGTGGTCGGCGGCGCCTCCGCCGACCAACGCCAAGCCTGGGAGGACCTGCCGCAGGGCCAGAATGCCCCGCCGACAAATCTTCAGCTGCGCACGATCGGCCTTGGCGTATCGGTGCAGGACCGCTTTCTGCGCGAATTCGAGCGGCGGACCGGGCACAAGGCGACCGGCAAAGTGACCGGGCTCACGCCGATGATCACCGAGTGGCTGGCGGGTGGGTACAAGAGCTATGACACCAATGAGACCAATGCCAATCGCAATGAGGCACTCTGGAACGCCGCGCTGCTGCAGCCAATTCCGGTGGAAAAGGTCGTCCCTTGGCAGCAAGCGCGCGACCTGTTCACCAGCGACAAGGCGCTGGGCTTCGATGCCGTTTCCGGCTGGCCGCTGAAGGAGATTTGGGTGGATCCGAAGACGCAGAAGGAGTTCAAGCTGGTTCCACAGTTCTTCAACTGCGATTCCATCGGCTATCGCTACGATCTTACGAAAGAAGACATCACCAGTTGGGGCGCGCTGCTCGATCCGAAGTACAAGGGCAAGGTGGGGATTCTGAACGACAGTCTGCTCACCCCCGGCTGGTGTGCCGGATATCTCAAGAAGAACGGACTGGCTAAGATTGCGCGCGACGACAACATGACACACGCCGAAGTCGATACGGTCATCGACTTCATGATCAAGAAGAAAAAGGAAGGTCAGTTCCGCGCGATCTGGGAGGACTACGGACAGTGTGTGAACTTGCTTGCCTCGGGTGAGATCTGGCTGGCCGACGCCTGGAACCCGGTCGTCGAAGACGTGAAGAAGCAAGGCGTCGTCTGCAAATACGCCTTCCCCAAGGAGGGGTTCACGGCGTGGTTCCACGGCGTGGCGATCGCGAAGGACACGCCCAATCTTCAGGCCGCGCTTGATTACGTGAATTTCTGCCTCGAAGGATGGTGGGGCTCGCAGGTGGCGCCGCAGGGCTACTATTCACCAACCGCGACCTGTGAGAAGTATCTGCGCAACACCAAGAAAACCGACCCCACGGGCCAATACACCGACTATGAGTGGTGGTATCTCGGTGGGGAGAATGATCAGCCGAAACAGGGCTGGCCAATCCGCGGGCGCGATACCGGCTCGTTCAAGACGCGCTGGAGCAACATCATGCATTGGATGGTATGGCCCGACGATCCAGACTACTATGCACAACGGTGGAATGACTTCCTGTCGGCATAGCCGGCAGCTTCCCGGCGGACCGCGCTCACGCAGTCGCCGATCCGCCGGGATTGCACAAATGCATCTCTCGCGCAGGACACGCGATCACCGATGTCTGTGACGCGCATTTCGGCCAATGCTCAGACGCCCATGTCGGCTGATGCTCAGCCTTCTGTCAGCGCGGGAACGGTAGCGAGCAACCGCCCTTTGTTTCTTGACGACGCGGGCTTGCGGCAGTGGCTCCTGTTGCTTCCGGGCACAATCTGGATGGCCGTCTTCGTCGGCATTCCGGTCGCTAGCATCATCCTCTTCAGCTTCTGGAAGTCCGGTTTTGCCGGTTTGGTACCGGTTTACAACGTCAACAACTACGTCAACCTCCTCTCGAATCGCACGTTCTGGAGCATCACCCTCTGGACCTACGAGGTCGTGTTGGTCATGCTCGCCGGGGTTATCCTGCTCGCCTATCCGGCCGCCTATGGCATTTGGCGCACGATCCGCGAAGAACGTTGGAAGACTGCCGTTCTGCTGCTCTGCATCGTGCCGTTCTGGACAAGCTACCTGACCCGCGCGATCACGTGGCTGCCGATGTTCGGCCGGGAGGGCGTCGTCAACAGCGTCCTGTTGTTCTTGGGGATAGTTGACCAGCCGATCGAGATGCTGCTCTACACGCCGTACTCGATGATGTGGGCGCTCTGGTTCCTGTACATCGTGTTCATGATTGGTCCTTTGTATCACAGCATGCGTCGGATCGATGAGGACGTGATGTCGGCGGCCGCCGTGTTCGGCGCGACACCGTTGCAAACCTTCTTTCATGTTGTCGTGCCATTGACCAAGCCCGGCCTTATGGCAGGCGCGCTCTTCGTTGTCGTCCTAGGTCTCGGCGAGTTCTTTACCGAGCGGGTCATTGGCGGCGCCCAGAACCCCATGCTGGCGGGCCTCGTCCTACGACAGATCGACATCTTTCAATGGGCGTCGGCATCGGCGATCGCAGTAGCGCTGACCGTGCTGACTCTCGTCACCGTATTCGCAATGTTGCGATTCTTCGATCTGCGCATGGTCTAGCAAGCGAGGGCAAACAATGCCATTCCGCTTCGTCCGACGCCTATACTTCGCTTATCTCGGCTTCATTCTGGCGGTTCTTTACTTTCCTTTCGTCATAATGGGGGTGCTGTCCTTCCAAGGGCCGCGCGGTGGGCACACCTTTCCCCTGCGCGGCGTCAGCACGATTTGGTACTGGAAGCTGTTTCATCCCGGACAGCTCACCAAATATAGCGATGTCGGCGAGTTCTTGGGCGATTATATTGGCGCACTCGAGCGGTCGCTGGTACTCGCCGGGCTGACCATGGTCGTCTCGACCCTGCTGGGGCTAATGGCAGCGCAGGCATTCCGTCGGCGCTTTCGTGGATCAGGCGTAGTGTTTTATCTTTGGCTGCTCGGTATCATCGTGCCGGGGATCACGGTGAGCCTCGGATTGGCGCTTGTGTTTCAGCGCCTTGGTATCCCGCTGCACTGGTGGTCAACCGGACTCGCCGTCCACGTGATGTGGACGCTGCCGTTTTCACTGATCATCTTCCTTATGTTCTTCAACCGGTTCGATTCTTCTCTCGAGGATGCGGCTCTTACGCTCGGCGCGACGCGCTGGCAGACCTTTCGCAATGTCACCCTCCCAGTCATGCAGCCCGCGGTGCTGACTTCGCTGCTGTTTGCGTTCACCCTGTCGCTCGACGAATTTCAGCGCAGCTTGCTGATCACCGGTACTGAACAGACGCTGCCGCTAATGGTCATGGCATCTGTGACGACGCGGGTAACGCCGACCCTCTATGCGCTGGGGACGTTGACGACGTTGCTATCGTTTGTCGTGGTCGCAATCTATCTGTTGCTGTTGACTTCCTCCCAGCGAAGGAGCGAACGCCTGATGGCCGGCAGCGCGCGACCGGCGATGGCTTGATCGATAGGTGCGCATTGCGGGCGGCTGCGCCGTTCCGGATACCATTGGTGCCGGCCCCCGTCCTCGAGGAGGAAACCGTTCGATTCTGGTCCAGCCGGACGGGAGGGCGTGGTCACGACCTGCGCCCAGATTGTCGAAAGTTGGGTTGGCAGGAAAGACGCAAAGAGGAACTGTAAGACCTTGTGGTTGCTCCGGTCTTGTGACAGACGACGCGGAGACGGTGACCGGCATCGTGCTGTTGGTGGATCGCGGCGGGTCGGCGTATTGACGCCGCGGAGCGGGAAGTGATGCGTTTCGCGACGGATACCGGCGGGACCTTCACCGATCTCCTCATCGAGGACGAGGTCGGCCGCGTCCATATGTTCAAGGCGGCGACTGTCCCGAGCGAACCGGTGAAGGGTGTGCTCGACGCGTTCGATCTTGCCGCCAGACAGTTTCAGATAGACCGGCGCACGTTGCTCGGCCGCGGCAAGATGTTCATCCACGGCACGACCCACGCCATCAATGCCATTGTCACAAAAAAGACCGCTAAGACGGCGCTGTTGGTCACGCAAGGCCATCCTGACATCTTGGTGCTGCGCGAGGGCGGGCGGGTCGAGCCGTTTAACCATGCGGTCCCGTATCCCGATCCATACATTCCGCGCTCGCTAACCTTCGAGGTGCCGGAGCGCGTGTTGGCCTCCGGTGAAGTTCGCCGGCCGCTCGATCCCGAGGCGGTCGCCGATATCGCCGATCGACTGCAGCGGTTGGGAGTGGAGGCGGTGGCGGTTTGCCTGCTCTGGTCCGTCCTGCACCCGCAACACGAGCGAAAGGTTGGGCAAATCCTGGCGGCACGCTTGCCCGGTCTCCCGGTGACGCTCTCACATCTGCTAAACCCTGCACTGCGTGAATATCGGCGTGCGATCGCGGCGGCGCTCGACGCCTCGCTCAAGCCGCTGATGAACAAATATCTAGCCGGGCTCACGCACTCGATGCGCGAGGCGGGTTTCGACGGCCGCATCCTCGTCCTAACCTCGCAAGGCGGCATGGTCGACCTGGAGGAGGTGCAGCAGGCTCCGATCCTGGCGATCAATTCGGGGCCGTCCATGGCGCCGATCGCGGGCGTGCGACTGGCGGCGGCCGCCGCTCGACACGACGACGCCATCGTATTCGATACCGGCGGAACGACGTTTGACGTTTCGCTCGTGCGCAACGGCCGAGTGCCGTTCACCCACGAAACCTGGCTCGGGCGGCCGTTTCAGAGCGATCTCACCGGCTTCCCATCGGTGGACGTCAGGAGCATTGGCGCCGGCGGCGGCAGCATTGCCTGGGTCGAGGAAGGCAAGGTCCTCCATGTTGGTCCGCAAAGCGCCGGCGCAGTGCCGGGTCCGGCTTGCTATTCGGCGGGCGGGCGCCACGCGACGGTCACCGACACTGCGCTCCTTCTCGGCTATATCGATCCGTCATTCTTCCTTGGCGGCCGGATTCGACTCGACCGGAATGCGGCAATGGCCGCTCTTCAGCGTGACGTGGCCGCTCCGCTCGGAATGACCCTCGAAGCGGCCGCCGGCGCGGTCATGGCAGTCTGGTCCGAGAACATGGTCCAGGCCATTTCGGACATCACCGTGAACCAGGGCATTGATCCGGCGAACGCCATCATCATCGGCGGCGGCGGCGCTGCAGGTTTGAATGCGTTGACGATCGCGCAAAGGCTCGGCTGCAGGAAGCTCTTGATCCCCGAGGTGGGCGCGGCGCTCAGCGCATTCGGCGCCGTGGTGTCCGACATCGCGCGGGAGTATCGCCGCGTATTCGTCACGACCAGCGTGCAATTCGATAAGGACGGCGCCGCCGCCGTCATTGCCGAGTTGCGGCGACGAGCGGTGACGTTTGCCGACGCCGCTCGAGCCGCTGCGCGCGACACGCGCATCGATTTTATGGTCGAGGCGAGGTACCTGCACCAGGTCTGGGAGATAGACGTGGCGATCGATCCCGATTGCCTGCTCGACAGCGGCGGCATCGATATTTTAGTACACGCTTTTCATCGCGCCCATGGTGAGATTTTTGCGTTTTCCGATCCGCAGTCGCCGATCGAGGTGATCGCGTGGCGCGCTGCCGTCCGCTGCGCAGTGGTCGTCCATGCTGAGCTAAAGCTCGCCCACACGCCTCCTCCTGGTCAGCTGCCGAAATGCCGGCGGGCGTTCTTTGCGCACCACGGTTGGATCGAAGTTCCAGTCCTGGCGTTCGACGAGATCGAGCCGGGCTCGAGGAATGACGGACCGGCGATTGTCGAGTCCCCGTTTACGTCGATCGTCATCGATCCGAGCGCGGCATTCAGCCGGAGCGCGAGCGGCGACCTGATTGTGGAGCATGGCGGCGCGCGATCTGTAGCGGATCAGGCTTACGTCTCGGCGCGAGGCAGAACATGACCGAGAAGCTCCTCGACGGCGCCGAGATGGCGATTCTGATCAATCGGTTCGAAGGCATCGCACGGAAGATGACTAATACGCTCTACCGGACGGGCCGCTCAGGCGTGCTCAATCGGGCCCGCGATTTCTCCTGCTGTATCGTAACGCACGATTGTCATTTGCTGGCCGCCGCCGAGAGTCTGCCGATTCATGTTCTGGTCGGCCCGAACCTCATGGCGGAGGCCATGAAACAATTCCATCCGAC
>DATMNH010000351.1:0-12371 GCA_035568975.1 Casimicrobiaceae bacterium
GCCACATAGGCGCCTTCCCACAACAGCATCAGCGAGTCGCCCAGCGCATTGGGTTCGCGCGCTCCCATTTCGCGCGCGAGCCCGCGAAAGCGTGCGCGCATATCGGCCTTGTACTTCTCGATCACGGGACGCGCCGGATGCGCCGGCTCGGTGATTTCCACCGCGGCATTGGCAAGCGCGCAACCCCGGCAATCTTCCTCGCAATTGCTCTCCACCAACATATCGAACAGCGACTCAACTTGTAAACGCGGGTTTCCCGCGTGCGCCGCCAAGGTTTCGTCCCACCAGATCCAACCCTCCCGTTCCTCGCTGCGCAAATACTCCGCCACGAGTTCGTCCTTGGACGCGAAATTGCGATAGAAGCTCATCTTGTTGGTGCCCGCTTCGGTGGCGATGGTATCGACGCCCACGGCGTGAATGCCGTGGCGATAGAACAGATCGCTGGCCGTTTTCATGATGCGATCGCGCACGCGCGACTTGGGCGCGGAAGGAATAATCTCTTCCTCTACAGCCACTTGCGTCGTTTTAGCTCGATTCATAAAAGACTCCACTTGACATGTGACTGACCGGTCATTAACGTATCACTCAAGCGTTACTGACCGGTAACACACGTGGCATAGCATCGGTGTGTTTCAGCCGTAAGTCAAGTTCCTCCTTAAGGGGGCTTGGCGGGCCAGGTCAGTCCCGCAGGTCACCCCGGATTATTCCGGGTCAGTTCAATTCGGATCGGAGTCTGTACGTGCCCTTAAGCCGCATCTTTCACAAAAGCTCTCTACCCGTTGTGCTTGGTCTCGCCGCCATCGCAGTGGTTGTGCTCTATTCCAGCGCCGGACATTCTCGCGCCAAACCGCAGACTGCGGCGCCGGCCGCCCTGCCTCAAGTGGAGGTGGCTGAGGTAATCCACCGGCCGCTGCGTGAATGGCAGGAATTCACCGGCCGTCTGCAAGCCCCGAACACGGTGGAATTGCGTCCGCGAGTCAGCGGCTACGTCGACCGCGTCGCCTTCACGGACGGTGCACGCGTGAAGAAAGGCCAGCTGTTGTTCCAAATCGATCCGCGTCCCTTCCAAGCGGAAGTTGAGCGGCTGGTCGCGGAGCGAACGCGCAGCGTATCGGACCTGGAACTCGCCAAGGCCAACCGCGCGCGTGCCGAACGCCTGATCAGCGCGCACGCCATTTCGCGTGAGGAATACGAGCGGCAGGTCGCAGCCGAAGCCTCGGCGCAGGGAGCCTTGGGTTCGATCGATGCATCGTTGCAGGAAGCGCGCCTGAATCGGGAGTTCACCGAAGTGCGCGCCCCGATCGACGGTCACGTGTCGCGCGCCATCATTACGGCGGGAAACCTCGTGACGAGCGCCAGCCTGTTGACCATCCTCGTTTCCGATGATCCGGTCTACGTCTACTTCGACACCGACGAGCAGACCTATTTGCGCTACGCGAAGGCGAAGCGTGATCACGCGCACGCGAGTACCGGCGCCTCCGACATCTATATTGGACTCGTCGACGAGGAAGGCTATCCGCATCCGGGCCAGCTTGACTTCATCGACAACCAGGTCGATGCCACCACCGGCACCATTCGGGCGCGAGCCGCGCTCGCAAATCCCGACGGCCGCTACACGCCGGGCCTGTTTGCGCGGGTGCGACTCATCGGCGGGGAGGATCACGACAGTGTCCTCATCGAGGATCGCGCCGTGGGTACGGATCTGTCCAAGAAATTCGTGCTGACGCTGACCAAGGATAACCATATCGAATATCGCCTCGTGGAACTCGGACCCGAAATCAACGGCCTGCGGGTCGTGACGCAGGGATTGGCGCCGAACGAGGTCATCGTCGTCAATGGCTTGCAACATGTTAGGCCCGGGCAGGCTGTCGCTGCCACGCGCGTTGCCATGAGCGATGCCGCGGGCGGCCTAACCCAGGTCGCCGCCCAGCCGAGCGCGCATCCGGCGAGTGCGGGAACGGCCCCAAGCCCGGCCGATCCGGTCTCTCGTGTCGCCCAGGCGACCGTCGCTCTTCACGTGGTGCATTAAAGATCATGAAACTCTCGCAATTCTTCATCAGCCGCCCGATCTTCGCGGGCGTGCTCTCGGCCCTCATCTTTCTCGCGGGCCTGATTGCATTGCCCAAGCTTCCGATCAGCGAGTACCCGGAGGTCGTCCCGCCGACGGTGATCGTGAAGGCGAACTACCCGGGTGCGAACCCCAAAGTCATCGCGGACACCGTCGCGAGCCCGCTCGAGCAGGCGATCAATGGTGTCGAGGGCATGCTCTATCAGTCTTCGCAGGCGACCGCCGATGGCGTGATGACCCTCACCATCACGTTCGCCTTGAGCACCGATGTCGACAAGGCGCAGGTACAAGTACAGAACCGCGTGTCGCAGGCCCTGCCGAAGCTCCCCGACGTCGTGCAGCGTCTCGGTGTGGTCACCAACAAAGCCTCTCCGGATCTGACCATGGTCGTGCACCTGGTCTCTCCGGACAATCGTTACGACACGCTGTACCTGTCGAACTATGCACTGCTGCGCGTCAAGGACGAACTCGCCCGGTTGGACGGCGTGGGGGATGTGCAGGTGTTCGGCGCCGGCCAGTTCTCCATGCGCATCTGGCTCGATCCTGAGAAGGCCGCCAGTCGCGGCCTTACCGCGAACGATATCGTGCGGGCCATTCGCGAGCAGAACATACAGGTCGCCGCAGGTCAGCTGGGAGCGCCGCCGCTGCCGAGCGCCACAGAATTCCAGGTGGCGATCAACGCGAAGGGCCGGCTGACGACCGAGGACGATTTTCGCAGCATCATCATCAAGACCGGCGCCGCCGGCCAAGTGACGCGCCTGAAGGACGTCGCTCGCGTCGAGCTTGGTGCCGACACCTATGCGTTGCGCTCGCTTCTTGACAACAAGGCGGCCGCGGCGATTCCGATTTTTCAGCGGCCCGGCAGCAATGCGATCGCGATCTCAGAACTTGTGCGCGCGAAAATGCTGGAGCTGAAACGCGATTTTCCGCAGGGCGTCGACTACCAGATCGTCTATGACCCCACCGTTTTCGTGCGCGGATCCATTCACGCGGTGGTGCACACCCTGCTCGAGGCCATTCTGCTGGTGGTGTTAGTCGTCATCGTCTTTCTGCAGACCTGGCGTGCCTCGGTCATTCCCTTGATCGCCGTTCCGGTGTCGCTGGTGGGTACGTTTGCGGTCATGCATCTCTTTGGATTTAGCTTGAACGCGCTGTCGCTCTTCGGCCTGGTGCTCGCCATCGGCATTGTCGTCGACGACGCCATCGTGGTCGTCGAGAACGTCGAGCGCAACATCACGAACGGCCTGAAGCCCATCGAGGCGACCCGTCAGGCGATGCGCGAGGTGACCGGTCCCATCATCGCCACCGCACTCGTACTCTGTGCGGTGTTCGTGCCCACCGCGTTCATCAGCGGACTCACCGGGCAGTTCTACAAACAGTTCGCCCTGACCATCGCGATCAGCACGGTGATCTCGGCGCTCAACTCCCTTACCCTTTCGCCGGCACTATCCGCCCTGCTGCTCAAGGAGCACGGCGCCCCGCCTGATCGCCTAACCCGCATCCTCAATGGGCTGCTCGGCGGCTTCTTCCGCCCCTTCAACCGATTTTTCACGCGCTTCTCCGAGCGCTATGTCGGGGGCGTGAGCCGCGTCGTGCGCGCCGGCGGCATCGTACTCTTTATATACGGCGGACTGATCGCGTTGACTTACCTGGGCTTCGCACGGACGCCGACCGGTTTCATTCCCTCCCAGGACAAGCAGTACCTGGTGAGTTTCGCCCAGCTGCCCGATGCGGCGACCCTCGATCGTACCGAGGCGGTGATTCGCCGCATGGGTGAGATCGCCATGAAGCAGCCGGGCGTTGATCACGCGGTGGCTTTCCCGGGCTTGAGCATCAACGGGTTCACCAACAGTCCCAACTCCGGCATCGTATTCGTGACCTTGAAACCCTTCGAGGAGCGCAAATCCAAGGCGCTTTCGGCCGGCGCCATCACTGCTGCGCTCAATCAGCAATACGCCGGAATCCAAGAAGCCTTTATCGCGGTGTTCCCGCCGCCGCCCGTCAACGGCTTGGGCACCATCGGCGGATTTCGCATGCAGATCGAGGATCGGGGCGGCTTGGGGTTCGAGGAACTCTACAAGCAGACGCAGAACCTGTTGGCGAAGGGCAATCAGAACCCGGCGCTACAGGGCCTTTTCTCCGGCTACCAGGTAAACGTGCCGCAGATTGATGCCGAAGTGGATCGCGAAAAGGCGAAATCGCAAGGCGTGTCGGTGCAGGAACTCTTTGACACCATGCAGGTGTACCTAGGCTCACTCTACGTCAATGACTTCAACGCGTTCGGCCGCACCTATCCGGTGAATGCCCAAGCCGAACCCAATTTTCGGCTGCAGGCCGAAGATGTCGTGAGGCTCAAGACTCGCAATGCCGCGGGCGACATGATCCCGTTGGGATCTTTCGTGACCGTCAAGCACTCTTCGGGTCCCGATCGCGTCATGCACTACAACTCCTACCCCACCGCCGAAATCAACGGTGGCCCGGCCCCCGGCTTCAGCACCGGTCAGGCGCAGGCGGCGATCGAACAACTCGCCCGGCAGGAGTTGCCCAACGGCATGAACTTCGAATGGACGGAGCTGACCTACCAGCAGATCATCGCGGGCAATACCGCGGTGCTGATTTTTCCGCTGGTCGTGCTGCTCGCGTTTTTGGTGCTTGCCGCTCAATACGAGAGCTTGAGTCTGCCGCTCGCGGTCATCCTGATCATGCCGATGGTGCTGCTCTCGGCCATCACCGGGGTTCAGCTCACGCACGGCGACAGCAACATCTTTACGCAGATCGGCTTGATCGTGCTCGTGGGACTCGCGAGTAAAAACGCGATTCTCATCGTGGAGTTCGCCAGGGATCAGGAACTCGAGGGCGTGCCGCCGCTGCAGGCGGCGCTCAACGCGGCCCGCCTGCGGCTGCGCCCGATCTTGATGACTTCCCTCGCCTTCATCATGGGTGTGGTGCCTCTCGTCGTTTCAAGCGGTGCTGGCGCCGAGATGCGCCACGCCATGGGAATCGCCGTGTTCTCCGGAATGCTGGGAGTGACTTTTTTCGGGCTCATGTTGACCCCGCTGTTCTACGTCCTGGTACGCAAGCTTTCGCGGCGCGCTCTGACCAACAACACCGGAGCGGCTCCGATCCATCTCGCACAGCCTTTAAGCGATGAGACAGGTTGATGACCCAACGAGGATATGAAATTTCCGCTATGAAGAACTCTTTTGCGATTTTCTTGGCAACGCTTTTAGCCTCCTGCGCGGTCGGCCCCAACTACCGCGCACAGCCGGTCGCCCCGGCGGTCGTCAAGAATGCCCAGTCGAGCGCATTCGTCACGCAATCCCCCGAGGCGCTTTGGTGGCAGGAGTTTGGAGACAGCGAACTCGATGGTCTCGTGCGCCGCGCGCTGGCAGCCAATCTCGATCTGCGCTCCGCGTACGATCAAGTTCGGGCCGCCCGCGCGGTATTCGTGGAAAGAAAATTCGACTACGCGCCGCACGTGCAATTGGACGCCGCGTACTCGCACTTCGACGAGCAGCAGCCTGGATTTGGGTCGGCCCGAATCAACGCACAAAGCGACAGCTTGGGGTTTGATGCCACTTGGGAGATCGATCTCTTTGGTCATGTGCGTCGCTCGGTCGAGGCCGCACGCGCTGACCTGGGCGCTCAGCAGGCAAACTATCAGGACGCGCAGGTGACCGTCGCTGCCGAGGTGGCGCGCAATTATTTTGAGCTGCGAGGCGCGCAGAAGCGTCTGTCCGTGGCGCGGGAAAACTTGAGCACCGAGCATCAAACGCTCGAGCTCACCCAACTGCTTGACGAGACAGGCCGTGGCTCAGAACTCGATGTGCAGCGCAGCCGTGCTCGCTTGAAAGCTACGGAGGCCACGATTCCACCGCTCGAGGCGGCCGAGAAACAGGCGGGGTACCGGTTGGCCGTTTTATTGGGCGAGCGCCCGGGCGCGCTGGATCAAGAGCTTCGCCCCGCCGTCGTCGCGACCTACGCCAAGGCACTCCCCATCGGCGATCCCAGCGAGCTTTTGCGGCGGCGGCCTGATGTTCGTGCGGCCGAGCGCCAGCTCGCCGCCGCGACGGCCCGCGTGGGCGTGGCAACCGCGGATTTGTTCCCGCGTGTCAATGTCACCGGCTTCGTCGGTTTTCTCTCGGGGGACGTGGGCCGACTGTTCAGCACCACCTCTGACAACAACGCTCGGGCGTGGTCCGTCTCGCCGACGGTGAGTTGGGCGGCCTTCGATATGGGTTCGGTGCGTGCGCGGCTGCGAGCGAGCGAAGCGCAATCGGATGCCGCAGCCGCCAACTACGAAAAGGTCGTGCTGACGGCGCTCGAGGATACCGAAAATAGTTTTGTCGCCTACAGCTCGCAGCAGGCGCAGCTGAAGAGCCTGAACGAACAAGCGCAAGCCTCGCGGCGCGCCGCGGAACTCGCGGATACGCAATATCGTGAGGGCGTCGCGGACTTTCTGGTCTTGCTGGATGCGCAGCGCACCCAGCTCGATGCCGAGGACTCCGTCGCACAGGCGGAGACGGCAGTCAATGTATCGGTGGTCGCGATCTACAAGGCCCTCGGTGGCGTTGGGCAGCCGCTTCAGGATGCCGCCCCGATGAAGGTGGCGCAAATTCCATGAGGGCGCGGATCGGCATGGCCTTGGGTCACTATTGGGGCGGCATCGCATACGCCATCGACGTCATCGCGCTGATCAGTGCCCTCGGTGCAATCGGCGGCCTGCCGGTGCTTCTCAATGCCCTCACCCGATACACGCGCGTCGCAGCGAGGTGGTTGCAGGGTCTGCGATCGCGTTCCGGTGCGTCACCCGTGAGCCGCCATATGCAATAAGGCATCAATCATGCAACTGAGATTTCCCATCGCCATTCTGTTTAGCCTCGCTCTGCTTGCTCTGCAAGGCTGCGCGCACACTGCGATTCGCGAAACGACCTCCGCCCAGCAGGAGGAGCCCAACGCGATCCGTACGCTTGGGCCCGATCAGCGCTTCGCGACCCTGTCCGCGCAAAACGTCGCACGGCGCCTTCGTGCGCAGCGCGCCGGACAGCCTTTCAATATCCTCGCACTCTCGGGGGGCGGCGCCGATGGCGCCTTTGGCGCAGGTGCACTGGTCGGTCTGACCCGCTCGGCTTTGCGGCCCCAGTTTTCCGTAGTCACCGGGGTCAGCGCCGGCGCGCTGATCGCGCCCTACGCTTTTTTAGGTCCTGACTGGGACGATCAGCTCGTTGAGGTCTACACGTCCGGTCGCGCCGAACACTTGCTGCATTCCCGTGGATTAGGGGTGCTTTTTGGCTCCAGCGTCTATAGCGGTACGCCGCTCAAGCAGCTTGTTGACCGGTATGCCACCGATGCCTTGATCCAAGCCGTCGCGCGCGAAGCGTCCACTGGACGACTGCTGCTCGTGGCCACAACGGATGTCAGCACCGGAGAGCCGGTGATCTGGGACTTGGGATCGATCGCGATGAATGGCGGCGCGGGCGCAAGAGCGCTGTTTCGCGATGTCTTGGTGGCTTCCGCGAGCGTGCCGGGATTGTTTCCCCCGGTGGTCATCCGCGTGCAAGAGCAACAGGCGCTTTATGAAGAGGTTCACGTCGATGGCGCCATTTCCGCGCCGTTTTTCGTGCCGCTGGCCTTCGTCGCGCCGACCCAAGAGGGCAACGGCCCGTCGCAAGGCGCAGCTGTTTATGTCATCGTCGATGGACGCTTGAGCGAGCAACCGGCTTCAATCCGCTTGCGAGCCAGATCGATCCTATCGCGCAGCGTTTCCGCGGGGCTCAATCACATGCTGCGCACGACTCTCGAACTGACGGCCACCGATGCCGAACTTCAAGGCGCACAGTTTCAGTTCGCAGCCATTCCCGTCGCCTACCCGCACGGCGACGCGTTCGACTTCCGCACACCGAGCATGCGATCCCTGTTCCAGTACGGCTACAAGTGCGCTCAAGCGGGTCGACTGTGGACCTCATCGCGAAGCGTCGGACCTGAGGATGCGAATCGCAATGCCACGGGTGCAGGCCCGCTCAACCAGTGTCCGGCCGACGATGAATTCATTGGCCGCTTAGCGGTGCGCTAAAGATGTCCAATCGCTCAGGAGTACAGATGATCGAAATACGCAATCACCCGCTCAAGTCGCTGCCCGTAGCGAACTATCGATCGGCGCTTGCCCGCGCCGTCGAATGGTTGGGAGATCGCTATCTGCTCGCGAAGCCCATCAATGCCCAGCGCTCAGGCATCGATCGCCAGCATCGATGAAGCGGGGTAACGCGCTCCCGTCACCGGCCGTTCACTCAGAATCCCGTAGAGCCGCTCGAGCTGCGCGTCGTTGAGGCGCACCATGACGGACAGCGCATTTTCCTTGAGGCGCTTGATGTTGCGCGTACCGGGAATCGGCACGACGTAGGGTGCGCAGTCGAGGAGCCAGGCCAGGGCGACCTGTGCCGGCGTATAACCTTCATCGCGTGCAATCTCCGATACGGCCTCGACCAGCTGCAGGTTGCCGGCAAAATTCTCACTCGAGAATCGAGGATTGCTGCGCCGCACGTCGCCGGCCTCGAGGTCCTCCGGCTTTTTGAACGCGCCGGTCAGAAAGCCCCGGCCGAGCGGACTATAGGCGACCACGCCGATGTCGAGTTCCTCACATGTGGGCAGGACCGTCCCCTCCAGGTCGCGCGACCACAAGGAGTATTCGCTCTGCAATGCCGTAATGGGATGCACCTGCGCCGCGCGTCGAATGGTCTTTGCCGAGGCTTCGGAGAGGCCCAGGTAGCGCACCTTTCCCGCCTTCACCAGCTCCGCCATGGCGCCTACTGTTTCTTCGATCGCGACCTTGGGGTCGACACGGTGCTGGTAATACAGATCGATGTGATCAACGCCGAGCCGCTCGAGACTGGCATCGCAGGCTGCGTGCACGTGCTCCGGCGTTCCGCTGATGCCGAGAAACGCTCCTTGGGGATTGCGCAGGTAGCCGAACTTGGTGGCGAGCACAATTTCCTCGCGGCGTGTCTTTAAAACCTTCGCCAGCAGGCGCTCGTTGGCACCTACACCGTAGGCATCCGAGGTATCGAGGAAGTTGATGCCGATATCGAGCGCGGCATTGAGCACCCGCAGATTCGTGCCTTCATCGGACGGTCCGTAAAAGTCCGACATACCCATGCAGCCGAGGCCGATGGCCGAGACTTCAAGGCCCAGTGGCCCCAGTTTGCGATGCGGAATTTTCATAAGGTCTCCCAGGGAGGTGTGGGCGCTCATGCTAGACAACGGCGCCATTGGGAGGCTAGATCATTACTGTCTGCTTCTTGCCTAATCCTGCTGAGAACCTGATCCTCGGTATCCCGCCGCTTAGCGAGCGGCTAACATGCGCCATGGTCCAAGGATTGAGAAACAATCATGTTTGACAGCGGCTTGCAAAGAATTCACGAGATCACTGGGATGGCCGAACGACACCAGGACCTGTCGAGGCGGGTTGCCCGATTGACGCCATTCGACGGAACTCATCAATCGGCGCTACCGTCGTTGGCATTGACCCGCGGCAGCATGCCGACGGTGTGCATGCCGACGGTCTATCAGCCTTGCTTGGCCATCGTCGTGCAGGGTCGCAAGCGCGCGGTACTGAATGACGAAGTATTCCACTACGACCCGCTGAACTATCTGGTGGTCTCCGTGACACTACCCGGGATGGGCCAAGTGCTCGAAGCCAGTCCCGAGCATCCGTACCTGTCTCTACGCCTGAACATCGATCTGGAAGAAATCGCGCGCTTGGTGCTGGAACTAGGCGATCTGGGTCCCTCCCCGCCCGCCGCCGATCGCGGCCTATTCGTAGCGCGCTTGGACGAGCCGTTGCTGGACGCCGTATTGCGAATGGTCAAGTTGCTCGATACGCCGGAGGATATCGGCGTGCTCGCGCCCGTGGTACAGCGTGAAATCTACTATCGTGTGCTGCGCGGCGAGCTCGGATCTCGCCTGGTTGATCTCGCCCAAAGCGGGGGTGGCAACCATCGGGTGGTCCGTGCCATCGAGTGGCTCAAGCAGCACTATGCGGCGCCGCTGCGCATCGAGGAACTGGCGGGCGCCGTGCATATGAGCCCGTCGGCACTCCATCACCGCTTCAAGGCGGTCACCGCCATGTCGCCCCTGCAGTATCAAAAGCACTTGCGGTTGCACGAAGCGCGACGGCTGATGTTCGCCGACGGCATCGAATCTGCTACCGCCGGGCACCGAGTGGGCTACGAAAGTCCCTCGCAGTTCAGCCGCGAATACCGGCGCCTGTTCGGCGCTCCACCGCGCTCGGAGATCGCGCGCTTGCGCGAAGCCGGTGCCCCGGCGTAGCTCAACAGCTACCCGTCGCACGCGTATGGCAAATGAATAACATGACCCGGTACCGCACGCTGTTTGTGGTCGCCATGCTATTGGCGGGTTCCCACTTTGGGATCGCCGCCGCGATCGATGACGTCAAGATCGAGGTCAGCCACGACCTTTGCGAGGGCGCGGGCGCCAACGATAAGAACTTCATCATTTACGCCACCAACCTGAACGCAAGCCAAACCATCGACGCCACCTTCAAATACAACTCGAGTCCACCGCAACAGCACTTCATCTTGTTCGACGCCGGTCTCAATCCCATTACCGACCGCTTTCCAAAGTTTCATGTTCGTCGTTTGAGGTCGCGCGAATCCGCAAGCATCGGATGCACCTACACCTATCGCGCCGCGCTGCAGCCACCCGGGCCTTTGAGCGTACCCATGCTCATCACCGCACAAAACGCCTCGTACGTCGATGCCAACGCCGCCGAACCATCCCCCGAGGACGCGCGCTCCTTCGCAGCCTTCATTCTCCAAGGAGGGATCAACGCGTGCGCCGCGGGCGCGAAGCCACCGGGCCTGTTTTATCTCGTGAATCTACATCCCTACGCGCGGCTTTCGGCATCGATGAATTTGCTCGACGATCACGGCACTCGTGTCGGCGCACTGACGCCCACTCTTTCACCCTTGAGCGCCACGCGCGTGGCCTGCAGCAATGGCTTCTCGAAACCCGGGCCGATCACCGACGCCACCCTCGAAGTAGCTCCAGGGGTCGCGGCGACTCTGCCCGCGACACCGACTCTGCCCGCGGCACCGACTTTGCCCGCGCCACCGCCGCCTGCAGCAAATCCGCCATTGCCCGAACACCGCGAGCCCCCACCAATCGAAGCGCCGTCGCTCGCTCCCTTGTCTCTGGGGGCAATCCTGCGCACACAAAATGTCTGCGCCGGCTCCCTCCCGCCGGGCTGGATCAAAATCAACGACGCCTGGAATCCCACTGTCTGCGGCAAACCCGCGACCATCACCTACAACGTCTGGACCATCCAGCAATTGAGCGACCAACCGCTGGGCGCAGTCATTCACGCCTGCAAAGGAACAGTCCCATCGGGATGGGCCATCGTCGGCACCTCTTGGAACCCCACCGTGTGCGGACATCCCACCACCAACCAACCCAACGTCATGGCAATCCAGCGATTTTGAGGGCTTCTGGAAAGATTGGCTTTTGATGCTCCGGCGGCTAGCTCGAGGGCGCACTCACCAGTCCGACGAGCGATGCCCGATCGAGGGCACGTTTCGAGAGCAACTCAGTGAGTGTCGCTGCCTTCTCGTCATCGGCCAAGGAGATCTCAGCGGTCGGCAACGCCCAAATTGTGAACTCGTAATGATGCACGCCGGTGCCCTTCGGCGGACAAGGACCCGCATAGGCAGCGTCGCCGAAATTGCTCACAACGGCCTTGGCACCCGCCGGCAGCGAGGTTGTTCCGCGCGGTAGCGATTTCACGGCCGGCGGCAAACCAACCACAACCCAGTGCGACCATTGGTCAGGCTTCACATCAATGTCAATCATCGTGAGCACAAAGCTTTTTGTGGCGCTGGGCGCGCCGCTCCAAGAAAGCGCCGGCGAGATGTTCTCACCACCGCACCGCGGATAAATGTGTGCGATAGGGATCGCAACGCCCGGCTTTATGTCGACGCTCGTCAAGCTCATCGCCGCAGACGCGATGCCAGTCAACAGGACGAGCAGCAGTGACGCGGCTGATCTACCCATAACCGATCTCCGATTGCCTTAAGTGCATGATGCTCCTCCGTGACTTGACCGCCATCGTCATGGCGATGCTCCATATGATCTGCGAAATAGCATTGTGCCACTTCCAGCCCGGCAAGTGGCCATCCCTAAGTGGGGAGACAACCGCTCATCGACAAATCCAAACTGAAGACGTATAAGTGTCACAGTCGATGACTAATATTTCGCAGGTAATCCGACTCAATGCCGACCCGATCAATCC
>DATMNH010000352.1:0-2965 GCA_035568975.1 Casimicrobiaceae bacterium
ACCATCCAAAAGCTGGTTGAAGCCGGCCTATTGAAGCGCGAACAAATAACTCCTCGTGCACCGTGGGAAGTCAGCCGCCGTGATTTGGATGCTGAACCCATTCGGAGCGTTATTGAGCGCCTCCACCGCACCGGCAAGCTAATTCTGCAGGGGGGTTGCGCGGTCGACCAGCTTGCGTTGTTCACTGAAAATCAAGGAGATGATAATGCCCGGTATCTTGAGTGAGGGTTCTGCGTCATCGCCGACCCCCAGGTGTGCAGGACCGAGGTGAAGCCGATTTTCACACCGAGGCGCTTCGGATCCGCGGCGATCGTCAGCAGCGTCTCGGCGCTCGCCTTGAATAGGAGGTCGTAGATGACGGCCTTGTTCTGGTAGGCGATGACGGCGATCTTCGGCGGCAGCGTGAACACGACGTGGAAGTATGGCACCTCCAACAGCTCGGCCTTGCGCGCCTCCAGCCACTCCCACGCCTGCGAGCCCTGGCACTTTGGGCAGTGGCGGTTGCGGCAGGAGTTGTAGGCGATGACGGTGTGCCCGCACGCTTCGTTCTCACAGCGCGTAACATGGCCGCCAAGGGCCGCCGTGCGGCAGCCCTCGATCGCGCTCATCACCTTGAGCTGGCCGAGGCTCACATGGCCGCGGTTGGCGCTACGCCAAGCGGCCCCGTGATCGCGGAAGATGTCCGCGACTTCCAGAGCTGGACGGGACACGGCTGGCGCCGTCTACGTCGGCGCGTCCTTGTCCCGAACCAGTGAGGTAAGCTGATCGAGCGGGCTCACCATCTCACGCAGCACTTTGCTGGCGACGTGCGCATAGCGCGCCGTCGTATCAAGCTTCGAATGTCCCAGAGCCACCTGGATCAAACGGATGTCGACACCTTCCTCGAGAAGATGCGTCGCAAAGCTGTGACGCAGTGTATGTGGCGACACGCGCTTTTCGATGCCTACCGCGTCGGCCGTCTCGCATACGACCCGATGGAGCTGGCGTGGCGTGATCGGCAGCAGCGGATCACGGCCCGGAAACAGCCACGTCGTCGGCCGTCCAACCAGCCACCACTCCCGCAGCAGCACCAGCAGCCGTGGTGACAGCATGCCGTTGCGGTCCTTCTTGCCTTTGCCCTGCTCGACGCGGATCACCATGCGCTCGGAGTCGATGTCCGACACACGCAGGTTGGCAACTTCCGACACGCGCAGCCCGGCGCCGTAAGCGACCCCGAGCGCAGCCTTGTATTTGGGGCTCGGTGCGGCCTCGATCAGCCGCGCTACCTCCTCCGGCGTCAGAACCACGGGCAGCTTCTGCGGCTGACGCACTAGCGTCAGATGGCGCGCCATCTCAGGCCGGTTGCAAGTCGTCGTGAAGAAAAACCGCAGTGCCGCGACCGCGCCGTTCATCGTTGGCGGCTGCACGCCTTGCTTACGCTGATGCACCTGATAAAGGCGCAGATCTTCACACTGCGCCTGATCCGGCGAGCGGCCGAGGAAGAGTGTGAAGTTCTTAACGTGGCGGATATAGTCGCTTTGCGTCTTCTCTCCGAAGCCGCGGACGGTCATGTCCTCAATCATGCGGCGACGAAGCGGGCTTATGGGTGCTTGGCTCATGGGAGCTCCTGGTCTTGAGGTGAGGTTGCTAACCCCTCGATCCTCAAGCCGGGACGCTTCCCGTCCCCTAACTTAACCTTTAGACACCAGCACTCCGCCCTCGTCGCTCATGCCCGCTTGCCTCAGGCTAGCGCGAAGCGCTTTCGTTCTATGACCCGGAGCGGAAGTTTTAGCCAAGTGAAACCCGCGGGATGCTGTACTCCTCGGTGCTCTCAGCTTTTTGGCCGGCGTTCGCGTTTGCATTGGGCGAAATGGTCTTGGTAGCAAGTCAGCACCTCGCGGAATGTGCGGAAGGTCACTGAACCGGTTTCGGCTCTTCATTACAAAAGCACTACTAGGCCCCGGGAGCGTGGGCATGAAGCAGGCGCGGCAATGCAAGCTGCAGGCCCGTACGCCTTGTGGGTCTTCGTGAACCCGAAGGCATGGGCAATAGGAAAGGCAGAGGTAAATGACAATCGCGCCCGCTCGTACGGTCAACACGAACGTTCCACCGCAAAACTACGATGGCGTTCCGCCGAAACAGGAACAGGTGGGGGGATTCAACGAGGCGCTCAACCGTTCGACCACCTCAAACGATGCATCAGATACCCAATCTTCAAAAGGCACGGAGCATTCGCAGGATACATCAAAGTCACTCCCCTTCGTTCTTGCGACCCGGCCGCCGATCAACCTTGGCAGCCCGACCGTCAAGCAGGGCGCGCCGCTGTACGACACGCAGGGCAAGGGCAGCAAAGCCGGCTCAGAGACGGGAGTGAGCGAAAATGCAACGAAGCCGGTGCGCGTCGCGGACAACGATCAACCGAACACGCGGACGCGCACGACGGGCAGCGGCGCGGGGCCGACGAGCAATCCAGTGCGCGTGCTGCCGCACATTCACCTCGAAGATCACCACGAGCCCCCCCGGAGCGTGAAGATGCAGGACGACTGCAACTTCTACAAAGGCAAAGCCGATGCGCTCGTGTTCATGGAGCACGGCGGATTCTACGACTCGAAAGACCCGAAGAAGAGCTGCACGGCGGGACAGGGAGAGCCGGTCGCGATCCTCGGCTCCGAGTGCAGCGTGACGATCAATCGCACGAGCGGCAGCAGCAACCTGCACCACACGGGCATTTGGTTCGTCGACGAGAAGACCAAGGCCGCGAGCGGGATCAGTTGCGGTGCATCGCCGAAGGACGAGAAGGCCGCGGTCGTCAAAGCAGGCGGGCTCCTCGCGTTCCATCACCCGGAGTATCCGTACATCGACAATGCGCCTTCGGCGACCGTCCTGAACTACACCTTGCCCAAAGATCAGGCCGAGCCGTTCGATATGATCGAGGTCTGGAACAAGGGCGGGTTCACCGGCGGCGACATCGAAGGCGTGCTCAAGT
>DATMNH010000353.1:0-38305 GCA_035568975.1 Casimicrobiaceae bacterium
CGCGGAGGCGATAAGCTATCGGCGTTTGGATCGCGCCTGAACGCGGCCAAGGTCCGTTGTTGTCCCCGCGGTCGCAGGGCCCAAAACAAAACTCTCGAATGCACCATGACGACCTTTGACGTTTCCCCCCTTGGTAAGGCGACCGATTATCCCGATCGCTACGATGCTTCGCTCCTGTTTGCGGTTCCCCGGGCCCCACAGCGCGCGGCGCTTGGCCTTGAAGGGGATCTGCCCTTCTCCGGATGCGATGTCTGGAACGCGTACGAAATTACGTGGCTGGATTTGCAAGGCCGGCCGCGGCTCGCCATCGGCGAATTCCGGGTCAGGGCCGAGTCGCCGGCGATGGTCGAATCCAAGTCGCTCAAGCTTTATCTCGGCTCGTTCGCGCAGGAGCCTCTGGCGTCCGCCACGGCGCTTGGCGCACGGATCGCGACCGATTTGTGCCGCGTGTGCGGCGACGAGGTTGCCGTCGCATTGATGCCGGCTGCGACCTTCGAGGCAGCGGTTCCGTCGCGCCTGGCTTCAACCGGAACCGAGTCCATCGACGAGACCGAGGTGACCATCGAGGTTTCGCATCCCGATCCCGCGCTGCTGGCGCATGCCGAAGCGTCCGTCGACGAGGCGCTCTGCTCGTCGCTGTTTCGATCGACTTGCCCGGTGACCGGGCAGCCCGATTACGCCGACGTATTCATTCGCTACCGCGGTCCGCGCATCGATCGCGCCGGGTTGTTGCGATACCTGGTCTCGTTTCGCCGACACGCCGCGTTTCACGAAGCCTGCGTGGAGCGAATATTCGTCGACATCGCAAATTGCTGCCGACCGGAAAGGCTCAGCGTCTACGCGCGCTTCATGCGCCGCGGCGGCATCGACATCAATCCATTCCGAAGCAACTTCGAGCTGGCACCGCCGGACAACATCCGTACTCCACGGCAGTAGCCGTCCGGCGGCCTTCAATCGCGCGGCGCCGGCTTGCGCGCCGACCGGGTTGATGCGCCGGTGAAGGTGTCCCGTCGAGCGGAACTATCGAGCGAATTCCTGACTCAGTACCCTAGCGCGAATTCGCCGGCAGGACGAAGGGTGGCGCGACCGATGCCGCCGCGACGATGGCCGGGCCGGGATTGGTGCCGAACGTGGCGCCGGCGACAATCGACGGCGCGTTGACGCACACCGCGAGGGCAAAAGCGGCAATGGCCAGCGCCAGGATCGCGAGAGGCGCTTCTATCCAGCGGGACCGACCCGTGTCCATGCCCTCATCGGCCTTCTCCAAAAAGACCCCGCGACCGCGCGAGGCTCGCGCGGCGCGGGTTGGAGGGAAGCGGAGACCGGAACGCTCGCGAGCCTGCACAAGACTCCCCGTCGACGATCCGGCAACGTTCGGAGTCCGTTGCTCCATGCCTTGCGGCACTGGCGAAGCAACTTGGGAGCTACTCTGGGTGCGTTTCTCGAGGTTCTTGTCCATGATCTTCTTTCATCCGACTGCTGAGCCCGTCAGCCGTGCTCATGGACGCAATTCTCCGCGTCGGCAGGCGGCAAGGCTTGTGCACATTGCTTACTACAAATGCAGAATATTCACGGCCGTCGTAGGCGGACGCTGCGAGGCGTCGGCCGGGCAAACGGCCCGCGGCCGACTTATGCTATAAACAGACTCGAATCCAACGTGTTCTGGCGCGATAGCGAATGACCGATTCCGGTGCGATCGCGTGCAGGTCCGGCTCCTCGGGAAGGCCCTAGCCAGGCAAAACACGCAGCGCGCGGCACGAGCTCGTTGCAACGGGTGGCGCCCGCAGTTTCGGATCGGCACCCTTCGTGGAGAAACGGTGACCAACGAATTCACACTCACCCAGACGCAAACGCAGCCGAGCGTGGGGACCTTGGCCTTCGCCGACGCCGACGGTTGCAGCGCCTGGTTGCGGGCAGTTCCTCTTACCAATATCCCCCGTTATTACGAAACCATCCTTGGCCAGTTGAAGCGCTTGGCCGAGGTCGACTTCGCACCGCGCGAGCGGGCGCGCATCGCCGAAATCGTGCGCGAGCCGGTCATGTTCCTCCATACCGAACTGGCACGGCGTTATGCGGGCAAGTCGCAACCCGCTGCCGAACGCGAAAACGAGGCGGCGGAACAAGCACTTGCCTTGTGGCACGCGCTGTGGAGTCAGTACTCGGCGTGCCTTAAGCCCTTGCTCGAAGGCGATCCCGATCTTCAGGGGGTGAAGGCAAAGGTGCTTCAGCGAGGACTTTGGGTCGGCAAGCAGTTGATGTTGGTATACGGGCTGGCACGCCGTCTTCCCGCACCGGCGGTATGGCAAGAGCTGCATGCCTATTATCGACTGGCGGAGATTCTCGACTGTGCCGTCACGGCGGTGTCCGATGAGCTGATGCCAAACGCGGTCGGAGTCTCGTGCTACTCCACCTATTGTCACGCGCTATTGCTGGATCTTGCCGATCCGTGCGCAATGACGGTGCGCCAGATCGAGTTGACCGACCGATGGCTGTCGATGTGGGCCCGCAAGGTATTCCCCTATGCCGCACAGCGCGAGACCGAGGGTCCCCTGATCGTGATCGACCTGGAGGCGCCCAGTGGCGCGGTAATCTTGCCGGCGGGCCCACGCAACGCAGGCGAGGCAACACGCTACGGCTACCCGGCCAAGCTCATCACCAGCGTGCGAGGCCGGCTCAAGCGGCTGGCAAGCGGAGCCAATCCGGCGGAGCTGCAGTTAGGCCACGATGCCGCCGTCGAAGCGTGCACGGCGCTCTTGACCTATCTCGATTCGCGTTGGTACGCGCCGCCGGCACGACGCACCGGCGGTGACGAGTCGGCCACTGTCGAGCTTTGCGCCGGCGGTCTGGAAGCGGCGTATTTCCGCATTGGCGGACGCACATTCAACAGCGCGGATCTGCTGGGCCGGCTCTCCTACCAAGGCACGCAGCATCTCGCCACGCTCGCCGCCCTGACGGATTACGATCGCAACAAGGAAGAAGCCGAGAAGATCTGGGCGTGGGAAACGTGGCAGGGAAATTACGACTGGACGGGTGGAACCTTGCGCCGCGTTGGAACCGGCCCTTACCGCTGGCACCTCGACCAGCTGGTTGTGCTGCGTGGCGACGATCGTATTCGTTGTGGTTACATCACCCGCGTTGCGTTCGAAAATGAGGGCGAGCTGACGGTCTCGTTGAAGCTTTGGCCGGGTTCGGCCACCGCGATTGTCGTTCGGGCATTGACGACCATGCTGGTCGAGGAACCGCCGGCGCCCGCGCTTACGCTCGCCGCAACCCCGGACGAAAAAGCGTGCGTGATCGTACCGCCGCGCACGTTTAGTGCCGGCCGCGTGCTGCGATCGCTCGCCTCCGGCCCCGAGCGCAAGCTTCGACTGACGCGGCTTATCCAGCGTGGCGCCGATTTCGAACGCGCGGCGTTCGAGGAAGTGCCGCGTTAAGGCTGCCTGTTGCATGAATCGCCTCGCGGGCGAGACGAGCCCGTATCTGCAACAGCACGCGGCCAATCCGGTCGACTGGTACCCCTGGGGCGATGAAGCCCTGGCGCGCGCGAAGCACGAGAATCGGCCGATATTACTGTCGATCGGCTACTCGGCGTGCCACTGGTGCCATGTCATGGCCCACGAGTCATTCGAGGACCCGGCGGTCGCCGATTTGATGAATGGCCTGTTCGTCAACGTCAAGGTCGATCGCGAGGAGCGGCCCGACCTCGACCAGATCTATCAGGCCGCCCACGCGATGCTGACCCGGAGAAGCGGCGGCTGGCCGCTGACGATGTTCCTGACGCCCGAGCAGGAGCCGTTCTTTGGCGGAACCTATTTCCCGAAGACGTCTCGCTATGGGCTGATCGGCTTCGCGGATCTCTTGCCGCGGATCGCCAGCGCGTATCGCGAGCAAGGGAGTGCCATCGCGGAACAGAATGCACGGCTTATCTCAGCGCTTCGAATGACCAATCCCGATCCGCCGGACGCAGCGGCGGACTTGCCGGCGAACGCCACGGAACGCGCGATCTCGGCGCTGTCGAGATCGTTCGACCCGGTGCACGGCGGCTTTGGCGCTGCGCCGAAATTTCCACATGCAACCGAGCTCGACCTATGTCTGCGCCACTACGCGCTGCAAAACGATGCGCGCTCGCGCGAGATCGTCGAAGTCTCGCTCGCGCGCATGGCCGATGGCGGGATCTGCGACCAGTTGGCCGGCGGGTTCTGCCGCTACAGCGTCGACGCAGAGTGGACCATCCCGCATTTCGAAAAGATGCTCTACGACAACGCGGCGCTGCTCGCGCTCTACGCCGACGCGTGGCGGGCAACGGGGGCAGAGGGCTTCGCCCGCACGGCGAGGGGCATCGTCAGCTGGCTCCTCGAGGAGATGCGCTCACCGGAAAAAGGTTTCTATTCGAGCCTGGACGCCGACAGCGAGCACGAGGAGGGAAAGTTTTACGTCTGGACACCGGACGAGGTCCGCGCCTTGCTCGATGCCGACGAATACGTCGTCGCGGCCGCGCATTGGGGTCTCGGCGAGCCGCCGAATTTCGAGCACGAAACCTGGCACCTTCGCGTCGTCGCCCCACTCGCCGACGTTGCCCGCACGCTGTCGCTGGCGCTGCCCGACGTCGAGGCTCGCATCGACCACGCCCGCGCCAAGCTGCTCGCGGCACGGGCTCTTCGCGTGCGGCCCGGCCGCGACGACAAGCTACTCACCTCGTGGAATGCGCTGATGATCGCGGCACTTGCCCGGGCCGCGCGCATTCTCGATCACCCGGCATGGCTTGCCGCAGCTCAAGAGGCCGCCGATTTCATCCGCGCCACGATGTGGCGCGACGGCAAACTGCTGGCGACCTACAAGGACGGCCGAGCGCACCTCAACGCCTACCTCGACGATCACGCGTTCATGCTGGCCGCGCTGATCGAGCTGATGCAAAGCTCGTTCCAGCGACGCGATCTCGATTGGGCGACCGAGCTCGCCGATTCCTTGCTCGCGCGATTCGAGGATCCGGCCGGCGGCGGATTCTTCTTCACCAGCCACGATCACGAAGCGCTCATACACCGGCCCAAGCCCGGTCACGACAACGCGACGCCCGCGGGCAACGGTATCGCGGCACAGGCGCTGACGACGCTGGGTCACTGGCTCTCGGAGCCCCGTTATCTCGACGCTGCGGAGCGGACGGTGCGAGCCTTTGCCAGCGAGCTCGAGAACGAGCCGACCGGTTTCGCGTCGCTGCTGGTCGCGCTCGATGGATACACCACGCCGCCGACGACCGTATTGCTTCGCGGCGACGCCGCCACTTGCGCGGCTTGGCAACGCGCGGTGGAACGCGGCTATCGGCCGGCCGTTCAAACGCTCGATTTGTCGGCCCAGGCGTCGTTGCCTGGCGCGCTTTCCAAGCCGCACGAGGCGCTCGCAGGTCAAGGATCCGCGACTGCGTGGGTCTGCCGCGGCACGACATGCCTGCCGCCGATTCACTCCCTCGCAGCGCTCGAAGCAGCGATTGAAGGCTAACGGAGAAACTCTGCCAAATAACTTTGCCGAGAGCCTCATCGCGCTGGCGCGCGCATTTGCGTTCAAAAGTAGTTGGCTGTCGGCCACGTTCAAGAAGCGCTGCGCATTCGCGATTGCCGCACAGTCCCGTCAGCAGTCTCGTTCGCGAAAGGCGGCGCAAACAACGACTGCGACAGCGACATGCAGCATTGCTCAGGGTTCCGTTTTGACAAGGGCTAGCTGCATCGGTAAGCTTGGCGCTCCCGTGCAGGAGAGTGCGGTCTCGGTGTATATGAGGCTGCCGCCGAAGGCGTAACTCCCGCAATCGCTCAGGCAAAAAGGACTGCGCGGGCCGTAACGACCATCTGGAGAGCGGCTGATCGGCGAGAAGTCGATCAGCCCACCGAAGGGGCACCGGTGCTGCATCGTCCTCGATGCCCGCCGCAATCTCTCAGGTAAAAGGACAGACGGGGCGAAGCTCGCGAACTGGCTTCGCCCTTTCTTGTCGCCTGGGAGATGTCTTGCTGAAGCAGACTCCGCTCAACACCGTGCACCGCGCCGCCGGCGCAAAGATGGTTGATTTCGGCGGCTGGGACATGCCGGTGACCTATGGCTCCCAAATCGAGGAACACCTTGCCGTGCGCCGCGATGCGGGCATGTTCGATGTCTCGCACATGCTCCCGGTCGACGTCGCGACAGCCAGCCCAAAGGAGGCAAATAAGAACGCCCATCAGGGTGTGCGCGATTTTTTGCGCTACGCGCTCGCCAACAACGTCGACAAGCTGACGGTCGCCGGCAAGGCGCTGTATTCGTGCCTGCTCAAGCCCGATGGCGGCGTGCTTGACGACCTGATTGTCTATTTCCAGAGCGAAAACCGGTTTCGCATCGTTGTCAACGCCAGCACCGCCGACAAGGACGTCGCGTGGCTTCGTTCGCTGATCGACGAGCGCGGAGCGAATCTCGAGCTCACGCCGCGGCGGGACCTGGCGATGATCGCGGTGCAAGGACCGCGTGCCCGCGAACGCGTTTGGGCGGTGCTGCAACATCGGAACCCTGAGGCCAAAGCGGCGACCGAGCCGCTGAAGCCATTCATGGCCGCGGAGGTCGGCGAGTATTTCATCGCCCGCACCGGGTACACGGGCGAAGACGGCTTCGAAGTAATGTTGCCGGCGCCGCGCGCGGTCGAGTTCTGGCATGCGCTGGCCGCCGCGGGTGTCAAGCCATGCGGCCTGGGCGCGCGCGACACCTTGCGGCTGGAAGCGGGAATGAACCTTTACGGACAGGACATGGACGAGACGGTCAATCCGCTGGAATCGGGTCTCGCGTGGACGGTCGATCTGGCGAGCGCGCGTGACTTCGTCGGCAAGGCCGCGCTCCTGGCGCGAGCGCCCGGGCGGCAATTGACCGGCTTGCTCCTTGAGGATAAAGGCGGGGTGCTGCGCGCCCATCAAAAGGTGGTGACCCGAGCCGGCGACGGCGAAATCACCAGCGGAACATTCTCGCCGACGCTAGGGCGCTCGATTGCGCTTGCCAGGCTGCCCGCCGATATAGTCGCTGGCGAAGGTGTGCAAGTGGAAGTCCGCGGCAAGTCGCTTGCCGCTCGCGTCGTGAAACCACCGTTCGTGCGCCATGGTAAGAGCCTACTCGCGTGAATCAAGGAGAAACCGCTATGAACGTTCCCACCAATCTCAAATACACCGCCAGCCACGAATGGATACGCAGCGAATCGGATGGCACATTGACGATCGGCATCACCGATCACGCGCAGGAGGCCCTCGGCGATCTCGTGTTCATCGAGCTGCCGGCCGTCGGCCGTAAAGTCAAAGTCGGCGAGGCATGCGCGGTGGTCGAATCGGTGAAGGCCGCCTCCGACATCTACGCGCCAGTCAGCGGTGAAATCGTTGCGATCAACGAGCAGGTCGTTGCGTCGCCGGAGTTGATCAACGCCGATGCATACGGGCATTGGCTGTACAAGATGAAGCCGGCGAACGTTGCCGATGTCGCATCCTTGCTCGATGCGGCGGCTTATACCTCGGCCATCGGCGAGGAATGAGACGGTGATGAAATTAGCTGAATCCGAGGGCGCCGCGGCGTCGACCCGAATCTCGTTGACCGCGCTCGAGCAGCATCGCGGTTTCGTCGACCGCCACATCGGCACCAGCGACGAAGAGCAGGCAGAGATGCTCGGGGTGCTCGGCTACCCCACGCGCGCGGCCTTGATCGACGCCGTCGTGCCGGCATCGATCCGTCAAAGCGCGCCGTTGGCGCTCGCACCGGCCAAGGGCGAGGAAGAGGCGCTGCATGAGCTCAGGCAGCTTGCGGCGAAGAATCTTGTGCTCAAATCCTTCATCGGCCAGGGCTATTACGGCACCTACACTCCCTGCGTGATCCTGCGCAACGTTTTCCAGAATCCCGCGTGGTACACCGCATACACACCGTACCAGCCGGAAATTTCGCAAGGCCGCCTTGAAGCCTTGCTCAACTTTCAAACCATGGTCTGCGACTTGAGCGGGATGTCGATCGCGAATGCGTCGCTGCTCGACGAAGCGACCGCGGCGGCGGAGGCGATGACACTTTGCCAGCGCGCCGGCAAGAGCAAGAGCATGTCGATCTACGTCGCGGATGATGTGCTGCCGCAGACCATCGACGTGATCAGAACCCGCGCGCAGCCGCTCGATATCAGGCTTGAGGTGGGTCCCGCCATGGCGGCGGCAAACGCCGATTGCTTTGCCGCGCTGCTACAGTACCCTGGCGCCAATGGCGACGTGCGCGACTATCGCGCGCTCACCGAAGCCATCCACGCCCGGGGTGCGCTGGTGATCGCCGCAGCCGACTTGCTGGCCCTGACGCTGTTGACGCCACCTGGCGAATGGGGTGCCGATGTCGTCGTGGGATCGAGCCAGCGCTTCGGCGTGCCGATGGGTTTCGGCGGTCCGCACGCGGCATTCCTCGCCACCCGCGACGAATTCAAGCGCAACCTGCCGGGCCGGCTGGTCGGAGTAACGGTCGATGCCAACGGCCAGAGCGCTTTTCGGCTCGCGTTGCAAACGCGCGAACAGCACATTCGTCGCGAAAAGGCGACCTCGAATATCTGCACGGCGCAGGTGCTGCTCGCGGTGCTGGCGAGCATGTACGCCGTCTATCACGGGCCGCAGGGGCTCTCGATCATCGCCCGTCGCGTTCATCGCCTGACGGGGGTGCTCAATGCGGGGCTTAAGCGGCTCGGCCTTGCGGTAGTCAATCCGACGTTCTTTGACACGCTGACGATTGCTACGGAAGACCGGACTGCCGCCATTCGCGAGAAGGCCGTGGCCCACGGCGCGAATCTGCGCCGGGTCGATGAAGCGCGTCTCGGGGTCTCGCTCGACGAGACGACCACGCGCGACGACGTCAAGCTGTTGTGGACGATATTTGCGCCGCAAGGTGCGGTGTTGCCGGATTTCCAGACGCTCGAAGCGACGATCGACGATGCGCTGCCGGCGGGCCTCGAGCGCATCTCGGCTTTTCTCACCCACCCGACCTTCAATCGCTATCACTCGGAAACCGAGATGATGCGCTACCTGCGGCGCCTCGCGGACAAGGATGTTGCGCTCGATCGCTCGATGATCCCGCTCGGGTCCTGCACCATGAAGCTCAACGCGGCCAGCGAGATGATGCCGGTGACCTGGCCGGAGTTCGCGCACCTGCATCCGTTTGCGCCGGAAAACCAGACCGTCGGTTATCGGGCAATGATCGACCGCCTCGAGCGCATGCTTTGCGCGGTGACGGGCTACGCGGCGGTTTCGCTGCAGCCCAATGCCGGCTCGCAGGGCGAGTACGCGGGGCTCTTGATCATCAAGGCGTATCACGCCGCGCGGGGGCAGGCGCGACGCAACGTGTGCCTCATCCCTGCCTCGGCGCATGGCACCAATCCGGCGTCAGCGCACATGGCGGGTATGAAGGTGGTCGTCGTCGCGTGCGACGATAACGGCAACGTCGACCTGGGCGATCTGCGGAGCAAAGCCGAGGCTCACCGCGCCGATCTCGCGGCGATCATGGTCACCTATCCTTCGACCCACGGCGTGTTCGAGGTCGGGATCAAACAGCTATGCGACATCGTGCACGCCAACGGAGGACAGGTCTACGTCGACGGCGCGAATCTCAATGCGCTGGTCGGCCTGGCCGCGCCGGGAAAGTTCGGCGCCGACGTTTCACACCTCAATCTGCACAAGACTTTTTGCATTCCGCACGGTGGTGGCGGGCCCGGCGTCGGGCCGGTCGCGGTGGGCGCACACTTGGCGAGTTTCCTGCCGGCGCATCGAGCGCTGCCGGGGTGGCGGGATAAGGCGCCCGGAACGGCGCACGAGCATATCGGCCCGGTGTCCGCGGCGCCATATGGCAGCGCCAGCATCCTGCCGATCTCGTGGATGTATATCACGATGATGGGCAGCGACGGCTTGAGAGCGGCGAGCGAATCGGCAATCCTCGCAGCCAATTACCTTGCGCGGCGGCTCTCATCGCATTTCCCGGTCCTGTACACGGGAAGACATGGACTGGTCGCGCACGAATGCGTCCTCGACTTGAGACCGCTCAAGGAGACGAGCGGGGTCACGGTCGAGGACGTCGCAAAGCGCCTCATGGACTATGGTTTTCACGCCCCGACCATGAGCTTTCCCGTCGCGGGAACGCTGATGATCGAGCCAACTGAGAGCGAATCCAAGGTCGAGCTCGACCGCTTCGTCGACGCCATGCTTGCGATCCGCGAGGAAATTCGCGCCATCGAAGAAGGAAGGATGGACCGCGACGATAACCCGCTGAAGAATGCGCCGCACACCGCTGCAGCGTTGCTGACCACGGAATGGAAGCACGGTTACACGCGCGAGCAGGCGGCCTATCCGCTGGCCAGCTTGAAAGCGAACAAGATCTGGCCGTCGGTGGGCCGCGCCGACAACGTTTACGGCGATCGCAATCTGTTTTGCGCCTGCATTCCCATCGCGGAATACGCGTAGGGTTTCGCGAGGTGAAGGTTCTGGTGCTCGGCGCGGGCGTGATCGGAACCACGACTGCCTGGTTTCTTCGCGAACATGGGCACGACGTCACCGTCGTCGAGCGCCACAGCGCGGCGGCGCTGGAAACGTCGTTCGCCAACGGTGGCCAGATCTCGGTCTCGCACATCGAGCCCTGGGCCAACCCTGCGGCGCCGTTCCAGATTCTCAAGTGGCTCTCGCAGGCGGACGCGCCGCTGTTGTTCCGCCCGCGGCTGGACCTCCAACAGTGGCGCTGGGGCCTGCAGTTCCTCATCGAGTGCCTGCCTTCGCGGACTCGCCGCAACATGCTGCAGATACTGGCCATCAGCAAGTATTCGGGAGAGGTGCTGCGGAACCTGCGCGCCGCGACCGGGCTCCGTTACGACGATCTGCAGCGGGGCATCCTGCAGATCTACACCGACCGTGGGGGCTTCGATGCCGCAGCGGAGGCAGCGGCGCTGGTGCGGCAATACGGCATCGCGCGCGAAGTGAAAACGGCCGCGGAATGCATCGCGATCGAGCCTTCGCTCACCGAAAGGCGGGACTGGATCGCCGGAGGTACCTACACCGCGAGCGACGAGACCGGAGACGCGAAAAAGTTCACGCAATCGCTCGCGGCAATCGCGATAGAGCGAGGAGTCAGCTTTCGCTACGGCATGACGGTCGAGGCGCTGGCGGTCGCCGGAGGCGCGGTCAGCGGCGTCCACACAGTCGACGAGCAGCACGGCAGGGAAGCGCTCGCTGCCGACGCCTACGTCGTGTGCCTTTCGAGCTACACGCCAAAGCTGCTGGCGCCGATCGGCGTAAGCGCGCTGGTCTACCCGGCAAAGGGCTATTCAGCGACGCTCAGAATCGTCGACCCGGCGGCAGCGCCGACCGTGAGCGTCACCGACGACGCCAAGAAAATGGTTTTTACGCGCCTCGGCGATCGTCTCCGGGTGGCGGGGACCGCGGAGCTGTCCGGCTATAACCTCGAACTCAATCCGGTGCGTTGCGAGGCGTTGACCCGACGCGCGAGCGAATGGTTCGGCGACGCCGTCGATACCAAACACCCCGAGTATTGGACCGGGTTGCGGCCGGCGACGCCCTCGAACGTTCCGATTATCGGCCGCACCCGCTATCCAAACCTGTATCTCAATACCGGTCATGGAACGCTCGGCTGGACGATGAGCTGCGGATCCGGAAAGGCGATTGCGGATCTCGTTTCCGGACGCAAGCCGGAGGTCGATTTCGCATTTCTCGAAGGTTGAGCGCTCGCCTCGCGCGAGAATCGCCTCGTAGCTCGCCGAAGTCGATGCTTGCGTAGCGATCAGCTTCCGTGGGTCAGCACCCAGACGACCGCCGCTAGCCACGCCAACGCCGCGCCTTGCAAATGATGGTCGGTGAGCATGAGCCGGCTCGGATCTTCGGCGGCGCGTTGTCTGTCGAGCAAATACAGGTAGCGAAAAAGCCCGTAGGTGACGATCGGTACCGTGTAAACGAGGTTGGCGCTGCCATGCAACGCGATCGTTTGCGGGCTGATGGTGTACAGGCTGTACGAGATCAGGGTTCCGCCGACGCATACGGTAATGAGCCGGTCGAGCAATGCGGGAGAATATTCGGCGAGCACGGCGCGCGCGGAATCGTTCGTAACCGCCGCGAGCTCGGCGCGGCGCTTGCCGAAGCCCAGCAGCAGCGTCAGCATCAGACCGCACATCAGGAGCCAAGGCGACGGCGCGATGCCCACGCCGAGCGTGCCGGCGAGCAGGCGCAGCAGGAAGCCGAGCGAGACCGAGATCACGTCGATGATCACCATCCGTTTGAGGCCTAACGAGTACGCCGCATTCAGGACCAGGTACGCAATCAGGATCGCGACCAGCTCGACGCTCACCCACGTTGCCAGCGCAAAAGCCGCCAATGCGAGTGCGATGGACATCGAGGCCGATGCCGCGAGCGAGAGCCGGCCGGCGGCGATGGGCCGGTCGCGCTTCAGCGGGTGCGCGCGGTCGGCGTCGCGATCGATCCAGTCGTTGCCGATATAGACTGCACTCGCAAGGAGGCAGAAGGCGACGAATGCCGCGGCGACATGCGCCACAAGCGAGGGATCATGCCAGGCATGCGCGAACAGGAACCCCGCCCACACGAAGGTGTTCTTTATCCACTGCTGGGGCCTCAGCGAGCGCCAATAATGCATAATCGTTCCCGTATCGGATCTCATTCCAGACGCCGCGCCGCTCAAAGCCGCACCTCGCTTCCGGCATCATCGATCATCGGCGCTTCGCATCGACCCCGGCCATCATGCCTGAGCGGACACGATACGCAACCTTGCTCGCGTTCGTTCTGATCGGCATCGGTGCATGGCGGGTGTACGCGGTGGTCGGTGCCGCGCCGCTTCTGGGCTACGCCAATCAATTCGACATGCGCCGAATTTCGGCGTGCGTCGGCCTGTGGCCCGACCTGCCGCCGGCCGCGCGACTGCAGGCGCACCCCGAGGCGCCGATCGCGCGCTACGTGCGCGGCGAGCGCCGTCCCGACGAATGCTACTGGAGCAGTGAGCTCCTCTTCGTGGCGCCGGTCGCCGCGACCCTGGCGGAGGGCGAAACGGTCGACCTGCGCGTCATCGGCGCCATCAAAGCGGCGGCGCTGGTGGTCGTTGCATTCGCGCTCGGCGCCATGTTGCGGCAGCGGCCGGCCTTTGCGCTGGTCCACGCTGTCGTATTTGCGCTCGTCCTGTGCGATCCGATCGTGACCCTGTGGCTCAACACCCTGTACACCGAATTCGCCGCGGTCCTCTTCGCGTACGCGAGCGTGGTTCTGCTGGTTGCCATCGGTGCGCGCGTGACGAAACCGATTCCGCCCGCGTCGACGCAGGTCGCCGCGTTGGCGATGAGCCTGATCGGTCTCGGACTGTCGCGGCAGCAGCACTTCTTGCTGCCGGTGCTCCTCATCTTTCCGCTGGTGATTTCGATGTGGGCGCGCGCTCGTCGCAGCGCGCTGTTGCTGATCGCGGTGGTGGGCGCGATCGCCTTTGCGCAGGCGGAGCTGATCGGCCGTCATCCGACCATCGCCCAGGCGAACAACGCCGATGTCGTTCTGGGCGCGATCCTTCCCGCGTCCAAAGACGAGGCGCTGACCGCGAGGCGGCTGGGCCTGCCGGAACGCTGTCTGCGCTCGGTGGGCGCCACCTGGTACCAGCCCATGGGGGAGGCGCTCGAGGCTACGTGCCCGGAAGCGCTAGTGATGAACAGACGCAGCCTCGCCGAGTTGGTGGCGACCGAGCCGGCAACACTGCTGCGCGCGGCGTTCCGTGCCCTTCCGCAATTGCAGGATTGGCGGCTGGGGTATCTTGGCAGCGTCGAGGGTTTGCGATACGCGGGCAGCGATTCGGTGCGCACCGTAGCGGGCGCTCTCGCGAGCAGCATCGGCCCGGTGCTCGCGGAGCTTCCCTTGTCGGCATTCCTGCGGATGCTGGCGGCCTCGGCTGCGATCTTGCTTGCGAGCGCCGTCGCTTGCGTCGCAGGCGCCGTGTTCCGCCGGTGCTCGCCGCTTGCTTTGACTTTGTATGCGCTGACCGGCATCACCTGGTACGCCATCATGACGTCGATCTTCGGCGACGGCTACGTCGAGCTTGCGCGCCACGCGCAGCTTGCCGGCGTCGCACTGTATGCGACCGTTGTAGTGCTTGCTGCGGCGCTCTTTGCTCCGCTGCTTGCGGTCTTCGGCGTCGCGACCGGACGTGCGATCGCTGCTGCGGCAATGTTTGCCTTGCTTGCGATAGGCGCCGCGGTGGTTTCTCAGGCGCCGTTGCGTGATGCCATGGTCGTCACCCCGATGGCGTTCGGCGTTGTCGATCGCCCCGTTCAGAATAAGGTCCCGCTGGGCGACGTCGAATTGTCCGGCTGGGCGATCGATCCGCAAGGTGTCGCAGGTGTCGAGTTGCTGGTCGATGGCGGCGCCACCTTTTCCGCACGCTACGGGCTGCCCTACCAGGGCGCACGGAATGAGCCGCTGGCGCTGTATTTCCCAGCTTATCCGAACACGGCGAACGCAGGCTTTACGGGTGAGCTTCCCGCGCAAACGCTCGCACGCGGTGCCGCCGACGTCCGCACCGTCGTGATCAACTCTAAAGGAACACGCACCGAGATCGATCGCAGGCGGCTGGTCACGGAAGCGCGCTAAATGCGAACCGTGAGGATGCTTGCCGTCGTCGATCGTCGGCTAGTTGTCGCGAAGGCGCACCGAGCCAGCGCATCGGTCACGACATGGTTCCGCAGGTCATGCGTACGGCTTCGAGCAGGTCGCCGGACCATGCATGTTCGCTCACCGGTTGCGGGAGCGTCATCTCTAGCGCCTGCTGACGCTGCAGCGACCAGCATGCGTAGTGTTCCGGCCAGCGAGCCGTGGCAGGTTGGAGCAATCGAGGCAGCGTATCGGCGGAAATTCGTGAAGGCGATTCTTCGGCAAGGCGCGTGGCAAGGCCGCCGGCGAGTTGCCCGAAACGTGTAGGAATCTCGGCCGGCAGCGTCGGCAGGACGCGATGCAGCAACGGCCTGGATTGAAACGGCGGCATCGCCAGTCCTCCCTGGCCGTTGCGCCCAAACGCGACGGGACCGATACGCTCGGGGACGATCAGCAAAGTCAGTCCATCGTGCGTGTCTGCCCACTCCGGCAACCCGCGCGCGAGCAGGCGCATGCTATCTTGCGCACCCCGCGCCAAGCCCATGATGTTTGTCAACGTCCACGCGCTAACGCCGCACGCAACGACGATAGCGGCAAGGGAAACGACGCGAATCCGTGCCGCCCATGCAGTGCCGGTCCCGGCGCGTGCACGCGCACATGACACGCCGATCGCCAGCGCGAGCCACGCCAACGGCCCATAGGTCAGTCGCCCACCTTCGCCGCTCGCGGGTAGTCCGCCAAGGTTGAGCACGGTTGCGAACGCCATGCCGCCACTTGCCAACAGCAGCGCAAGAGCTGTCCCAGCGCGCTCACGCGAATCCGTGACGGCAGCCAGCGAGATCGCAAGCACGGCTCCGAGAGCGCACAAGTAGGCTGCCGCAGCAGTCGACGAGCCTGCCATCAGCTCCGTCCACCAGGGTGCAACCGAGGTGAAAGCACCAAGGAATCCCGACCAGTTCCTTGCCTGATTCGCGGCCGAGGGCGCGCGGTAGACACCCCACACGTGCCCGAACAGGTATGCTCGCCAGCCCAGGTAGGCTGCCAGCAGGGCGAAGGCGAGCAACAAACTCGCCCACTGCGCGCGCAAGCGCTTACCCGGAAGCGCGTACGCGAGCAAAGCGAGTTGCAGCGGCAACAGCGCTGCCGATTCCTTGAATGCCAATGCTACGGTCAGCGGCGGCAGCGACAGCCAGGCGCTACGGCCTGACCCGATCCACGCCCGCACCGCCAGCAAGGACAACAAGGTCACCCATGCGTCTGCGCGGGCCGACTGCCAATAGACGCCCTCCGCCAGCGTCGGCGCCAACCCGAACAACAGTGCTGCGAGCGGAGCGCTCCAGGAGCCATCGCTCTTGCACAGTAACGCCAGCCGGTGCACCACCAGCGCCACGAGCGCTACATTCGCGAGGTGGACCGTGAAACTCGTCAAGTACCATCCCGCGTAGTCGACGCCCGCTGCCGCATAGTTCGCAGCCAGGTTGAGCATCGAAAAGGGCCGATACATCGATCCCACAGAAGACAGACCCGTCGCGAAGTAAGCCAGCATGTCCGGCCACAGGTGACCTTCCAGTTCGCGGTTGTAGAACGATGTGATATTCGCGAAATCATCGCCCAGCCAGAAGCCGCCGAAGCCGGTCGCATAACACGCTGCGACCACCGCTATGACGCATCCCAGGCGAACCTTGAACGCAAACGAGATACCGTTCGCGCGCGTCAAGGCACGGGTCACGGTGTCGCCGATGGCCGAGCCTGACGGGGCTTGCCGCCTTCTGCGTGCAGCATCCGGCGGCTAAGAAAGAACGAAAATGGGGTGACCATCACAATAGCAATCGCCAGCGCCAGACGTTCACCGAGCGACCCGTACCGCGTTAGCACTTCGAGCAGCCCGGCGGTGAGGGAGTACTGCAGCAGGTAAAGAACGGGGTAGATTGCCGCCGTTGCTAACCGCGGACGGACGCGGAACACCCACCACACATTTCCCGCGTACGCCAGCGCGATGCCCGATGCATACACGATCGCATAAGCAATCTGTGCGGGCATGAGCAAAACCAGGCCGCAATAGATTGCGTAGGTCAACAATGTATTGGCGATGCCAAGGGCCAGAAATCGGCCACCGTCCGTGCGAATGAGGGCGGCGCCGGCGAACCGATCAAGGCGCACGTTGGACGAGCCTTAGAAACGCGTCGTAGTCGCGGAGATAGTCGTCCGGATTGTAACGTTCCGAGGCATACACCATGAGCACTGTGTCGGCTGAGTACTGGTATTGCGTGGCCCAGACCATGGGCGGCACGTGCAGACCGACGTCGGGCGACTCGAGCGGGTATTCCTCGCGTCGAGCTCCGTCGTCTACCACGATACGCACCTTGCCGTGTACGCACACCAAAAACTGGTGACTGGACTTGTGCGCGTGAGACCCACGGACCTCGCTGCCAGGCACGTCGAACACGGTGAAACAGCGCTGCGGAATGAAAGGCAGGTCCCGCTCGAACTCCACGACCGCAAGCGCGCCGCGCATGTCCTCGAAACGCGGCAGCCGATGAAGCGTAACGCCGGCGACCGCCGAGCTCGATATCGTGGGCGCCGTCACAGGAACGGACGTCGCCGATCGACCGGCGACCGCATCGACGTAACCGACGATCCTTGCCGGATTACCTGCGACGATCGCAAACGCCGGTACCGAGCGCGTCACGACTGCGCCGGCGCCGACCATTGCACCCTGCCCGATAGTCAGCCCCGACAGAATAGTGGCGTTAGCGCCAATCGACGCTCCGAACTCAACCCGGGTGCGCTCGAATGCCGCCGGGCGCTGCCGACTGCGGGGAAACGGATCGTTGGTGAAAGTAGCGTTAGGGCCAATGAACACACCATCTTCGATGCGCAAGCCGTCCCATATCTGGCTTCCGCACTTGACCGTCACCCCGTCACCGATGACGACATCGTTCTCGACGAATACGCCATCGCAGATGTTGCAATTGCGGCCGATCCTGGCGCCGGGTAGCACGTGAGCAAAGGCCCAGATCCGCGTGCCGTCGCCGACCGTCAACGATTCGCAGAGCCCCTGCGGGTGAACGTACACACCGCTCATGGCAGCTCCGACTGGAAGCGATCTTCGCGCATCACGACCGCCAGAGGACGTGACTTGGTGTTCTCGTAGGCGCGCCAGACATATGATCCGATGATGCCGAGCCCGAACAGATTCAGTCCTGAAAAAAACAGGATCGTAATCACCGTCGCGGTATATCCGGGAACGTCGACGTACCCGGCGAGGCGAGCGGCCAATACCGCGATACCAAAACCAATCGCAGCCAACAGGCCGAGACCGCCTAGAAAAATGAACATGCGGATCGGCAGATCCGAGAACGCAAAGGCGCTGTCCATCAAGTAGTTCAATTTGCGCCGGAAGGTCCACGCGCTCTTCCCTGCCGCGCGCGGTTCGCGTCGATATGGTATCAGCTTGCGGCGGAAGCCCAGCCAGATGAGCTGACCGACCAACGAGCTGTTGGATTCGGCGAGCTTCAGCAACTGGTCGCGAAATGAACGATTGCAGCCAAAAACATCGACGCCTCCCCGGGGCAGCTCGCGCTGCACGAAGCGCCGGTAAATGCCCCAGAACGCTTGCGCCGCCAGGCGGTCGAGGAATCGATCCTCGCGCGTTGCCCGCGTACCGAGTACGAGGTCGACTGGCTCGTTGCGCAGGCTTGCAAAAAAACTTTCGACGAGTTCCGCCGGCTCCTGCAAATCCGCTGCCATCACCGCGTAATAGGGGGAATCAACTGCCGCGAACCCTGCGCGAATGGCTGCAAATGATCCAAAATTCCGCGACAGCAACAACACTCGCGAACGGAACGCCGCACCTGGCAGCAATTCCGTCAACCTCGTGTAACTCGCGTCCGGGCTGCCGTCGACTACACAAACCGCCTCGATGCCTCCCGGAATCGCGCCACTGAGCGCGTGAAGCCTTGCGACGAGCGCGTCGATATTCTGCTCGTTCCGGTACACCGGCACGATGAGCGCGCATTCAGGTTGTGAAACTATTGCAGGTGTCGATGACACGAGCGATCTCCTCGTCGGTCATGGCTGCGAAGCAGGGCAGAGTCAGCACCTGCTGCGCAAGTTGTTCGGTAATGGGCAACGGCGGCGTGTCGTCTGGCACAGTCCAGCCAGGTTGCAGGTGATCGGGCACCGGATAGTGTACGTCGCAGCCGATGCCGTGTGCGCTGAGATGCGCGACGAGCGCATCACGATGGCGGGTCAGCACGACAAAGAGATGCACGGCATCGTGCTCTCCCCCACGGCGCGGCATCCATAGCAGCGGATTGCGCATTTCCCGCGCATAGCGCGCGGCGATCGCGCGCCGAACGCGGTTGTCGTCATCGAGCCCTGCAAGGCGATGATGCAAGACAGCCGCCTGTAATTCGTCCAGACGGGAATTCCGGCCGCCCACTCGCTCGACACGATATTTGCGGCGCCATCCGTATTGGCGCAATGCACGCACATGCTCCGCAAGCCTGCTGTTCTGCGTGATGACAGCTCCGCCATCGCCGAGTGCACCGAGGTTCTTCGTAGGATAAAAACTGAAACAGCCCACAGAGCCGAAGGTACCGGCGTGCTTCCCATTGAGCCGCGCGCCGTGTGCTTGTGCGCAATCCTCGACCATGGGAACGCCGCGCGCATCGGCCACTCGTTGCAGTGCTTCGATGTCTGCAAGTCGGCCGTGGAGATGGGTGACGATCGCCGCCCGAGGGCCGGTCGCCATTGCGCGCTCGAAATAGCTGCTGTCCACCTGCATCGACTCCGCATCGACATCGACGTAGAGTGGCTCGCCGCCGCAGGCGCGAATGGCAGTGGTGCCATATCCGCCTGCGTTCGCGACCGTGATCACTCGATCACCCGAACCCACACCGACGCTGCGCAAAGCGAGCTCGAGCGCGTCGGTGCCATTCGCCACTCCCACTGCATGCTGCGCGCCGCAGTACGCGGCGAAAGCCGATTCGAACGCCGCAACCTGATCGCCGAGCACAAAGCGCCCGCTTCGAATAACAGCCAGCACCGCCGATTCCAGCGCGGCTCGCTGTGGCGCCAGCTGACGTGCAAGGTCGAATACGGGAATGGGTGTCATGTGGGCGAGTCGGGGGCGTTCTTCTCTTGGGACGGAAAACATACCGTCCGCGTGACGGTATAATGCACTTCTTCCGGCAGACCTCGAACAATGTTCTTTTCCCTTCGCGCGTCGCTGTTGTTCGCGTTTGCCTTTTTTCGATTACCGCGTCGAGCGGCACCCCGGTGCCGGCAGCGGTAGCGCTGTCGTCGATTGCCGCCAAAGCTTATCTCCTGATCGACATTCTCAGCGGCCAGACGCTCGTCGCCGTCAACGCCGACGAGCCGCGCGAGCCGGCGTCTCGCACCAAGTTGATGACCGCGTATCTGGTCTTTCGCGCGCTCAAGGACAATAAGGTCCGCTTATGTCGTATATCCTGACATACCATTCTCACCACGTTTTGGGCCCGGAATACCACCTTAACGACCATATTGCCTTGCCAATTGACCTCGAGCTCATCACGCACGCTGGGTACCAAATTGTTTCGTTGGAGAAGATCGTAGCGATGCTGCTTGACCATCAACAAGGCTGCCCCAAAAATGGAGGCTCAGACGATTCAAGGTATGTCGCCCTCACATTTGACGATGGTCCGATCTTCGATTTGGACGATTTCGTCCATCCGCAGATAGGGCTGCAACGTGGCTTCGCTGGCACGATGGCAGATTTTGCGGAAACTAAGCTCGGGGGGCTGCAGCCGGAGCTAACCGCGACCAGCTTCGTGATCGCATCCCCGGAGGCACGCCGGGTGATAGAGCGCACGTTTGATGCGGCGTACACCTACCTTAGCGCTGGCTCGATGGATGATTCATGGTGGGCGCGAGCGATCCGAACGGGGCTGCTGTCCATAGGCAATCATAGCTGGGACCACCTTCACCCTGCCCTAACGAGCGTCGCTCACTCGACGCAGGCGCGCGCTGACTTCAAACAGGTAAAATCTTACGAAGATGCGGATGCGCAGATTCTCGCGGCCGCTCATTTTATCCATGAGCGGACTTCTGGGCATGCGGTGCCTTATTTTGCGTACCCCTTCGGACATTACAACGACTTTCTGACCGCGGAATACTTCCCTCAACGGCATCAAGGAATCGGAGTCAGGGCGGCATTCACTGCAGAACCAAAGCCCATAACCGGAACTGAAAGTCTGTGGTCACTACCCCGATACGTCTGCGGTCACGACTGGAAAACTCCATCAGCTCTACTTGCGATATTGCGCGAGTAGGAGTGGCTAACGCGGGAGGCACGTACTGCGCGTGCCAGATTCGTCACCACGTGTCGTCAGAACGGCCACGGGCGAGAGGAGCTTCCCGGTTTGCCGACGTGGCAATCCCGCGCTCAGCGGAAGGCCGTAGCTTCGGCCTCTCATACAAAACCTGACGACTCAAAAGATGTCAGAAAACTTGCCACAAAATGTGCGTTTTGCGGAGGCCCTTCACGTTCTAGGGCTACCGAACGCAGCTTTCTTCGCTTCGGAGCTGTTCCTCGAGAGCTTCGGACATAGCTTTCCAGTACCCCGTGACAACTGTGGGCTACCGATTGCGACCCCTCCACAAAATTGGCGGCAGTACGTGGCATTCTACAAATGGGCTACTGATCACATTGAGCCCGTCGGGTTTTGCAATTGGATTCGCTACGACGACGTCTATCTGGAAGGTGGGATGTGTGTCCGCAAGGATTTTTACCTACGCCTGCCTGAGGATCAGTGGGCAGAATGCAAGGGGCGTGGTGGAGTTGCCCAGATAATAATGGAAACTGCTTCGAGTGAACTGAATGATTGCGCCGCCTGGTTTGGGTACTGTGGCGACAAGAAAGCGTTTATCGTAGGTAGCCGGGTCGGGTATGAGCCGACCGAGCATCAATATCTCATCGTGAAGTGGTTCCGCGACGTACCGTTGGCCGAAAGGCGGCGACTTGAAAGAATTGTCGCAGCGATCGGCCCGTTCTAGCACCAACCGCCGCGCATTTCCGATCCGGGTACAGTGATGAGCGCGTTCGACGCTCGCGATCGATTTCTCAGACCGTTTTGACGATTAGTTTTTGGCGTTCTCTCTGAAGCGACTCTGCGCGGATTATAGTCATCCGCGCGACGGTATAATGCACTTCTTCCCGCAGACCTCGAACAATGTTCTTTTCCCTTCGCGCGTCGCTGTTGTTCGCGCTTGCTTTTTTTTCGATTGCCGCGTCGAGCGAGACCCCAGTGCCGGCAGCGGTAGCGCCGCCGTCGATTGCCGCCAAAGCCTATCTCCTGATCGACATTCTCAGCGGCCAGACGCTCGTCGCTGTCAACGCCGACGAGCCGCGCGAGCCGGCGTCTCTCACCAAGCTGATGACCGCGTATCTGGTCTTTCGCGCGCTCAAGGACAAGGAGCTCACACCCTCGCAAATGGCAACGGTGTCCGAGAAGGCGTGGCGTGCCGAGGGATCGAGAATGTTCATCGATCCAAAAAAAGCCGTGTCGGTGGACGAGCTGCTGCACGGCGAGATCGTGCAATCGGGAAACGACGCGGCAATCGCGTTGGCGGAAGTTACCGCGGGCTCCGAGGAGGTATTCGTCGAGCGCATGAACCGCGAGGCGGCCCGCATCGGAATGAAGAACACGCGCTTCGTCAACGTGACCGGACTGCCGGCGCCGCAACAGGTCTCGACCGCAGCCGACCTCGGACTGATCGCCGCGGCCATCATCCGGGATTTCCCGGAGTATTACCCGCTTTATTCGACCAAGGAGTACCGCTACAACAACATCACGCAATCGAATCGCAACCGGCTGCTGTGGAGCGACCCGTACGTCGACGGCGTGAAGACCGGATTCACCGACGGCGCGGGCTATTGCCTGATCGCGTCGGCGAAGCGTGGCCCTCGGCGGCTGCTTGCCGTCGTGCTCGGCGCGGCGTCCGACGCGGCGCGCGCGAGTGAGGCTCAGAAGCTGCTCAATTACGGGTTCCAGTTCTACGATACGGTGCAGCTCTATCAGAACGGCGCGCAGGTCAGCGCGCTCAAGGTATGGAAGGGCGCGACGGACTCGGTGCCCGCGGGCTTCGTCGCCGACCAATACGTGACGCTGCCCAAGGGCCAGGCGCAGCAGTTGAAGCTGACCCAGGAGGCCGTTGAGCCGCTGGTAGCGCCGATTGCACGAGGACAGCGCGTCGGCTTGGTCAGGGTCACGCTCGACGCCAAGCCAATCGGAGAATATCCGCTGGTTGCCCTGGAGGAGGTGCCGCTCGCGAGCCTGTTCGGGCGCGCGTGGGACACCATCCGATTGTGGTTCAAGTGACTTTACCCGCGCTTCAGCGCGGCTGCACCGGTGCGCCGCATCGAGCGCATGATCTCCATCACACGCTGAGACACTCTTCATGACCGTATATCTCAATGGCCGCTTTCTGCCGCTCGAAGACGCGAAAATTTCCGTACTCGATCGCGGCTTCATCTATGGCGACGGCGTATATGAATTGATCCCTGTCTACCGACGACAGCCATATCGCCTGCGACAGCATCTCGCTCGCCTGCAGCGCAGCCTCGATGGCATCGGACTGGCGAACCCGCACACCGACGCCAAATGGGAATCGATCATCCGCGAGCTTGTCGCGCGTACCCCCTTCGAAGATCAGGGCGTGTATTTTCAGGTGACTCGCGGCGTTGCCAAGCGTGACCATTCCTTTCCCTCGGGTGTCGCTGCGACGGTCTTCATGATGAGCAATCCACTCGCGCTGCCGACTGCAGAGCAGGTCGAACGCGGCGTCGCTGTCGTCACCGCGATCGACGAGCGCTGGCTGCATTGCGACCTGAAGACAATCTCGCTCTTGGGCAATGTGCTGGCACGGCAGCGTGCGACCGACGCCGGCGCGGCCGAGGCGGTGCTTTTTCGCAACGGCTTCCTGACCGAGGCTTCGGCGTCGAACGTTTTCATCGTGCGCGACGCAGTCATCCTCGCGCCGCCCAAGGACAACCAGATCCTGCCGGGCATTACTTACGATGCCGCGTTCGAGCTGGCGCGCGGCGGCGGACTGGCGGTGGAGGTTCGGCCGATTTCCCGGGAAGAGGCTCTCGCGGCGGATGAAATGTGGCTGTCGTCGTCGACCAAGGAAGTGCTCGCCGTCACCACGGTCGACGGGAAATCTTTTGGCGGCGGCTCACCGGGGCCGGTGTTTCGCAAGATCTACCAGCTTTTTCAGGCAAGCAAGTCCCGGAGCGATCAATAAAAACTCGCTTTTGCATTGACGGGATGGCGTGCACCGGACATGCGACGAATGGTCGCCGCGTCAGTCGGAGTCCTACATACGGGTCTTGCCGCAACCCAGCCGGACACGAGTAGAATCGCAATAGCGCTTGCTCCCCGTTCGCACCTTCAATGGGTATGAAAGAGCCGCTCTCCAAAATTGTCGAAAGTCGCTACGGCGGTCGCAATATCCCCGTAGCGCTGGTGCTGCCCGACGGCGGCCGAGTTGCGCTCTCGGCAACGCCCGAGGTGGACGTCTACGCCCGCACCTGGAACGGAGTCAGGGCTCTCGCGTCGCCCGAGCTTGGCAAGCTGGCGCGCGCGTACGTCCATAACGACATCGACTTCTCCGGCGGCGCTCGCCGCGTCCTCGCCATCGCCGAGGCACTCGTCGGCTCGGTGACCCACGGCCGCGACGAGGTGCGTGCTCGATTGCGCGCGTGGTGGCACCAGCATCGCGGCAACAAGACCAATATCCAGCATCACTACGACGTCTCGAACCCGTTCTATCGTCTCTGGCTGGACGAGCGCATGGTGTATTCATGCGCGTACTTCAAAAGCGATGCCGATACGCTCGACCAGGCGCAGGCGCAAAAGCTCGATCTCATTTGCCGCAAGCTCCGCTTGCAGCCCGGCGATGAATTCCTCGATATTGGCTGCGGTTGGGGCGCTTTGATCTTCTGGGCCGCAGAGAACTACCGCGTCAACGCGACCGGCATTACGCTGTCTCAAAATCAGTTCGACTACGTCAGCGCCAAGATCTCGGAGCTGGGCTTGAGCGGGCGCGTACGAGTGCAACTGCTCGATTACACCGATTTGGCGGCCGACGCCGCCTACGACAAGATCGCCAGCATCGGCATGTTCGAGCATGTCGGCGAACATAATTTCCCGCGCTACTTCGGAAAAATATACCGGGCCCTCAAACCCGGAGGATGGGTTCTCAACCACGGCATCACCCAGAATCAGCTCGGCGTAGAAAGCCTGGGCAGTGGCATCGGCGATTTCGTGGAGGAATATATCTTTCCCGGCGGTCAGCTCGTGCACGTTTCCCGGGTCATCCAGGGACTGGCTGCGGAAGGACTGGAAGTCGTCGACGCGGAAGGCTTGCGCGAGCACTACGCACGCACCCTTGGGCATTGGGTCGACCGGCTCGAGGCGAACGCCGACGCTGCCCGCCACGAAGTCGGCGAGGAAAAATTCCGCATCTGGCGGATTTACCTGGCAGGCTCGGCCCACGCATTCGAGCGCGGCTGGCTGTCGATTTTCCAGGTGCTCGCGGGCAAACCCTTGCCCGGCGGGCGGCTGCCGCATCCGCCGACCCGCGAGTACATGTATCGCCCGTAGCGAAAGCGCAGGTGCTTGCGCGCGACATGTCCGCCCCCATATTCGAGCGATGGAAGAGACCATGGCCGAATCGCTGCTCGAATTTCCGTGCTCGTTCCCGATCAAGATCATGGGCCGCACGGAAGACGGATTCGCGCAACTGGTGCTCGATATCGTGCTGCGCCACGTCCCCGACTTCGACAGCTCGACCATGGAAATGAGGGCGTCGCGCGAGGGCAAGTATCTGTCGCTGACTTGCGTGGTCAACGCGACCTCTCGCGAGCAGCTCGATGAGCTCTACCGCGAGCTTTCCGGGCATCCGCAGGTCGTGATGGTTCTTTAGCGGCCTGCAACGCCGATTCCTTCTCCGGATCCTACGGCCGCCAGCCTTGAACGAAGCCGCGTCGCCCCTCGCTGACGCGACTGCAGCGGACGGGAAGCCATCCGAGCGCTATGCGCCCGCGCTGAAGCGTCTCGGGCGGACCGATTACACGCGCACGTGGCGCGCAATGCAGGCGTTCACCGACGCCCGCACTCCAGACACGACGGACGAGGTCTGGCTGACCGAGCACGCGCCGGTGTACACACTCGGACTCGCCGGTCGCCCCGAGCACATTCTGCGTGCGAATACGATTCCGGTTTTGAAGGTCGATCGAGGCGGTCAGATCACTTATCACGGACCGGGACAACTCGTCGTCTACCTGCTTATCGACCTCAAACGACTTCGCCTCGGCGTGCGAGCGCTGGTCGAGGCGATCGAGAGCGCCGTGATAAAATTGCTGGATTCGTATGGGATCGAGGCGTACGGCCGGCGCGATGCGCCGGGCGTCTACGTCAGGCGCGACGGGCGGGAGGCCAAAGTCGCCGCGCTGGGTCTCAAGATACGCAATGGCTGCACCTACCACGGCTTCGCGCTCAATCTCGACATGGATCTCGCGCCGTTCGACGACATCGACCCCTGTGGCTATCGCGGACTCGCGGTGACGCAGTTGCGAGACCTTGGTGTCCGCGGGTCGCGCACCGAGATCGAAGATCGCCTGATGAGCCATGTGACTAGCGCGATTGCCGGGATCGATCGAAAAAGTCGATGAGCGATATCGCCTCCGCGCCTCAAGAGTCCGGCGCGCTTCCGTCCGCTTCCGCCGGGGTCAAGCACAAGGGCGGCGCCAAGACTGCGCGAATTCCCATAAAAGTCGTCGTCACGGAGCGGCTGCAAAAGCCGTCCTGGATACGCGCGCGAGCGCCATCCTCGCCACGCTTTTACGACATCAAGCGCATCCTGCGGGAGCACAATCTCCATACCGTTTGCGAGGAAGCATCCTGCCCGAATATCGGCGAGTGCTTCGGCAAAGGTACGGCGACGTTCATGATCATGGGCGAGCTTTGCACGCGCCGCTGTCCGTTCTGCGACGTCGGACACGGCAGGCCGCTGCCGCTCGATGCCGAGGAGCCGCTGAACCTGGCCAAGACCATCGCCGCGCTGAAGCTTAGCTATGTCGTGATCACCAGCGTCGATCGCGACGACCTGCGGGATGGCGGGGCGCAGCATTTCGTCGACTGTATCCGTGCCGTGCGAGCGCATTCGCCGGCGACGCGTATCGAGGTGCTGGTTCCCGATTTCCGAGGCCGCCTTGCGCGGGCTCTTGACGTTCTCAGCGTGGCGCCGCCGGACGTGATGAATCACAACCTCGAGACCGTTCCGCGCCTCTACAAGCAGGCGCGCCCGGGCGCGGACTATGCCCATTCGCTGGAGCTGTTGGGTCAGTTCAAGTCGAGGTTTCCAGATATCCCGACCAAGTCCGGCCTGATGGTAGGCCTGGGGGAGACCGACGATGAGATATTCGCCGTGATGCGCGACATGCGCGCGCATCGGATCGACATGCTTACCATCGGCCAGTATCTGCAGCCGAGCGTTTCGCATCTGCCGGTGCTGCGTTACGTCCATCCCGACGTCTTTGCGCTATTCGAGCGGGAAGCCTATCGACTGGGTTTCGCGCACGCTGCGGTCGGCGCGATGGTGCGATCTTCGTACCATGCCGACCAGCAGGCGCACGGCGTGCTCGTTGCCCAGAGTTAACGTTTCGGGCGCGACGCCCCAGGAGACGGACGTGCCTTTACGCATGCTGCGACGCACGCTGCGCGTGGTCGTGATGTTTGCATTCGGCTTGCTTGCCGTCGGCGGCGCGCGCGCCGAGGTCTCGGAGGTCCGCATTTCGCACGGCTACGGCGTGCTCTATCTGCCGCTGATGGTCATGGCCAGCGAGAAGCTCGTCGAAAAGAACGCCAAGGCGGCGGGACTTGGCGACGTCAAGGCAGCGTATCTGGTACTCGACGGCGGCAATGTCATCAACGACGCGATGCTCTCGGGCGCGCTCGACATCGCGTCGATCGGCGTGCCGGGATTTCTGACGCTGTGGGCCAAGGCGAAGGACAATCCGGCGCTGGAGGTCCGCGGCTTGTCAGGGATGAGCTCGTCGTCGTTGTACCTGATGACCCGCAATCCGAACATCAAGTCGCTCAAGGATTTTTCCGACAAGGACCGCATCGCAGTGCCGGGGATCAAGACCTCGCTGCCGGCGGTGATGCTGCACATGGTCGCGGCCAAGGAGTTCGGCGACGACAATTACGCCAAGCTCGACCCGATCACGGTCGGCCTCCCACACCCCGACGCGCTCGGGGTGCTGCTGTCGGGCAGGGGCGAGATCAACAGCCACATGGCATCGCCCCCCTTCTCGTACATCGAGGACGCGACGCCGGGCTTGCACCGCGTCTTGAACACGGTCGACGTCCTGGGCGATATCACCGTCGACATGACCTACACCACGCGCAAGTTTTTCGAGGCCAACCCGAAGCTGTGCGGCGCGTTCATCGCCGCCATGAACGAGGCCAACGCTCTCATCGCCAGGGACCGGAAAAAGGCGGCCGAAATCTATCTCGCGATATCGAAGCAGAAATCGACGCCGGACGAAATCATCAGGATTCTCGCCGACCCGAACTCGAAATTCTCGACGGTGCCGAACGGAACGATGAAATACGCGGAGTTCATGTCGCGCGTTGGCACGATCAAGGCCAAGCCAGCGACATGGAAGGACCTGTTCTTTGGACCGATTCAGAGTGCGGCAGGCAGCTAGTTTGTCGACTCGGGAATTGCGAAACATCGATATTCTTTCGCCGTCATTCCCGCTCATTTTGGTAACTGAGCGGGAATCCAGTGTCTTATTCACAAACGCCACTGGGTCCCCGCTTTCGCGGGAACGACGATATCAAGGATCCAAAGGTCATTGCAATTCCGTAATGTTCAATGAATAACGCCGGGCGGTGCGGCAGCTTTCGGCCACAGCAACCACATCTGACCGGGCTGGTTCATCCGGCCCGCGTTTTGTCCTGCGTCGTCGCCAGACCCCCAGAAGAGATCGGCGCGCAAGGGCCCTCTGATCGCGCCACCGGTGTCCTGCGCCAGGACCAGCCGCTGCAAGCGCGCATCGGAAAGCGGGTAAGTCGTTGCCAGAAAGAACGGTGCCCCCAGCGGCAGAAAACGTGGATCCACCGCGATGGCCCGCCCCGCGGCAAGCGGTACCCCGAGCGCACCGATCGGTCCATCGATGCCCTTGTCAGGATCGGCGCGGATTTCGCGAAAAAAGACATAGCTTGGATTTTCGTCGAGAAGCGACGGCAGCTTGTCAGGGTGGCGCCGGCCCCAGGCCTTGATGCCCTGCATCGAGGCTTGCTCCAGCGTCAACTCGCCGCGTTCGATCAACACGCGACCAATGGACCGGTAGGGATGCCCGTTCTGATCGGCGTAACCGATGCGTACGGTGCTCCGATCGGCAAGCTCGACGCGGGCCGAGCCCTGGATGTGCACGAAGAACGCCTCGATCGGGTCGTCTACCCACACGAGCTCTCTCCCCGACAGCCTGGCCTGACCGGCCTCGATTTCCGCGCGCGACCAGTATGGCAGCACGCGCTTTCCGTCGAGGCGTCCGCGAATGCGCTCGGACTGGAGCTCGGGGAAGATTTCGCCCAACTCGACCGTGAGCAGATCGTCCGGTGGCGCGTACAGCGGATAGCGGTAACGATCGTCGCGCACGCGGCTGCCCTTCAGCAGCGGCTCGTAGTAACCGGTCACGCGTCCGACATCGATCCCGTCCGCGGTGGTGACCCGGTATGGAGTAAACTGCGCTTCGAAAAACGCGCGTGCGTCGGCGTCATCGCGTGCTGCGACGACAGAAGCGGCGGCGCACGCGGGCCGCCAGATCGCCGCCGATTCGGGTCGCGCGATCAGCGCGCGGCAGCTTGCGGCAAACGAGGGTAAGGCGGCGGATGGAGTGTCGTTGCTCCAGCCGGGCAGGGCTGGAAATGGGACCACCTGGAACAGCACGCTCGCGGGTTCCGTCCCCGGCGCGGCGCCGCCGGAACCGACAGATGGCGCGGGACGGGGGACCGTTGCGCAGGATCCGACCAGCGCGCAAACCGCGGCGACAAAGGAAAGCATCGCGATGGCATGGATACTTCTCGAGGCGCTGGTCGCGCTGTTGCTGGCAGTGTTCATCGTCTGGTTCACGATGGGAGGCAGGCGCAAGCCGCCGCCGGGTTTGCCACCCGGCTTGCCCACCGGCAGTTTGCCCACCAGCGGGCCATCGACCGACGACGAATCAGGCAAAGACGCCCGGAACCAATGACCGACGCGCCATCCGCAGGATCGTCACTACGCGCGGAAAGAGCGCGCGTCGAATGGCCATGCACAAGCGACGCAATGATGCGGCGCTTGTATCGACACCGGCATCAATGAAGAACGCGAGGCACCGACAAGGTGAAGGGCGGAATCGGCGCGTCGAAGTGCATTCCGTCCTCGGCCACCATCTGGTAGGCGCCGCGCATGGTCCCGACCGCCGTCTCGAGATGCGTACCGCTGGTGTATTCGAAGCTTTCGCCGGGCTTGAGCAGAGGCTGCTGGCCGACGACGCCCAGGCCCTTGACCTCGACAACCTTGTTGTTGGCGTCGGTGATGACCCAGTGCCGGCTGATCAATTGCGCCGGAACCGTGCCGGAGTTGGTGACCGTGATCGTGTACGCGAAGACGTACTGGTTTTTCGAGGGGTCCGACTGGTCCTCGACGTAGCTTGCCTTGGGTGCGACGGTGATCTCGTATTTCTCGCTCTCGGCCACGACCAAGCCCTTCCCGGGATGACGGAGCAATTATAACGCGATGCGTACATACCAGATTGCGCCCTCGATCCTCTCCGCGGACTTCGCGCGCCTTGGCGACGAAGTCCGCGCGGTCATCGACGCCGGCGCCGACCTGATTCACTTCGACGTGATGGACAATCATTACGTGCCGAACCTGACCATAGGTCCCCTGGTATGCCGGGCCCTGAAGCCGCATCTCAGCGTGCCGATCGATGTCCATCTGATGGTCACGCCAGTCGACGCGCTGGCATCCGAGTTCGCGGAGGCGGGCGCGGCGGTTATCAGCTTCCATCCGGAGGCTTCCCTTCACGTCGACCGCACCATCGGGCTCATCCACGGGCATGGTTGCAGGGCCGGGCTGGCGATCAACCCGGCGACGCCGCTCGACTGCCTCGATCATGTGCTCGACAAGCTCGACGTCGTTTTGATCATGTCGGTGAACCCGGGCTTCGCCGGACAGTCGTTCATCGACGAGGCATTGAACAAGCTCACGCTTGCGCGCGCACGCATCGACGCCATGATGGCGCGCACAGGCCGCGAAATCCGCCTCGAGGTCGACGGCGGGGTCAAGGTCGACAACATCGGCGCCATCGCCCGGGCCGGCGCCGACAGGTTTGTCGCAGGGTCGGCGATCTTCGGCAGCGGCGATTATGCCAAGACCATTGCCGCGATGCGCGCAGCAATCGCTCGCGCCAGCGCCGAAACATGAGTGGCCCGGGGCGAAGCGAGGATTCCGGCTCGATCGCATTGCGGCCCGGTGCAAAGCCTCGAGCGTGATGGTATAGTTTCCTCGCGGCTCGATTTCCGCCCCTGATCAGATGAGCTTCGACATTCTCCATCGCAACGGCCGGGCCTGGCGGCACGGCAGCGACTGGCGCTGGCCGCGCCTATCGTGACCCGTTTCCGGCGTCGCACGCTATAAGCGACGCCTGCATTAACGTTGCGTTCGTTCAGAGAATCGTTGGAGCATCATGACCGAAGCCGAATTCCGCGCTCTCGCAGGGCAAGGGTATAACCGCATCCCGCTCGTTCTCGAGGCGTTTGCGGACCTCGATACCCCGCTTTCGCTTTATCTCAAGCTGGCCAACCAGCGCTACACCTACTTGCTCGAATCCGTTGTCGGCGGCGAGCGCTTCGGCCGTTATTCGTTCATCGGCCTGCCTGCGAAGCTTCGTATTCGCTCGCGCGGCCGGCAGATCGAAGTGGAGGATCGCGGCGGCATCATCGAGCGTCACGAGGGCGACCCGCTCGCATTCATCGGGGCGTTCCTGCGCCGATACCGCGCCGCGCCACGGCCGGGGCTGCCGCGCTTCTGCGGCGGTCTCGCCGGGTATTTTGGCTACGACACGGTTCGACATGTCGAGACCAAGCTGGCCGAGACTGCACCGGCGCCGACAGCGGAGCTTAGCGATATCCCGGACATCCTGCTCTTGCTGACCGAGGAGCTCGCGGTCGTCGACAATCTCGCAGGCAAGATCTCGCTCATCGTGTACGCGGACCCGGCGCAGCCCAACGCCTACTGGGCGGCCAACGATCGATTGCAGGAACTTCGGCGCAAGCTGCGCCAGCCCGCGCAGATCCCGTATCAGACAGCGTCCGAGGTCACCGTCGCCGAAAGCGAGTTCGGAGCGGAGGGCTTTCAGGCCGCGGTGGCACGCTCGCGCGAGTACATCGTGGCGGGCGACATCATGCAGGTTGTCATTTCGCAACGCATGCGGCGGCCGTTTGCCGCGCCGCCCCTGTCGCTGTACCGAGCGCTGCGCTCGCTCAACCCGTCGCCTTACATGTTCTATTACGATTTCGGCGACTTTCATCTGGTCGGAGCGTCGCCCGAAATACTCGTGCGCAAGGAAGGCTCCAACATTACCCTGCGGCCGATCGCCGGCACCCGGCCGCGCGCCGCGACCCGCGAAGCCGATGACGCGCTCGCGACCGAGCTCCTGAACGATCCCAAGGAAATTGCCGAGCACGTGATGCTGCTCGATCTCGGGCGCAACGACGTCGGCCGAGTAGCCCAGACGGGCTCGGTGCGAGTGACCGAGCGCATGATGATCGAGCGCTATTCGCACGTGATGCACATCGTGTCCAACGTCGAGGGCAAGCTCAAGCCCGGTCTCACCAGCATCGACGTGCTGCGCGCGGCGTTTCCGGCCGGCACCGTGAGCGGCGCGCCCAAGGTGCGCGCCATGGAAATCATCGACGAGCTCGAGCCGTCGCGGCGCGGCATCTATTCCGGCGCGGTGGGTTACATCAGCTTTCAGGACGACATGGACACCTGCATTGCGCTCCGTAGTGCGGTGGTGAAAGATGGGGTGCTGTACGCGCAGGCCGGAGGAGGCATCGTCCACGACTCCTCTCCGGAGGGCGAATGGCAGGAGACGCTCAACAAGCTGCGCGCGCTGCAGCGCGCCGCGGACATGGTTCAGCTCGGCCTGGATGCGGAGGGCTAGGACATGCTGCTGATCGACAGTTGGCATCCCGGCCTTAGCATATCTGAGCGTATCTTCGAGCAATCACAACATCGTTTGTTCACACGACCTTGGCATGCAACGCGACCTGACTCGATCCATTTCAATCTGACACCTGTGGAAGTCTCTTAGAGTTATCGAAGGACGACACGCCGCTCGACGACTGATTGAGTGGGTTGACCCTAGGCACCAAGCAACTACATTAGACCATTTTGCTCGGACGTCTGCGGTACCAGACCGGTCCTTTTGAACCGAGTGGGCCATCTCGTGCGCCAACACCGAAATCAGGCATTCACGCAATTTCTGAAACGTCGGCGGTGGTCGATATTGCGCAGAAGGCTACAGGACTCCACCCGAAAAAAGAGCGCCGTTCCGAAGGTCCCGGAAAAGAGCGCGTCATTACAGATGTCGGAGAAGGCGGGCGCAGACCTTGGGAAGATTCTCTGCGAAGGGTATGACAGATTGTCAACGACAAAGCGAGTATGACGGCGCTTAAGCGACTGTGGCGGCGTTTTTTACGTTTGCCGAACCTTGGACAGAAGGTGTTCGCGGTAAGTGGCTGAACCTTCGCAATTTGCTCGGAGATGGAACGCCTCTTGCAACCTCATCTACCGAATGGAAGTGGCGTAGTGATGTATCTCACAGCACGACCGGGAGGCCCGATGTCCGTCCTTGACCATTTGTTCCGCTACACAACTCAACACTTGTACTCGGGAACCAAGCGGAAAGCATTAGCGAATGGGAATTCCGAAACCGTGCAAGCGTGGCACGAGCGCGAAGCAGAACAAGGCGGCGAGCACATCGAGCACACCAAGTATTACACGGTCGAGCAGAGTGCCAACAGGCGCGGCAAACAATTGCTAGCTTGGGAACAAGCACGCGACAGGTAACTCCTTCGACGGCGCGGAGGTATTCTATAGATGACATTCACTACAGATAGACCCCAACGCCGGTAACGAAATATCGGCATACGTTGCGGTGACGCAACGAAATGAAGCCACAGCGATGTGGCGATTCTGCGAGGCCCCGCGATCATGGCGGGGCTTTGCGTTGGTGCGAAGGCAACCTTGCCGTGCCTAATGTGTCCTGATCGGAATTCGACCTGACAAATAACGTCCGATCACATCGACCACCGTCATTCAGCGACCGAGTTTGCTGGCAACCAGTCCCAAACCGACCGGGTCAGCCGGGAAGATCATGACAATGGGAATACTGCTCGTCGCCTTCATTGCCGCCAGTGCAGCGGTCCCCGCCGGCGCGACGATCAAATCCACCTTGAGGCGAACCAGCTCGGCCGCGAGGTCGGGCAGACGCTCGATCTTACCGTCGGCCCAGCGATATTCGATGAGGAGGTTCTAGCCCTCGACCCAGCCAAGCTCGCGCAACGCTCGCAAGAATGCCTGGACCACCGGCTCCACGGACTCGCGGGTGGGCGCGCTCAGATAGCCGATGCGGCGGACTTTGCTTGTTTGTTGCGCGTCGGCGACAAGCGGCGCGGCGAGGATGCCTCCCACAACGCTGCCAATGAACGCTCGCCGATCCAACACTGAATAGTCTCCGAAGGCGATTGGAAGTCCGACCATAGTACGCCTCATAGAGGGTTCGCCTGCGTCTGGGACCATCGGTATTGGCGGACAAGCATCGGTGGACGTCCGCTATGAGGTTGGACCTCCCCGTTGGCGTGTTAGCAGCATTCCCTCCGAAGAGCTTGGCCGGAAGTGACAGAGGGCATCACTGGACGATACCTGGGGAAACACCCCAAACTCCTGAGATTGACGTATGGCCCGTTGAAGGCAGCCACGCAACTGCTATGCCGTAATCTGCGTTGGTGCCGTGACCACGCGAGGCCGCGCGCGATCGCCCGCCGCAAGCTGATCTGGAACGACCGGTATCGTATGCGATGGTGTGAGTGGAGGTAATGTGCGTCGGCACGGACGCCGAGCAGAGGTTGGCCTCAATGCTCGTCGGCAGAAATGTGTCGAATATGTCTGCGCGAGGGCACGACGAACCGGCACATAGGCAAGCATGAAAAAGATCGTCCAGCAAGCGCTTTCTCACCTCCGGCGATCCTTTTCCCGTACTGACGCCATCGGCCTCGCCGCGATCCTGCTGGCGATATTGGTGTGGGCGATGCTTCCCGCGATTCCACAGAATCCGAGCTATCACCAATTCGCCGACCAACGCCAATGGCTCCGCGTTCCGAATGCTGCGGACACGCTATCCAACATAGCCTTTGCGCTGGTCGGCGGCGTCGGTCTGGTTCGCCTCGCCTCACGTCGACTTCCGCGCTTTTCGCCCGCGACGGAAGCCGGCATGTGGTGCATTGCGCTTGGCCTGGTTTGCACGGCGATGGGCTCGGCGTGGTATCACCTCGACCCGACCAATGCGACCCTTGTCTGGGACCGCTTGCCGATGACGCTGGTGTTCGCCGGCGTGCTGGGTGCCGCGATAGCACAACGCGTCGGCAGTAGTGCCGGACGAGCTGGTCTCGCGCTCCTGGTCCCGCTGGGCATCGTGAGCGTTGTGTACTGGAAAATGACCGGCGACCTCTCGCTCTACATCACGCTGCAGGTCGGCGGCATAGGCGTACTCTTATTGCTTCTCCTGTTGACACGCAAAGGCGAGGACTCCATCCCATGGGTATGGGTCGTCGCGTGGTACGTGCTCGCGAAAGTGGCCGAATTCGCAGATCACGGGATCTGGAATGCCACCCGCGGCCTGATCGCCGGGCACACATTAAAGCATCTGCTGGCAGCAGCCGCGGGTGCTGCGGCGCTCTGGCCGCTGCGCGCCAGCCGCTGACGTTTTACCCGAATTGTAGTGCGGCATGCCACTATGCGCCCTACAAGTCCGCTGCGCCCAACGTGTTGGCGAGTAGCGTGGCGTTGGTCATCGTGTCGACGTGGCGCGGCATCGGCGTCCAATTCAATGAAGCCGTCGTCGAGCGTGCTGATGTCTTTGGTCAAGCCGGGATTGCAGTTCAGTTTAGTGGGCAGGTCGGAACATTGCGAACCGCGGCTCCCGGGCCAACAGCAGCCGGACAGCGATGTCACCGAGAGCGGACGTTCGACGGTGCTATCGGTGGGATGCAAAGGTGATGCTGCACGAGTAAGGCACCGTTCTACGACAACCCCGTACGAGTACAGCCGAAGACGATGAGCGATCCCCACCCGCAGTACATGCCCGCAGAGCAGCGGCGGCCGCTTCACACGGTCATCTACTACTGGGGCGTGTCCATCTTGCTTGTCGGCTTGGTAGGCGCCGCGCTGATCTACGTCTTTGCCGCGGACGATGGAGGCACGGACCTCGCCGGCGAAATCACGAGCGGAAGAATGTACAAACACAACCTCGAGCTTATGGGCGGAAAGTTCGCCGTCTATGCGGACCAGTTCAACCAGTGGTTCGCTGGCCTGTGGCACGGGAGGCCGCTGGCCTATACGGTAGCCGTTCTGGCCGTCGCAATTGCTCTAGTGTGCTTCTGGGTGGCCCGCCTAGTGTCCGAGCCATTGCCGAGCGAACCAGACCAGGGGCGCGAAAGCTAACGACATCTCTGCAGTGGCGAACTGCGACAATCGGCTATCAGGCCGCTTGCGGCCCAAGAGCAGCCCTACAACATAGCCACCGAAAGCAGCCATGCGACGGCGCTATCGCCGCGAAGCGGACCCTCGACGACAAGCAACGAAGCTAACTAGCGCCGCCGAGGAGCGTCCGGGTTGAGCGAGAGGTCAGGCGTCATTCGACCACCTATTACGGCTGCGCGAGCAATCTCTTCGCATTGAGGTAGGTAGGCACCTCGACCCAGAGGCCATCGACTAGCGCACGCTCCTCACCGCGTGTTCGCGCTGCCTCAAAAGCGTTCACCATCCGCTGCGCCTGCGCCTTCTGGTCGTCGCTGGGGATCAGCGCCGCAAGAATCGCCGCGACGTGGTCCGGGCGCACGAGGCTCTTGGCGCGGTAGCCCAGCCGGCGCGCGTACCGTGTCTCCTGCGCTGCGCCTTCCGCGTCGGTGAAGGTATAAGGCGCATCGATCGGCTCAATGCCCGCGGCCCGGCACTCCAGCACGAAGCGCCGCCGCGCGTGGTCGAGTTCCACTGCCTCGCGGCTACGCTCCGCCATCAGGTCCGCAGCCAAGTCTTCTGCACCCAGTAGCGCATAGCGGATGCGCGGTGACGCGGCGGCGATCTCGCGAACGTTGACCACACCCAGGGCCGTCTCACACACAGGGAGAATGCCGATGCTGCCCGGCGCTAGGCCGGCCTGCTCTTCCGCCGCCGAAATGGCTCGATCCAGCTGGCGCATGTCGCTGGCCGTCGCAGCCTTCGGGTAGGCGACGAAGTCGGGCTTAGCCGATACCACGTGCGAGAGGTCCAGCAAGCCCTCCTCGTGCAGCGAATTGATGCGCGCGCATACTCGAGCACCGGCCGCGCGCCAGCGGGCGAACAGATCGGCAGTCAGGGCACGTGCTTCGTCACGGCGGGGCGGTGGAGTGAAGTCTTCGAGATCCTGAATCAGGACGTCGGCGCCGCTTGCCGACATGGTTTCGTGCACGGCAATGTCCGCGCCTGGGCCGAAGAGCCATGTGCGGAGGAGAGAGTGGCGGAGATCAGCTGGTGGCATTAGGGAGGGAACAGCGATAGCGGACGCAGTCGTTCACTTGATGACACCTTGTCCAGGTTGGAGCGGCCCGCCGCCACCGCACACTCACATGGAAAGAAGCCGCTGCCGGCGGGTCCGCTTGAACTCGGGGTTGGGCGGCAAGATGATGAGATCGATCGATGATGCCAAGAGTCAGGACTCCGGAAACTCGTGATACTGCGGCAAGCTGTCCGTGATCTCGTACCACGGAGCCTTTGAGCCTACGAATATGTGGCACAAGGGCCTTACTCCTGGGTCATCATCCAGCGAGCCCATGGCCAGTCCATAGCTATCTGGCTCAGGGTCCCAGGAGTTCACAATCGGTGAACCGCAGATCCGGCAGAACCTCTTTATCGTGTCCTCGGACGAGCGGTAACTCGTCAACAAGTCCTCGCCTTGGACAAAGCGAAAGGACGACCTTGGAACCGAAAGCCTTGCCCGGAAAGCTGTGCCGTGAAACTTACGGCACATTGAGCAATGACAGTACAGGGCTTTTCCGATAGGGCCAACGATCTCGTATCGGATTCCTCCACACAGGCATCCGCCTCTCAGCATGTCTCCCTCTCAGGGCTCGACACGCGCTCTTGCCGCCCAACTGAGAGTGGCCAACCTAATTGACGGGAAACAAAAAGCGTCATGGCGCCAATCACAAGGTCGCGGACGCTGCAATTCGCCAGACGGCTCAACATTGTTCCCCCAAATAGTGCTAACGGCCAGCGGCGCAAACAACATCCAGCCTACACCTGCG
>DATMNH010000354.1:0-2711 GCA_035568975.1 Casimicrobiaceae bacterium
GGCGCTCGTGTCTGCTTCGCTGGTTCACGCCGAAGCGGACAAATCCGGCGCCACGCGCTTCTCCATGCTGGACACGCTGCGCGAATTTGCCCAGGAGCGGCTCGATGCCGACACGGGCAAGCTTCGGGTACGCCATCGCGCCTACTTCCTGCAGGTGGCCCGCCACGCCGCCACACCCGACAGCTCGATCGCAGAGCGGGAATTTCCAAATCTGAAGCAAGCGCTCATTACGGCGGTGGAAGATACGGAGTTCGCCTACGCGCTCGACCTCGGCGTGGCCTTGCGACCGTACTGGGAGGCGCACGGCACGTTGCCGGATGAATTGCGCCTGCTCGAGCGGGCGGCGTCGAGTTGCCCGAACAACGAACCGAGCCTGCACGCGGGCCTGAACCTGGTGGCGCAACTGAGCCTGACTGCGGGCGATACCGAGCAGTCGCGCGGCTACGCGCAGCGCGCCCTGACGGAAGCGGACGACCACCCGCTGCGCCGCGCGGCAGCGTTGGTCGCCTTGGCGCGCGTCAACTGGGAACGCGATCAGCTCGACGACGCGGTCACAGCAAGCCTGGATGAGGCACTTGCCCTGGCAGCGACTGCCGGTGCCGCGGAGGTAGAAGCCGACGCGCTGCGTGTCAAGGCCACCGTCGCTCTCAAGCACGGCCTGGAAGATGCGGATTACCGGGCCGCGAATGCGCTGTTCGAGCGCGCAGAAGCGCTCTACCGGCAGGTCGACCAGCCCCGATGGTCGCATCGGGTCTTGCTGTCGCGCTCCGGCTGCCTGGCTGGGCTGAAGCGTTACGACGAAGCACGGCAGATGCTTGCCACGTGCGAACAGTACTTCGCCGGGCTCAATTCAGTCGCCGATCTGATCGCGGTGGCCAACATGACGGGCTATCTCGAGTCCGGACAGGAGCACTGGCAGGAAGCGGTTGCAGCAGGACGTCGCTGCGTGCAACTGGCCTGGGATCGACACGCGCACCTGTCGCTGGCCACGGCGCTGTGGAACCTGCCCCATCCGCTGGTCATGCTTGGTGAGGTCGCCGTTGCAGCCCGATTGATGTCGTTCGCCGCGCACTTCTGGAAACGCGGCATCGGCCCGCTTTCAGCGAGCGATGCCGCCACCGTCGAGCAGGTGCGCAAGAGCGCCGCCAAGCGTCTGGGCGTCAAGCGTACCGCTGGGCTGTGGGCTCAAGGCGCGGAGCTCTCCCTGGCCGACGCGGTCCATCTCGCCCTGACTGGCCGCGGCTAATGGGGTTGAAAAAGAAGGAACGGCGCGCGAACGAATCCGTGGTCTCGCGTCGTAATCACAGCCGGGTGCGCTACGGCGCGATCATCCTTCCGATCCCTGCTCCTGGGCAAAACTCCTGATCAACTGCCCAAGCTTGACGATCGCCTGTTCTCGTTCGGACGACCAGGGATGGCCACAGCTCAGGCGCAGACAATTGCGATAGCGGTCGCTGGCGGAAAAGATTCTTCCGGGCGCGAAGCTGAAGCCGGCAGCTATGGCCGCATCGTAGAGCTGCATGGTATCGATTTCGCCCGGCAATTCCACCCAGATAACGAAACCGCCAAGCGGCCGTGTCACGCGGGTACCTTCCGGAAAATGCACGGTCACCGCGTCGACCATCCGCCGAACCTGATCGGCAAATGCACGCTTGATCTTGCGCAGGTGATGGTCGTAACCGCCCTCCCGCAAATACACTGCGAGCGCGAGTTGAGGAACTTCGGGCGTAGTGAGCGTGTTGATGAACTTGAGCACTTCGATCTTGCCGAGATGCTTCCCCGGTGCGATCCAGCCAACCCGTAAGCCGGGTGCGAGCGCCTTCGAGAACGATGAGCAAAGCAATACCCCGCCGTCGCGCTCGAAGGCTTTCAAGGGCAACGGACGGGGGCCGGCGAACGGAAGATCGCCGTAGATATCGTCCTCGATGAGCGGAATGCCCGCGCCTTCCATCATCTCGACCAGCTTTTGTTTGCGCTCGTCAGGCATGATGCTGCCCAGCGGGTTGCCCACGTTGGCCATCACCACGACCGCCTTGATGTCGTGATGGCGGACCACCACCTCGAGCGCTTCCAGTGAAACGCCGTCGCGAGGATGGGTGGGAATCTCGATCACTTTGAGCCGCAGACTCTCGATGGTCTGCAGGGTCCCGTAGAACGTAGGCGACTCCAGCGCGATCGTGTCCCCTTGCTGGGTCACGGCGCGGAGCGCGAGCCCGATGGCTTCTGTGCAGCCGTGCGTGATCACGAATTCCCGCTCGTCGATGTTGACGCCCCAGTCGAGATAACGGCGCGCCAGCTCATGCCGAAACGCGGCGTTGCCGGACGAGAAGCCGTAGGTGGTAAGCAGCGTCGGTTGGCGTCGCGTGATCGAAGACAGGATGCGCTGCAGGCGCCCCGCCGGAAATAACTCGGGGGCAGGACTCGCCGTGCCGAGCGCGACAATCCGCGGGTTCTGCGCGGCTTCCCGCACTCTTGTCACCATGCCGGTAATGCCGACGTAGCCTGGGGTGCGCGGCGGCCGGCTGATGATCGGCTCCTCCAGGCGGCGCGCCGGATGGCGGACAAAGTAACCCGATTGCGGCCTCGCTTCGACCAGGCCGCAGTTCTCCAGCGTGCGCAGCGACTGCAGCGCCGTGGAGATGCTCACCTGCCGCTGGGTGGCCAGGCGGCGCACGGATGGAAGCCGTTCACCGGGTTTCAATTGCCCGCGC
>DATMNH010000355.1:0-3011 GCA_035568975.1 Casimicrobiaceae bacterium
GTCGAACAGCTTCGCTCGTTGATCGCCGTGCAACGCGGCGCCGAGACGGAAAAACCTGCGGCGACGGCGCTGTTCGGTGAATTGTCGCAGCAGATCGACGCCTTCTCCGGCGAGATCCTGGCCGGTGTTGCGATGGTCGTCGATGCGCCGCGCCTTTTTGACTGGGCGCGCGAGCAGATCTCCGACACTGCTGCCCGCCGGCTGTGGGGCGAGGCCGCGTTTGCATTCGGCCTCATCTTTGGTTTCGCTGTCATTGCGGAATGGATAGTCCGCTCGATACTTTCGCGCCTGCTGTCCCGCCTTCCGGTGAGAGGTGGGGACACTCGCTTGATCCGCGCCTTGTTCGCGCTGCTCGGCCTGGTCCTCGACCTGCTGCCAATCCTGGTTTTCGCCGGCATTGCCTATGCCGCGCTGTCGATGGTGCTCGACCCGTTAACCCGGGCTCGGATCACCTTGTCCGTGCTCGTCAACGCAACGGTTGAGGCGCGTCTCCTCCTTTGCATCGTCAAATCGGTTTTGCTGCCCGCCGATGCCGCCACCGTATTTGTACCGATCGACGGAGAGACCCGGAACTATCTCTACATCTGGGTCAGGCGGTTCACTTTCTGGGCGATTTTTGGTTACGCGATTCCGAAGGCCGCCTGGTGGCTCGGCGTTCCCGGGGCGCTCTACGCGTTGATGCTGAAGGCCGTGGCGTTGGTACTGGCAGTCCTCGCAATCATCTTTCTGTTGCAGAACCGAGCGACGATCGCCGCGTGGATTGCCGGCGAGATGCCGAGAGCCTCCGGCTGGGCGCGGGTCCGCCGCAGCCTCGGCGAGATCTGGCATCTCCTAGCCATCGTGTATATCGTCGGCATCTATCTGATCTACGCGCTGCACATTGAGGGCGGGTTCGTCTACGTCCTGCGTGCCACCGTGCTGAGCCTCATGGTTATCGTCGCCGCGCGGGTTGTCGTGCGCTTTGTCCAGGGCTTGAGCAGGCGCGGCTTTGCCATCAAACCGGAGCTCAAGGCGCAGTTTCCGACACTCGAGCAACGCGCCAACCGCTACATCCCGATCCTGACCGGTCTGACCAGCGGCGTCATCTATGTCCTAGCCGCGCTGGCGGTGCTGCAAGCCTGGAACGTTGGGGCTTTCGCTTGGTTCACATCCGACCTTGGCCGTCGGGTTGTCGGAAACGCGTTATCGATTGGCATGGAGCTCGTCATCGCGCTTGCCCTATGGGAGATTTTCGCCAGTGCGATCGAGCGATATTTGAGCGGGATCGACGCGAGCGGCGCACCGCGACGGACACGCATCCGCACCTTGCTACCATTTTTGCGAACAGCAATGCTGTCCGTAATCGTCGTCCTGACCTCGTTGATAATTCTGTCCCATGTCGGCGTCGACATCACCCCCTTGCTCGCTGGGGCCGGTGTTGTCGGCCTGGCGATCGGCTTCGGCAGCCAGGCTCTCGTCAAGGACATCATCACCGGCCTGTTCATCCTGATCGAGGATCAGCTGGCGGTCGGCGATATCGTCGATGTCGGGAAAGACCACTCGGGTGTGGTCGAGGCGATTACGGTCCGCACCATCCGGCTGCGCGATCAGGCCGGTACGGTACACTCGGTTCCATTCAGCGAGGTGACGACCGTCAAGAACATGACCAGGGATTTCGCCTATGCGGTCGCCCGGATAACCATCTCCTACAATGAGGATGTTGACCGCGTAGTCGAGATCCTGCGCCAGGTGAGCGCCGAATTGATGGAGGACGAGGCGCTGCGGCCACTGATCCTCGATCCCTTCGACTACCAGGGGGTGGATACGCTCGATGCGTCCTCGGTGGTGCTGCTGCTGCGCATCCGCACCGTCGCGTCGAAACAATGGGTCGTTGGCCGTGCCTTCAATCGTCTCGTCAAGATAGCTTTTGAGAAGCACGGCATTGTCTCGCGGGATCCGGCGTCGATCCTGATCGTGGGGGCGCCGGCCGCGCTCGACGACAGTGACCGGGCGCGCGAAGTTGCAGAGGCCCCGAGCTCACGGGCCTGGTCCGCGGTCGCTCGCCGATAGGACCCGAGCCGACGGCGGGCGAGGCGCAGGCGGCGGGGGAGTTCGGGCTCCGGGGCTGCGGCGCGCAAAGCCTGATACGGCATCGCAAGTCCGAGGCCGCGGCCCCCGTTTGTCGCCAGAGGAGGAACGCGATGCCTACGCAGATCGGCGAGAACCGCGCCAAGAAGATGCTGAAGCCAACTCGCTGTAGCGATGGCATCGAACATCGGTTCGGCCGCGACCATCACCGGCAACCCCCAAAGCATGATGATCGGCAGCTTCTCGCAAATTCCGTACGCGCAATTCACCGCGAGCCTGGCGCCCGTGGCACTGGTCGGGCTCGTGCTGACCTTTATTCTGATCGCGCTCTTCCATCGCGGCGAATTCGCAGGCGGCGCGCGGCTCGTGGCCGTCACCCCGCCGGCGCGCACCCACCGCGTGCTGATGCTGCGCGCACTCATCGCGACGGCGGTGCTAATCGCCCTGTTCTTCGCGGGTCAGCCGCCCGCCAAGGCGGCAATCGTCATCGGCGGGCTGTTGCTGCTCACCCGGCGGGTCAGGAGCGAGCGCGTTTATGCCGAGATCGACTGGTCGCTGCTGCTGATGTTTGCCGGGCTCTTCATCATCGTCGCGGGCGCGGAGCACAAATTATTGAGCGACGGAACCATCACCGCAGTTGCCTGACTGCATCTCGATCGCGTGCCGATGCTGAGCGCGGTGACAGCAATTCTCTCGAACCTCGTTAGCAATGTGCCGGCTGTTCTGATGCTCAAGCCATTCATCGACACGCTAAGCGATCAGCATACCGCGTGGCTGACTGTGGCGATGGCCTCGACCCTCGCCGGCAATTTCACGGTGCTCGGCTCGATCGCCAACCTGATCGTCGTGCAGCGGGCGGCGGCGAGCCGGGTCGAGATCAGCTTCTGGGACTATTTCAGGGTTGGCGCGCCGCTGAGCATCTTCTCCCTCGCGATCGGAACGCT
>DATMNH010000356.1:0-73666 GCA_035568975.1 Casimicrobiaceae bacterium
CCAGGGCGCAAATCCACTGCACGGGCTGACGGTGGAGCGCTTGGTCGCAACAGGCCTATCGCAGTCGGCGAACGGACTCGCGACCTACGTAAACGCGATTGATCCACTTGTCGAAGTCTATGACGGGTTCCTGCTGCACAGCCGCGGCGCAACTGCTTTGCCCCTTTTCCCTGGCGCTGCTGGAGCCGTCCCCGGCACCTCAGTTATTCGTGTCGACACGACAGCGCCCGTGCTGGCACTCGAGGACGAATGGAGCATCAGCGTTGCATCCGCCTGGCTGGTTCGCCAACCAGACAATCCAAACTTCCGCCTCTGGGAGGTTGCCGGTACCGGACATGTAGACAGCTACGCGGGTTCCTTCCTCTCTCCTATTGTTGGCCGCGATCTCATGGCCCCGCCCACGCCCCCGCAGTGCCCGCTGCCCCCCAACGTGGCCCCCCTGCATTACGTGGTGAACTCGGCGCTCAACAAACTCAGCGCGTGGGTTGCAACAGGTGTTCCGCCGGCACACGCCCCGTCGTTCATTGAGGTCGTCAACGGTGCGGTCGTCCGCGACTCGTATGGCAATGCCAAAGGCGGAATCCGGCTTTCGCAACTCGAAGTCCCAACCGCCACATTGACTGGGCCCGGAAACTCGGGCACAGGACCATGCCCGGTCGCAGGGGTGACGATACCATTCGACGCCGCGACGCTCGCCTCGCTATATCCGACCCACTACGGCTATTACAGCGCCGTCGGGAAAGTCGACAAGGCAAACTACATTCAGGGATATCTCCTGTATGAGGACATGCTGCAGGACTGGCTGGACTCGACGCGTGCCAACATAGGCAACTGACGCGCCTACCTGCCCTGAGAAGGATCAACGGGTCGTTCGGAGCCGCGTGCTCCGAACGACCCGTTCTCTTGCGTGACCAGCTATTGCGCGACGTGGCTGCGCTGGGTACGCCGGCAGCAATCGCATCGGCGACGGCAGATAGGCCGGCGGCACGGGTTCAGTTCCGGCGCCTGACCGCCGCCATCTCCGAAATCCGTTGGTGCGTCCCCCGATCAGCGACCGTGTGACGCCCGGCCGCTGCGGGATACGGTGGATATCACCTCATTATCCGATCTCCCACCGAACTTTCGTCGATTCTTCGTCGATTTTCGTCCTGCGATCGGGACTTCCGGTAGCCGCTCGCCCAAGCTTTGATGCGAACCCTTTCCGTTTATGGGTATTGAGAACTACGCCTCAAGCTATCGCCGGGAGTCGGTTCATCCAACGCATACCACCACGATATTGCTTCCATCACCAATATAGGGGAACCCATGCTCATGCGCCAACGCAAGACGCTCACCGCGGCGGCAGTATTCGCGGCTTTGGTCGTTGCAGGAACGTTAATCGACTCCAAGTCTGGACAAGCATTCAACGATAACAACGGTGCCCAGGATGAAAAAGAAATGATCCGGACAGGGCTCGAGGTTGCCGCGTCCACTGGGATTCACCTGAACATAACCACCCAAGACCCGGACATGGTGGGATTAGGAAGCTATCTGGTCAACGTGACAGGGGACTGCAATGGTTGCCACGCCGTTCCTCAAACCGAATCCGCGCCGGGCGGAAACCCGTACTTTCTTCCTGGCGCTAGCCCCCCATTCTTTAGCGGCAGGACGCAGATCAATCCGGCGACCTACCTGGGTGGCAAGCAGGACTTCGGGGTATTCCCAAGTCCAGGTGGAACAGTGCACATCGTCTCCCGCAATCTGACACCGGATAAAACAGGGCGGCCTGAAGGCGGCAACACGCTTGCAGATTTCCTTTTGATCATGAGGACCGGGGCAGATCTGGACCACGCTCACCCCAACTGTCCGACGAATGCTCCCAACTGCCTGTTTCCCCCGTTCAACGGTGACTTGCTGCAAGTCATGCCATGGCCACACTTTCAAAGTATGACCGACCGTCAGCTTACGGCCATCTACGAGTACCTCAGCATTATCCCGTGCCTGGAAGGTGGCCCCGGCGAGCCGCCCAACCGCTGCAAGTAAGTACCGCCGCGAACCGCCGGAGGAGAGCGCGCTCAGTATGGACGCTCGCGAAGGCAATGCGAGCGATGTTCGCGCAGGAAGTCAGGACTGAAGAACGGCCCCAAGCGGGGCCGTTTTTTCTCTTCGTTACTCCGCAGTTGACCTATTCCTTGCTCCACGGCGACGAGCTAAGCGAGTGACGCGCCATCTATGAACGATGCGGAAGGCCCGACCGCGTTCGGGCAAGTTGGGAAGCGACGCTGACCGACTGCTCCTGGGGACCGGGTGGAGTCCCACGCCGTTCCGATCACAATGTCCGGAATCGCGGCGAAGCGGACTGCCGGTCTTGTCGGGCGTATGACCGAGAAGATCAAACGAGGTCATTGGTTAAAATGTGATGCAAATTGATCGGACACTTTTATCTGATCGAGTCCAGATCACGACAACGACGTTACAATGATTCGATCAGGCACCTCGGCACGCTTTACAGCGACCGAAGTTAAGGAGTTCCGACAAATCGGGCTCGACTTGAGCAAGGTCAGGCATCAAGACGACATCAAGCAAGAGGTGAGCCGGTGGGCCAACACCCTTGTCGATGAACGTTTCGACCTATTGGAGAAAATCGCTTCGGCGATGGCGAAAGCCAAAGGAGTGAAATTGCCTCCCAAGCTCACGGCCGTGCCTTCGTAAGGTTCTTCTCGGTATCGGAATTCTTGTCCGGTCGGTCAAATTCTTTTGGGGCTAATGCCGAAAGCCCCCTTTTTGAGTGGCATTTCGGTCTCAGCAGCCGCTTTCCTACCATGCACTCTGGAACCGCTTCGAAGAAGCCCGGAAACGGGCAGCCAATACCGTCGACGCTGCCGGCAACGGTGAGGCCGCAGTCGCCGTCAGAGGCTTCCAATTCCGCGATCTAAGGGCCAAAGCAGGCACTGATAAGGCCGACTCGACGGACCTGCGGGGAGCGCAGCAACAGCTCGGGCACAGAAGCGTGAAAACGACCGAGGTTTATCTGCGTTCCCGGGCCGGCGCCAAGGTCACTCCGACCAAATAATCCACCGAATTGCGGAACGCGACGGTTTTTGCGGAACGAAATGCATCCGCAAAAACCGTCGAATGCCGCGTGGATAGTGGTGGCGAATCAGGGACTCGAACCCCGGACCAAAGGATTATGATTCCTCTGCTCTAACCAGCTGAGCTAATTCGCCAAAAGGGCGCAAATTATAGGCGATGCGACGCCTTGCCGTCAAAGCGGCGCCACGACGTGGAAGCTAAAGCCCCGTCGATTTGTGAATCAGCGCGAAATACCATCGGTACGGCAGGATACGCAGCAGCTTGAGCGTATTGGTAAAGCGACGCGGAAAGTGAATTTCAAACTTGCCGGCGCGCAAGCCTTTGACGATATCGGCCGCCGCTTCTTCTGCCGTGATCAGCGCCGGCATCTTGAAATCGTTGTGATCGGTGAGCGGTGTCTTCACGAATCCCGGGTTGATGAGGTATACGCCGAGGCCCTTGGGGTGCAGATCCAGGTAGAGCGTCTCGGTGAAATTGATCACTGCCGCTTTGGACGCGCCGTAGATCAGCGCCTTCGGCAAGCCCCGGTAGCCCGCAACGGACCCGACGATGCCGATGGCGCCGCGGCGCTGCGCGAGCAAAGCAGGGAGCACCACCGCGCAGGTGCTGATCACGCCGTGAAGATTGGTTTTTAGAAGCGCCATTGCGTTGGCCTCGGTGAGCTCCCATGCGCGAATCTCGGCGTGGGTGCCGGCAACGATGAGCACCAGATCGATTCCGTCCCAGCGGCTGCGCACGCGTTCCCAAGCTGCGGAAACCTGCGTGCTGTCGGTGTAGTCGAGCACTTCGACCACCGCTCGCGGGCTCCCTTCCGCGACCTCGTTCAGAAGCACGACATTGCGCGCCGACAACGCAACGCGTGCACCAGCGGCAAGCAACATTTTCGCGGTTGCCGCACCAATGCCGGTCGAGGCGCCGATCACCCAGACCCGACATTCGAGCCATGGCGGGAGTGCAGGATTGAGCGCCATCAGCGTTCGCGAAGCGCGAACATGACGTCGCCGGCGGCGTAGCCTGCGAGCCCGGAGTTCGATCTCGAGACCGCGCCTGTTTCAATGTTCAAGCTCACGAGCAGCGAACATATTCGGCCGTCCCCGCGAAAGCGGGGACCCAGTGGCGTTTGTGAAAAGACACTGGATTCCCGCTTTCGCGGGAATGACGGTGAACGAATATCGATGTTTCGCAATTTACGAGTCGACAAACTAACGCCTCGGCGGTTACGGTTCACTACGGCTCGCTCAACAGCTTTTTTCGCAACGCGGGCTCGGATGTGCGGGGATCCAGCCAGATGCCGAAAAATGCCTTGGCGAATTCGAGGTCCTGGATTTCGCCGATCTGCTTACCGTTGTGGTAGTAGCGAGCGCCTGATTGCGGAAGATTGAGGCCGATGATGCAGTCGCCATCGACGACGTCAGGGAAAATTTCCTTCATCAACGCGCCCCAGCGCGCGCGCTGATCCATCGTGCCGTAGCCGAGCTTGGCGATCTCTTCGACGCTGCGCTCGGCGATCATGCCACCGACCAGGCTTCGATGATAGACGAGCTGCAGCGCGAACGGCTGTTGCGGCGACCAGCCACAGCGCGCGCGGTCGACGCAATGAAAATAAGCCGCGTAGACGGAAAGCGTCATGAATGTCATCTCGCCGCCACCCTTTGCTTCCAGGTTCGGGACCAGCGATGTGACTGCGGCGGGTAATGGCGGCGCGCTGAGCTCGGCGGCCGCGTTGCACGGCGCCGGGGCAAGGACCAATGCGCTAAGAAGCAACCAGTGTGTACTGCGCGACATCGGTGGTCTCGCTGGCAAAGCCGGCAGCGCAGTACGCAAGATAAAAGCGCCAGCAGCGAATAAAGCGGTGGTCGAAGCCTTGCGCGCGCACCTTGTCGACGTTGGCGTCGAAGGCGGCGAGCCAGCGCTTGAGCGTCTCCGCGTAATCCTGGCCAAAGCGGCACACGTCGTCAACCTGCAGCCCCGCGGCTTCTACGTGCGTCTCGAACATTTGAGGCGAGGCCAGCATGCCGCCCGGAAAAATGTATTGCTGGATGAAGTCGCTGGTCTGCCGGTACTGCTCGAAACGATCGTCGGCAATCGTGATGGTCTGGACACAGGCGCGCGCGCCAGGTTTCAACGCTTCCCGCAGCACTCGAAAATATGCGGGCCAGTAACGTTCGCCGACGGCCTCGAACATCTCGATCGAAGCGATGCCATCGAACGGGCCGGCAACATCGCGGTAATCTCTTATGCAGAACTCGACATGCGACTGCAGGCCCGCCGTGGCCACGCGCTCCCGCGCGTATGCCGTCTGCGCATCGGAAAGGCTGACTGCGGTCACGCGGCACCCGGCGCGCGCTGCGCATTCGGCGAAGCCGCCCCATCCACACCCGATCTCCAGCAGGTGTGCCCCTTCCTTCGGCGCGAGCTCATGCAGGACGCGCTCGTATTTGGCTTCCTGCGCCGCAGAAAACGACCGCGACATATCGCCGCCGAACAGCGCCGACGAGTAGCTCATGGTCGGGTCGAGCCAGAGCCCGTAGAAGTCGTTGCCCAGATCGTAGTGCGCGACAACATTGCGGCGCGCGCGGCGCCTGGAATTGCTGCGCAACAGGTGCCTGGCGCGAAAAACCAATTGGCGCCACCACCGCCCGTAGAAGGCGACCTCCAGGGCTCGCTGGTTGAGTGCGATGAGGGTCAGCAGCGCGGTGAGATCGCTCGTCTCCCATCTGTCTTCCATGAACGCTTCGGCGAATGCGACGTCGCCGCCTGTGAGCACGTCGCCGCACAGCTTCCAATCGCGAAGCGTGAGATCGACTTCGCCGTCGAGCGCTCCCACGGAGCCGCCCGGTCCAAAGCGCCGGGTGATGCCGTCGGGCGTGGTCAGCGTCAAGGCTCCGAAGTCCATCCGCTCGAGCAAGGTAAACAGAATGCGCGCGGTGGCCGGCAGTGATGTTCGGCGCGGACTGGAGGAAAAGGTGGAGTCGAGTGTGTTCATCGCGTCGTTCGTTGCAGCGGAGGCTGCGGCTTGGAAATGTAGGGCACGCGTTTCAGCCACAGCTTGATGGCCTGCCAGTGAATCCGCACGATCACGCCGAGCGTGAACCACCGGTAGCGCCAAATGAGCTTGCGAACCGCACTCGCTGACAACGGTTCGGCCACGCCCGAAATCGATGTCTCCAGCAGCGCGCCGCGCGCCTCGCCCGCGCCGTCGTCGTAGTCGATGCGCGCCAGCCAGCGCTCCGGCCCGAAATGGAATCGGAAGCTGTAGTCGCCCTTGACTTCACAGAACGGCGACACGTGAAATGCCTTGCGACTGTGAAACGACTCGCCGTCGGCAAGTGGCCGTCCGTCCGGATGCGCCAGCAAATAATTGTGCCGCTCACCGAAAGTATTGCAGACCTCGCACAGTACGGCTCGAACGGTGCCTTCGCGGTCGTGGCAGACCCAGAAGCTCACCGGATTGAAGACGTATCCCAGCATTCGAGGAAAGGCGTAAATGACAATCTCGCCTTCAGCAATGACGGATTCGGCCGCCAACAGCGCGCGGATCCACGGTTCCAATGCGCTGCCATCTCGTGCGCCGTGATCGCGGTCGAAAAAACTCACCAGCGCCCGACGATTGTGCGCAAGCCCCAGCTCCGGCAGGTCGGCGAGCCGCGACAAGGGCAGTGCGAGCGAGAACGCGTCGTAAGCGAATTGGTTGCCGACCGGCCGCAGGCGGCGATGCATGACCATGCCATGCACAAGCCTCGGAATGGATTGATTCATGGCAGCCATATGTCACTACGCCGCCGCGCGCTCGCTCAGGACGGTCGTGAGCCGCGTTGCAATGCCCTCCGCGACTATGTGCGCCGACGCAAGCCCGTCCTCATGAAACCCGTGACCCATCCAGGCCCCTGCGAACCACGTGCGCTGCTCGCCTTGCCGGTGCGCGAGCCGCTGCTGCGCAGTCTCGATCACGCCTTTCACCATCGGATGCGAGTATTGGAATTCGGCGAGCTGCGTCCCCGGCCGCGGCTCGAACGGCGGATTGAGCGTCACCATCAAGGGCGTCTGGAAAGGCAGCGGCTGCAGCCGATTGAGCCAGTAGCTGACCGTAACGGGATTCCCGGCCGCGATGTCAGCGGGAGCAATATAGTTCCAAGCGGCCCATGCGCGCCTTCGCCTGGGCATGAGGCGCGTATCGGTATGCAGAAGCACGCGATTGGCCTGGTAGCGAATGCTTTGCAGCAGATGCCGCTCTTCTGCCGACGCATCGGCGAGCAAGGCGAGTGCCTGTTCGCTGTGACAGGCCAGCACCACCTCGTCGAATCGCTCGCCGCGGACCGAATCGGTGCTGACCTCAACGCTGTCACGCCGGCGCCGCACGCTGCGCACGGGGGTCGAAAGACGAACGTCGGCAAGACCGGCGGCAATCCTGTTCACATATGTTCGCGCACCGCCGACGACGGTGCGCCATTGTGGACGTCCGGAAATCTGCAGCAGGCCATGATGATGACAGAAGCGGATGAACGTCGGCAGCGGGAAGTCGAGCACGTCCCGCTCCGGGACGGACCATATCGCTGCCGCCATCGGCAGCAGGTACCACTCCCGGAACGGCGTCGAATAGTTGCCGGCTTCGAGGAACTCGCCGACCGTCACGTCGTAGACGCGGCCTTCGACGTGCATCGCCGTCGCCTCGCGGTTGAAGCGAAGCAGGTCGCGAAGCATGCGCCAGAATTTCGGTCGAAGCGCATTGGCGGGTTGCGCAAACAGCGATCCGAGGTCGGTTCCCGCCCACTCGATACCCGTCGAGTCGTTGCACACCGAGAACGACATCGTGCTGGGCGCCGATGTGATGCCCAGCTCGTCGAAGAGCGCGATAAGCTTCGGGTACGTCCGGTCGTTGTAGACCAGAAAGCCCGTATCGACCGGCGCGGTGATACCGTCGAGTAAAACGTCGACGGTATGCGTGTGGCCCCCCAGGTAATCGTTGGCCTCGAAAAGCGAGACCTCGCATCCCCGTTGCCGAAGCAGCCACGCGCATCCCAGGCCGGCGATGCCGGAGCCGATGATCGCGACGCGCACCGATTTCCTCCCCTGAAGGTGTGGCGCGAGCGGCGGGGCGCTCCCCGCCGAGAATTTAGTCTAGGCGTTGCGCCGACGCCTCTGATCTCTGCATACGCAAGATGATTGTGGATGGATTCAAATTGGGCGGCGCACGCGACCAGGAGACGGCCGCGACGCTGGTCGTGTGACAGGGCAGGGCGATAGCGCTGGCGGAGCGCCAGCCGGCGTGCCTCAACTTTTCGGAGGCGCGGGCTTGGCGGCCAGCATCCGCTCTACCGCGCTGACGAGGTCGCCGTTATCGGGCTCGACGCGAGTACCGAAGCTCGTGACTTGCTTGCCGTCGCGATCGACAAGATATTTGTGAAAGTTCCATTTGGGACTCTGCCCGGTGCGCGCGAGGAGCTCGGCATACAAAGGATTGGTCTTGAGGCTGGTCACGCTCGATTTCTCGAACATCGGAAATTCCACGCCATAGGTCAAGCGGCAGAATTCGGCGATCTCCTTGTTGCTGCCAGGCTCCTGGCCGCCGAAGTCGTTCGAAGGAAACCCGACCACGACCAATCCGCGTGACTTGTATTTCCGGTAGAGCGCCTCGAGACCTTCGTACTGATGCGTGTATCCGCAGTAGCTCGCGGTATTGACGATCAGGACGACTTTGCCGCGATACTGGCAAAGCGACTCGGGTGCCCCGGTCTGCAGGCGGTTGAAGGTGAAGTTCAGCAGCTCCGGGCAGGCGTCTGTAACCGGCGCCGGATTCTCGGCCCGCGCCGCGCCGTTCAAGGCGACGGCGGTCAACGCTGCAACGGCAATGGAAACCCACGGGCGAAATAGCATGGCGCTTCAGGTCCTAAAGTTCAGTTTCGTTGGTTGGACAAAGAACGTAGAAAGCAATTCGTGTCATGGACAGCCCGGAGACTAAATCCTAAAATAACTTGATGGTAGGCCACTGTCAATTCATCGGCCTGGACAATTTTCCGCCGTGGATCGCACCACTATCCTGCTGAACATCAGCGCCGTCGAGCGCGAGACGGGCTTGTCCAAAGACGTGCTGCGGGTATGGGAGCGTCGCTACGGCTTTCCCAAGCCCGGCCGCGACGATAACACCGAGCGCCAATATTCGCCCGATCAGGTTGCCAAGCTGCGGGTGATCAAGCGCTTGATGGATACCGGGATGCGCCCCGGCAAGCTCATGCATCAGCCGCTTGCCGAATTGAATGTTCTTGCCGACACCCGCGCCGGGCCGCGCCGCGAAACCACTGCGCCGGTGCTGGAGCGCGACGTGCTCGCGCTGGTCAGGAATCATAACGCTCCGGCGCTTCAACACGCCTTCGCGCATCTGTTGATGCGGCAGGGCTTGCAGCGCTTTGTGCTCGAGACGGTTACCGCGCTCAACCGCGCGATAGGTGAAGCGTGGATGCGCGGCGAGTTGCAGGTATTCGAAGAGCATCTGTATACCGAGTTGCTGCAAGCGGTGCTGCGTAGCGCGATCAATGCATTTCCGCGTCTGTCGGGTGCGCCGACGGTTCTGCTCACAACTTTTCCGGGAGAGCAGCATGGCCTCGGCCTGCTGATGGTCGAGGCGCTGCTGGTGCCCGAAGGCGCGCAGTGCATTTCGCTTGGAACGCAGACGCCGCTCGATGACATCGTGCGCGCCGCGCTCGCACACAAAGTCCATATTGTCGCGCTGTCCTTTTCTGCCGCGTTTGCATTGCGCCAGGCGGGCGACGGCCTGTCCGAGCTGCGCCGGCATTTGCCAGTTTCGACCCATATCTGGGCGGGCGGTGAGATGACTCGGCGACTGCGCAAGTCGCTTCCCGGCGTAAGGCTCATCTCCGATCTCAGCGAAGCGATCGGCGCGCTCCGGGTCGACTGAGGCCTGACCGGGCTCCTCAATTCCGATCGGCGCCAAGCTCGTCGAAAAGAACGTCGCTGGAGACTCGCTCGATCTGCGAGAGGGAGAATGAGCGGCGCAAGCTTCTGTCGTCCGTTCCGCGCCGCCACGGTATCATCGAACGCGATGACAGCGGTTCTCCTGTTCACGGTGCTCGTTGCCGGCATATCGACTTATGTCGAGTGGGCAATTCATTGGATTGCACAGGGCGCGTCGCCCTGGTGGTTCGTTGCCGGCGCGCCTCTTGCGTATCTCGCGCCGGTAGCCGTGCTGGTGGCCGTCTGGTTCGTATTGAGCTGGATCTGGCGCACGCCGCGGCCACCGAACGCACAACTCGATGTCGCCGGCAGCGTCCGTCTGTTCATCGGCGAAGTGTTAGCCGTCGCAATATCCTGGCCGTTGATGGCATTGCATCGGCTGCTGATACGCGATCCCCTCCCGGCTTCGGTGCAACTGCCCGTTATTCTGGTGCATGGCGTGCTTGTCAACGACGGGGTGTGGTTCACCATGCGGCGCCATCTTGCGCGGCAGGCGGTCGGTGCGGTCTACACCATTAACTATGGCCCGCCATTCGGCGACATCGAACACTTTGCCGAGCAGCTCGGCGCGAAGATCGAGTCGGTATGTGCTGCCACGGGCGCGGCCCGCGTCTTTCTCGTGTGTCACAGTATGGGAGGCCTGGTCGCGCGGGCATACCTCCGGCAGCGCGGGCCGTCGCGCATCGAGCGGATCATTACCATCGGAACGCCGCATCACGGCAGCGTGTTCGCCAGAGGGATTATCGGACGGTGCCTTGCACAAATGCGCCCGGGTAATGCGTGGCTGGCGGAGCTCAACCGCGACGAGGCCAAGCCGCCTCCGGTTCCGATTACTTCGATCTGGTCACGCCATGACAGTCTGGTCGCGCCGCAGGCGAGCAGCGAGCTGGCTTGCGCGGAGAATATTGCACTGGTTGGGGTCGGTCACAACGCGTTGCTGGGAGATGTCCGTGTCAAGGATTTAGTAACGCAAGACTTTGTTGAGCAATTACCGTCTCGTTGCTAAATCGAGTTGCAGACTTGACGCTTAGCCAGCCAATCGCTCTCATAGAAAAAGTTGCGGTAGGCTACAAACAGGCTACCATTAGCAGAGTTGCCGTCGGCTAACTCAAAAGCCGTCGTCGGGTAGCTGTTTGCAAGAGCGATCTTATCGTCGCCGGTGCGACGTGGGTCCTGGTGCACATAAAGTTGGACAAGGGCGTCCTGTGCTTCTCACGAGATAATGCGGCCGGGACCTGGCAGGGAAATGCAAATCGGGGGAAATCGAATGTCAACGCGAACTTTACTGTTTGTTATCGTTATCGGATTTTCTATGCAGGGATGCAACACAACTGGATTGGACGGTCGCGACGGGCCGTCAATTAAAATCTCAAGGCTCGACTGCAATAACTCAACCAATCCACACAAGTGCCGCGTTAACATCGAAAGAAAAATTTTTAAGTTTGATGTCGATGTCGATGAGATCCACCTCGTCCGCAACAGCAGCGCGAATCCCAATACAAACGTAGACATCGTCTGGCACCTTCCGTCAGGTTATGTCTTCTGCAAAAAAGCTGCGAATGACGGGGGCGTATTTCTCAAGGGGATCCCAGACGGACAGTTTGATGGGATGTATTCAACCGACGATTCGAGTGGTGCGCCCCCTGGAGATAAGGATTGTAAGAAACACCAACATTTTCACTGGAATGCCAAAAATACGGTCCCTAATCCCGATGGCTATAGATATGGTGTCTTTTTCTACGACAAGATGTCTGGTGCTGAACACAGCATCGATCCGTGGATTTATAACGACTAGTCAATTTCAATCCGAGATTTCGAAAATCTCGGAGCGCCAACTCAGGGTGTCACTTGTCTGGTGTAAAGGGCGCGTTCCCTTCCAAGCGCGCCCGTTTAGCCGATTTCGATACGACGGTGAACGAAGGCGACGCAAACGGTATCAACGCTGCAGGAGCCCTTGAACGCATCGAAAAAGGGCGCAGACTTACAGTAGATCAGGATTTGCCTTGCAACCATTGGCGCGCTTCTTTGATCGCCTGCTCATAAGTGCACGCACGACCGGAGTCCTCGGCTTGGGCGAACGCTGTTTCCCCGAAGGCATTACGCGCCGTGAGTATCAGCGGGGAAAGAAACGCATCGTCACCCGGATCACGATGAAGTCCCGTTTGTCGTATCTGCATCTCGGCCATCCCGTAGAAGCGCGCGGCCCGTTCCCAGTTACCCAGCGACGCTTCGAGGCCAGCGCAAACTTCTAGCACGCTTTGGCCAGCCGGCTTCGAGCCGATCTCCTCGACGATCGCTAGGACGTCCAGCAAGTTTTCGCGTGCACGTTCAAATAATCCGCGTCCGATCGCTACCATTGCGAGATTCAGAAGCGCAATGGCGATGCTTTCGCGGTCGCCTACTTCACGCGCAAGTCCTAGGACCTGTTCGTAGAGGGGCTCGGCGGCATCCAACGCGCCTTCGACTCGGTGAAGCTGGGCCAGTCCATTTATTGCAGCCGCCAACTCACGTTTGTTTCCGAGTTGACGCGCTAGATCAAGTGCCTCCTCTAAATATTGTCGCGCGATAGCGGACTCTCGCTGACCGAGAGACGCCATCCCCAGGATTTGAAGCGCTCGCGAAATGATGCCCCTTTCGCCAAGTTCTCGGGCCAGCGCCAAGCACTGTTCCAGATGACCAACAGCTTCGCTGTAGCGCCCCATAAAGCAACATGCCTGACCCGCATTGAGCAATCCTCGCGCCCGATGCAGGCTACGTCTCTCCGCACCTCTTCGCGCAAGCGCTTCCACGGTCGCCCGATGGCTCAAGCTCAGCTGGCCTCGATACACCCAATAGTGTTTTATTGAATGAACCAGCCTCAATCCAAGTTCTGCTCCATCGTTGGCGTAGTCACACCATGCATGTGCCGCGAGAATGTTCTCGCGCTCGGCGTCGAGCCGTGTAAGCCACGCGCCTTGTTGTGGACCAACGAGTTGCGGACCTGCCGCTTCCGCAAGCGCTACGCAAGAATTGAGATGGCGCGTACGTGTCGCTTCCTCTTCGCCGGATGCGCGTAATTTCTCCAATGCGTAATCTCGCAAGGTATCGAGCAGTCCATATCGCTCGGCACCGGCCGTGACGGCCACCAGCGACTGCTCTACCAACTGCGACAGCAAATCAACTACATCTGCGGTATTCACTTCGCCGCCGGCGCCAACCGCTTCCGCGGCGTCGAGCGTCCAACCGCCGGCGAAGACTGCTAGGCGCCGAAGCAGCGTGCGCTCGTGAGCGGTCAAAAGTTCGTAGCTCCAGTCAATCGAAGCGCGCAAGGTCTGCTGGCGCGGCAAAGCGGTACGGTCGCCGCCTGTGAGCAAATGGAAACGGTCGTTCAAGCGCGCGGCGATTTCGTCGACCGACAGCGCGCGCACGCGTGCAGCGGCAAGCTCGAGCGCCAATGGAATACCATCCAGGCGATGGCAGATGCCCACGACTGCTTTTGAGTTCGAATCGGTGATCTGAAAGCTGGGTTGCATGGCGCGGGCACGATCGACGAAAAGGCGCACAGCCTCGTATTGCGTCAATACCTGAATCGTGATCGCTCTTTGCGGCTCCGGCACCGAGAGGGACGGCACGTGGTACGTTGTTTCGCCCGCCACGTGCAAGGGTTGGCGGCTAGACGCCAGGATCTTCAAGTGGGGACCTGATTGCAGCAACTGGGTGGCCAGCTCCGCGCAGGCGTGGAGCAGATGCTCGCAGTTGTCGAGAATGAGCAGCAGCTTCCGATCGCTGACGTATTTCATCAGTGCTTCGAGTACGGGACGGCCCGCTTCTTCCTTGACGCCGAGTACCGACGCTGCCGCTTGTGGGACTAGGCGCTCGTCCGTCATGGGCGCGAGATCGGCGAACCATACGCCGTCGGGATAGTCGTCAAGCACTTCAGCCGCGACTTGCAACGAAAGCCGCGTCTTGCCAATGCCGCCGGCGCCAAAGAGCGTCAAAAGCCGTGTGTTCTGCAACTGATTCCTGATGTCGGCCAGCTCGCGCTCGCGGCCGACGAAGGAGCTTGCTTGTTGCGGCAGGTTGTTCGGCGTCGCTTCAAGCGAGCGCAGCGCAGGAAAGTCCTGGCGCAGCTGCAGATGCACGACTTGGTACACGCGTTCGGGATTCGCCAGATCGCGGAGTCGGACGCTGCCCAAGTCCCGTAGCGAGACACCATCCGGCAAACGGTCGCCCACCAAAGCCGCCACAGCCTGGGACAGCAGCACCTGTCCGCCGTGTGCGACGCTCATGATGCGCGCGGCCCGATTGACTCCGCTGCCGAAGAAGTCGTTGTCGCGGCGCTCGTCCACGCCGGCGTGCATTCCGCAGCGAACCTGGAGCGGCACTCTTTCGGTGGTGGGTTCGAGTTCGACTAGTGTTCGCTGCAACTCCAGCGTCGCACGCACGGCGTCGAGAGGATCGGCGAACACGGCGTGGGCGCCGTCGCCGCTCATCTTCACGACCGTGCCTCGGTTGCCTTCCACACAAGCGCGAACGATCGCATCGTGGCGAGCCAGCGCCGGTCGCATCTTGTCCGGCTCGGTCTCCCACAGGCGAGTGCTGCCCTCGATGTCGGTAAAGAGATAGGTCGTGACTGCGGATCGCTCGTGCACGCCCGGGCCCCTCGAGCCGGTGACTACAAGGTGCCTACTCTACGACAGCGACGCGGCCCAGACTAGGGGACGCCTTGGACGTCAGCCGGCGAGTGTTCTCAGTGCGGGTGCCGGTTATCGGTGGGCGCGGCGCTCGCCGCACCAATCGGTCCGCTCGAACGCTTCGCCCGACGCCTACCGGTGAATCCCCTGCGTGAGCTGCCGCAAACGCCATCTGCTCGGCAGAAAGCTCTCCTCACCGTCTTTCTTTCCCTTGGCGGCAACGGAGTCGGCGAACATATTGAGCTGTGCGCTCGAGGATCGTCCTTCGCGTACCGGTCCCGCTCACCGCAGTGGCGGAACATCCTTCAATGCTTTCTCGAACTGCCCGCGCCAATGGCCGGTAGCCAGAAAGGCCGGCGGACCTTGTCGTTGATCGGCGATGAGAGGTTGGCTTAGATAGGCGAGGAGAGCATGTGCGTCGTCCGCCTTGACGTCGACATATTCGCGCTCGAAATCATCCATCAAGCTTTGCGCGTCTTGTCGCCCGAGGAGCGCGGTCGCCTCGAATCCAAACTCTTCGCGGGTGCGCTTGGAGAAGTGTCGGGCTTTCAAGCGGCTGAGGAGCTCCGTTTCGACTTCGCGCGGTGCGAATCCCATGCGGCGGAGCCTTCGCAAGGTGAAGCGAATATTGGCCATTGTGTCCGATAGCGGGCAATAACCGAGCTCCGCGGTGGCGTGCAGCACGGCAACCTCGTCGTCGTCTGTCCACAGGCCCCTTCGATACATCCTGAATATCCTGCCAATGCCCACCATGCCGAATTGACATAGCTCGGCCGCCCGTAACGCGCCCATGCTCGCTGCGCCGACGACTTCGACGCCTTGGGAGATCGCGTAGAGAATTTCCTTGTGCCAGACAGACGGAGTGTTGCCGAAATAGCCATCGACGATCCCGACGCGCCGATAACCCGCTTCCGCCGCGCGAAACACCGAGCCCATCGCGACCGGACCGTAACGGGAAATGCCTGGTGGTGTCGGCACCCGAAAGAGCGTCGGCCCCACGAATATGCAGGTTTTCACGAATCGAAGTGATGCCGCAATAGACTCTGCATCCTCGGACCCGGTGTGTATCCGGGCTTGCCGAAAAGCCCTTCGAGTCCCGGCACGGTGACGTGCACGACCGGGATGCCGAGATGGTCCTGCGTTAGATCGACGACAATCACTTGCGACAAGCCTTCCGCTTGCAGGGCCGTCAGGACCCAATCGAGCAGCTCTTCGATCGTGTGCAGTTGAGGTGCCTCGGGCCGGTCGTCGAAGTCGATATCCTCCGGCTCGCCTTCGAGGTTCCTCGCCCAGCTTGCACCAGCGGCGTTGTCGATGCGGATCGCGTCCTTATAGTGCGACCAGAACACGTCGTCGCGCCCTCCCGCGATATGCGTCAAGCGGCTCTGTAGCGCCTCGGTAATCGCTCTGGCAAGGGCGACGCGGCGATAGGGGTGGCAGCCGAATCCGGAAGCGCGTTGAGGATAGAAAGTCTGCCCTTGGGAATCGAATGCCCTGCACATGAAGCACGGCACCGGAATGGTTTGGGTCACATGCCATGCGGCAATCCGCACACCCGCATCGGCGCATTTGTCGATAAGCCATTTACAAGACTCATCGGAAACGCTATCCAGGCGCAGCCGCGTATTCGGGGCGTGCAATTCAAATTGCTGTCGCGCCAACCACAACGACACCTGATCGCGCTCGATGAGCTCGCACACCGCGTGCAGTATCGCTTCCGACATCGTATTGCCCGACGCGAGACCGTTGGATGAGGCAACAAACAGTCTCGGATGTTCGCTTTCCGACATGGAATCCAGATTTACGCAGTCACGCGGTACCCACCGTTCCGCCGCCGAGAAAATGTCGGTGCCTGAGATCCATTCGGTCTGCGAGTCCTCGTGGATGGTCACTGCAGGTCGTATCGGTAGCAACAGGGGATTTGCGAAACTTGCGTCCCGCATGGCGGCGCGCAACGACTTCATTTGTCCGCTGGGCGCAAAGTTCTCGGCGTGATACAGCTCGATGCTTTCCATCACGCCGGACGCTTGTGCGAGGAGATGGGTCAGCCCTTTGCCCTGCGAAACGGTCAACGATTTAGCAAGTGGCCGCACCACCATCCAGGTCGGGACGCCGATATGATCGAGGCCGGTGACGTTGCCCACGCGCGTAATGCCGACTGCGCGAAAAATCTTGCGCACCTTGGCCAAGGTTGCGTCGACCTGCGAAGCACGGATTGTCCCGCCTAGATCAATTGCCGCGGCGTGTGCATTAGCATCGGGCATGAGACTCGTTCGGCCGACGTATGGCGCGGGGCCTGATCGGCGGTAGCGCCGATTGGCGCACTGCAAGCGGACGAGGAGGACCGGTCGCCGATGACTTTCCGGCGGGCGCGCAGACGTTGAACCGTCGTATCAGGCAGCCCCGAACATGGCGATCGCGCGAGCGAGTCTGCTCGAGCACTGGTTGCCAATGAATATTCGAAATCTCGGTAGGCTTGTCGCAGCGGCATGCCGATTGCGGCTTCGAACAGGCGCTGTGGCCAAGCGCGGCCGCGTTGCAGATTCCTCGTTTATATTTCCAAGTCTACGACGATATCGTCCGCAAGCGCGAAGCCTGCCTTCTCCAGCAACTCGGTCAGTTGCCTGCCGAGTTGCTGACGCTGCCTGAGCAGTGGTAGCACCTGTTTTGTCTCGTTGGGATCGAGCGCGCGAATCTTCCCGGTCGAACCGGATGCGAGGAGCAACGTGCCGTCTCGCCCGACAATGAGATAGTTGGTGCCGCGAGCGCGTTTCCTGCTTCGAGTCTTAGCGGTCTTGGCGACCGTCCTCTTGGTGACCATGATGTTTGTCTCCTCGTTGCGGGGACCCGGCAAGTCGCACCAAGTCGAGTCGCGTGTCACAGATGCTGGCTTGTACGAAGCGAGCTGTCAACCTCTCCGGCATGACGCAGGGCAGAGAGTCCGATCCGAAGGCCAGGAAAGATGCCGCTCTCTTGGCGCGCAGGCAGAGTGACCGGCAACGGCGACTAGATGTTCGCGGCTCGATGCTGTCGTGTCAGAGCTCCAGCAACCGCAGCTTTGGCCGCCTGATCCTCGGTCCAGGCGGCTCCCTCCTGCATTAACGCCGTCTTCTCGTCAGGCGTGAGAGCGGCGTCGAGATGAACCGTCAAACTCGCCCAGTTCCGACTCTCTATATGTTCGCGTGCGCGATCCGATCGATACACGGTGCTTCCATATCCGGCGAGGCGAGCTGCACGCACAGGTTCGCTGGAATGCGCAGCGGCGAGCGCAAGGTGCTCCACCAGCACGTGCACTACGAAGTCGTCGCCGTGCGCCTGCGCCAGCCGCAGGCCTTCAACCCCTGCGGCCTCTCCGGTCTCGATTTCTCCGGCCGCGAGCAGATAACCTGCAAGATTGCTAAGCGTGATGTAGAGAAGCCTTACATTACCGCTTTGTCGCAGCGCCGCTTCGGCTTCCCGGGCAGTGGCAATTGCCTCGTCGAGCTGTCCGTCGGCAGCTTCGATTTCAGCAAGCAGTATGGTCGCGTTTTCGATCAAGCGTGCGTAACCGAGCGGACGAGCAAGCGATAGACTTTCCTCTAATAGCGCTCGTGTTGTAGCCGTGTCGCTCGCCACAATGCAGCGCGCCGCCGCCAGGCCCGCAAGCACACCGGCGAGATACTTGGTAGCTCCGAGCGGCCGCAGCAGCGCTTCCGCTTCGTGATAGAAGGATTCGGCCTCGCCCCACGTGTCGCGCCCGACCAGCGACTCCGCTGCGGTCATGAGCGCCCAGGCGCAATTCTTGTGATCGCCGAGCCGTCGAAAGATCTCTGCCGCATCGAGCGCCTGGTCGAGGCCCCTGCGTTGACCGAAGTGTGTGCCTGCGGAAGAGGCGAGTCCGAGTTTCACACGCGCGACAATCGGCATTGGCGTTGCCTCATCGAGGTGTTTACCGGCGGTCTCGAACCAGCGCTGTCGCTCTGCGCGTCTCCACCAGCGGACGAGCTGCACGGTCCTCGCCACGAGAGCGACCCCTAAAGCCGGGTCGCCGTCGCGGCCAAACGACCAGGCAAGGCATGAGCGCACGTTCTCGAGATCTCCTTCGTATGTTCCATACCACTCATCGTCGGGAGTGTCGTCCCACGCGTGCTCGGCTTCCTCATAGAGCTCGATGAGATATTGGGCTAGACGACGCTGCCTGCTCACGTCGCCGGTTTCCCGCAGCCGAGCCACGCCGAACTGCCGCGTGGATTCGAGCAGTTTGTATCTGCTCGCACCTCGTGACGTGAGCAGCGGCACGATCAGCGACTTGTCGACCAGCGCGGCGACCAGATCGAAAGTCTCAGCCGCTTCGATGGGCGGATCCGCAGCGACACCACAAGCTCCTTCGATCGTGAAGGTGTCGGTGAAGATTGCCAGCCGGCGCAGCAAGGTCTGCTCTTTTTCGTTGAGAAGGCGGTAGCTCCAGTCGATGGCCGCTTCGAGCGTCTGTTGCCGGGGCAGCGCGGTGCGATCTCCTCCGGTCAATATCCGGAAGCGCTCGTTCAGTCGCGAGAGGAGCTCGCGAGGCTTGAGGATCTTGAGGCGCGGTGCCGCGAACTCGATGGCGAGAGCGATGCCATCGAGGCGCTTGCAGATCTCGGCCACGACCGGCGCCATGGTGTCGGTCAGGGTAAAGCCACCGAGAGCCGCATCGGCGCGTCCGACGAACAAGCACACGGCACCGTAACGCATTGCTTCGCTTGCGGTGACGAGGCTCGGCTGTTCGGGGAACGTCAGCGGCGGCATTCGAAAAGCGTATTCGCCGCGAACCGACAGAAGTTCGCGACTGGTGACCAGGATAGTGACCCCGGGACAGTGCTGGAGGACCGTCGCAACGAGTCGCGCCACACCGGTGAGCAGGTGCTCGCAATTGTCCAGAATAAGCAACAGCCGCTTTTCACGCAGGCATGTGGCCACGGCGTCGGTTGCCGATCGCATTTCCCCCGCGGCAGCACGGAATGTCGATGCGACAGTCTCGGCGACGAGCTCCGGCGCGGACAAGGGTGCGAGATCGATGAGCCAAGCGCCATCCGCGAATCGTGCAGCGACGTCGGCCGCCGCCTGCAAGGCCAGCCTCGTCTTGCCGATTCCCGCCGACCCGACCAAGGAAACGAGACGGTTTTGGGCCAGCAACTCCTTGACTTGTCTTAGCTCGGTCTCCCGTCCAATAAACGACGTAGGCAGCTGTGGAAGATTATTGTTCGCTGATTCGAGCGAGCGCGGTGGCGGAAACTCCACTCGAAGTCGAGGATGAACGAGTTGGTAGACTTGCTCCGAATTGATCATATCGCGCAATCGGACCGAACCCAGATCGAGCAGAGATATATCCGCGGGCAGCCGATCGCGGACCAACTCGTAGATCGCTTGCGAGACGAGCGCCTGGCCGCCGTGGGCGGCGCTCATGATTCGCGCGGCACGATTGACAGCGCGACCGAAGAAATCATTATCGCGCCGCTCTACCGCGCCGACATGGAGCCCGCAGCGCGCCTGAAGTGCAATCCCGTTCGTAGCGTCGCTGTCGGATAGCGCCAACTGAATCGCCAGCGTAGCTTTCATGGCGTCGAGCGGGTCCTCGAAGGCAGCATGCAAGCCATCGCCTGCCATCTTCACGACTGTTCCTCGGTTGCTCTCAACCGCGGCGCGCAGGATCGCATCGTGCGACGCCATGGCGCCCTCCATGCGCTCGGGCTGCTCTTCCCACAGACGTGAGCTACCCTCAACGTCGGTGAACAGGAAAGTGACGATGCCAGCCGATGTGTGCACGGCAATGCGCCCGCGGTCTAGTCTCTCAGGGTGTACTTATCCCGACCGCCGCTGGGATGTCAACTTGATGGGCGCAATCGATACCGCAGCATGCAGCGCCCGATAGGACGGATCCGCGCCGGTGCGCGGTCGCTACCAGTGAATCCCCTGCGTGAGCTGTGCAAACGCCATCTGCTCGGCAGAAAGCTCTCCTTCGCCGTCTTTCTTTCCCTTGGCGGCAGCGGAGTCGGGGAACATATTGAATGCCGTATTGAGCATGATCTGCGTCAGCCTCGGCGCGATCGCGTGCGAGACCGCGCCGGCAATCCCCAGTCGAGTCGCGATGCGCACCGGCTTGTAAACGATCGCCTCGACGACGAGGTCGGCAGCTTCCTCGGGCGAAAGCGTCGGCACGTTCTCATACATCCTGGTCGGCGCGATCATCGGCGTGCGCACCAGCGGCATGTTGATGGTCGTGAAACTGATTCCTTTGTCGACGAACTCGGACGCGGCGCACGCCGCGAATGAATCGAGCGCGGACTTCGACGCGACGTATGCGGAGAAGCGCGGTGCGTTGGACAGCACCCCGATCGAAGAAATATTGATGATTTGACCTCGCTTGTTCTCGATCATCTTCGGCAGAAAACCCATGATCAGACGAAGCGCACCGAAGTAATTGAGCTGCATCGTGCGCTCGAAATCGTGAAAGCGATCGAACGAGTTGATGATTCCGCGACGGATGGAGCGTCCCGCATTGTTGATCAGATAGTCGCAGGAGCCATGGTCTTTGAGCACTCTGGCGACCAGCGCATCGCAGGAGGCGAGCTCCGAGACATCGCAGGCGTAGATCCACGCCTTGCCGCCGGCTGCCTCGATCTCCTTCTTGGTCTCGACCAGCTTTTCCTCTCCGCGCGCGACCAGCAGCACCTTCGCGCCCGCCGAGGCGAGCTTGAGCGCCGTGGCCCTGCCGATCCCCGACGAAGCGCCGGTAACGACAACGGCCCGATTGCGGACGCGGCCCGCGAGGCTTCGATCGATGAAAAGGTCTGGATCGAGATTGCGCTCCCAATAGTCCCAGATTCGGGGCGCATAACTTGCAAGCGACGGTACTGCAATGCCGGAGCCTTTGAGCGCCTTGGCCGCTTGGCGATTGTCGTAGCGCGTCGGCCAATTCACGAACTCGAACACGTCCTTCGGAATGCCCAGATCCTTGAGCACCGCTCGAACCATCCGCTTGACCGGCGCCAATGATCCGAGCCCATAGAGGATCGGCGCCGGAATGAAGCCAAACATGCGCGCGTTGATGCGCAGAGTCATTTGCGGCGCGTGCGCCGCCTTTGCAAAGATATTCAGCACTTCACCGATGCGGTGCGGCTCCGGGTCGGTAAGGTGGAAACACTTTCCGTCGAGTCCTTTCTTGTGCGCCAGGTAGTCCATCGCGTTGGCGACGAAGTCGACCGGGACGATGTTGATACGTCCACCCTCGATGCCTATCATCGGCATCCACGGCGGAAGCATATCGCGCAGGCGCTGTATCAGTTTGAAAAAATAGTAAGGCCCGTCGATCTTGTCGATATAGCCGGTTTGTGAATGGCCGATCACGAATGCCGGGCGATAGATGCGCCAGGGGCGCTTGCACTCCTTGCGCACAATGCCTTCGGACAGATGCTTGGTACGAAAATAAGGATGGTCCAGTTCCTCCGCCTCCTCGAACATGTCTTCGCGGAACGTTCCTTCATAAAGGCCGGCAGCGGCGATCGAGCTCGCGTGATGGAAGCAGCCGACTTCAATTGTCTCGGCAAGCTCGACTGCGCGACGCGTGCCGTCGATATTGGCAAGCTGCTGGTCCTCGGCGCTGGCGTTCAGGTCGTACACCGCGGCCAGATGGAACATGTGCTTGATCTTGCCTTTGAGCTTCTTCCTGTCGGCATCGCCGACACCGAGGTCGGGTTTGCCAAGATCGCCGAACACGGCAACTACCTGCTTTTCGTCCGCGTTCCAGATTTCGCGCAGCGCATCGAGTTTCTTCTGCGACTCCTTGCGCACCAGAACATAGACGGGCTCGCCGCGCTTGAGCAGATTCTCGACCAGAAAGCGGCCGATGAACCCGGTGCCGCCGGTGACGAAGTAGGCCATCGCTTTTTGCTCCTCGAAGACTTTCGGCCGCGCTCTCTTGACGCCTTGCGTGTAGCGAGCAAACCACCGCCGGTTGTTACGGTCCGCGCAAGCTTATAGGTCCATTATACCGAGCGACTGTCGCTCCGATATCGGCGCGGGACAGACAAGCGGTGGACTCTTTAGAATGATTTCTCTAACACCCTCGCATACAATGAGTGATGGTCGGCGCTTGTCGCCGCAGTCTCGAGGAGAATCAGTGATGCTCAAGAAGGCAAAAGCCGAAGCCCAAGGTGGCGCCAAGCAGGGCGGCGGGGAAAAAGGAATTTCCAAGGCGGTGCTCGAATCTTCGCACCAAATCTGGCTGGCGGGACTTGGCGCATTCGCCAAGGCGCAACAGGGCGGGAAGCAGGTCTTCGATATGCTGGTGAAGCAGGGTGAGATCCTGGAGGCCAAGACGCGCAGCGCGGCAGCGGAGACCGCAGACGCGGCACGCGAGGCAGCCAAAGCCAAGGCCAAGGAAATGCAGACCATGGCCGGCGGCACGTGGGACAAGCTGGAGCAGGTGTTCGAGGATCGCGTTTCCCGCGCTCTGGCGCGGCTTGGTGTCTATACCTCCTCGGATGTCGAGCGCTTAAGCGAGCGCGTCAACGAACTGTCGGAAGCGGTCAACGCCTTGCTCAAGGCGCAAGGCATTCGGCGTAAGCCACCGGCGTCGTCGACGCAAAGAATGGTGAAGGGCGCGCTGCGTAGCGCGACGCGGACCGCGGCCAGGACTGTTTCCGGCGCTACTGACAAGGCCGCCAGGACCATGTCCTCCGCAACCAAGACGGCGAAGAAGACCATGAAAACGGCGACCAAACTTGCCAAGGCTGCGCTGAAGTAACGTAGCGGTCTGAGGGAAGTGCGCGCGGGAACGTGATTGGAAACAGTCCCGTCATCCCCGCGAAACCGGCGATCCAGTGTCTTGCGGTGCAACGCCGCTGGGTTCCCGCTTCCGCGGGAACGACGATGTTGGTGTCATTCCGGGCGGCCGCAGCGTGAGGTTCCCTTCCCTACCGCGCCGTACTATCGCGCGGCGGCCTATCCCTGAGGGTGCGCCAACCCTGTCCCCCACAAATTGAAACGCCCTGCCTGGCCCGGGAGTGTCGAATATTCCATATGGATTTCCCGGCCGCATTGGGCTAACCTTCCAACGCTTCAAAGCGTTCTTTGCACCCCTTGTGACCTGATGCCCTTTAGCCACGCCTCCGTGCGATTGAAACGCGTCTTCGCGATACTCGCGATACTCGTCCCGTTATCGACCGGGCCGGCGCTTGCGCAGGGTTTCAAGTTCTCGCAGCCCGATGAATCCGACCGTATGGAGAAAGAGGCGCGCGAGGACCGCATCGCGGAACAGCTGTCGACCCCTTGCCGCGCTGGCATCAAAGACAAGAAGATCATGGTGGTGATTGGCGAAAGGCAGTCCAACGGCGTCATCGCAGCGCAACAGCAGAACTATGGCCCGCACTTTCAGGCGATCAATTCGCGCCTTCGCGCACTCGGCCTCAAGACCTACACGCCCGAGGAGATCCGCAGGCAGGTCGCCCAAGCCGAAATCGACGCCTACTTTCGCAACGATCCGGACGCGGCGCTTGCCGCGTCGAAACGGCTCGGCGCGAATTTCGTGCTGCGCGGTCTGATCTCAGCGCAGGCCACCAGGAATCCGATGATGGCGGTCAATCAGGTGTCGGTGAACATGGGTTTCACCCTGACCGGGAGCAACGGGCGGGTGATCTCCAATGTCGACGCCAACTCCAGTTCGTATGCCGGCGCGGACGTGCAGCACATGGCGCTGACGCTGGTCAATGAAAAAGCAGACGAAGTCGTGGCCGAGCTTTACTCCGATTATTGCAGGAACGCGGGGCTCGCCGCCGGGAACAGACCGGCGCCGAAGTGACGCCGCATATGTCGCAATCGATTCAATTTCTACAGGGAGTACTTGCAATGAGCGATCACACCTACCTCCGGATTACGAAGCTTGCGCTCGGCGCGGTCCTGATGGCGAGCGCGTCACTGGCGCTGGCGCAGCCGCGATTTGGCAATCCGTCGCCGACTGCAGGGAGCGACACATCGCAGAAGGCAAATGCTTCCGCCGACCAGGCCCTCTACCAGCCCGTCGTTTACGCCAACGCGAACAAACGGGGACCGGCGCTGATCGTCATTCCCGGCGAGATCAAGAGCAACAACGCGACCTTCCTGCAAAAGTTCACGTCCAACAACATCGCGGACTTCGGCGAGGTCGAGCTCTCGAGCGCCAACTTTCAAGTGCTCGAGCGTTCCAATCTGGGCCCGCTGCTCAAGGAGTTCGAGCTTGCCTACAACCTCGGCGATCCGGACCAGGCGCGCAAGTTCCTGCGCATGGGCAAGCTCAAAACCACCAAATTCGTAGTGAAGTTCGACATTCTCAAGACGGAACAGGTCGCCGCAGCGCAGCAAGGCTTCGATGGCCGCGCACTGGGTCAGATGGCAGGGCTCCTGGGCGGCTACGGGCGTGGTGCGTCGGCCGCCAGCGTTGGTGTGGGCTCGGTGCAGACCACCGAGTCAAGCGGCGTCTGGATTATCGGCATGCGCTACAAGATCATCAATGCGGAGACCACCGAGCAGGTGGCGACCGGCTATACGGAAGAGAAAATGGAGGTCGGCGCAAAATCGACATCGGTGCTGGGCGTGTCGCAGGCCCAGCAGGGCGGCGTCTCGCTCGATACGATGGTGCAACGCCTGGTCCAGAAATCGGTGTGGGAAATCGACAGCAAATACAAGTGATGCGCTGACCGTGAGGGTCCCCGACGCCGGCTCGTGCCGGCGTCGCCGTTTTCGGAATTTGAACGAGGAGCGGTGGATGGCAGAGATCAGCAGCCTCGGCAAGTATGAGATCCGCCGCGAGATCGGTCGCGGTGCGATGGGCGTGGTGTATGAAGGCTACGATCCCTTCATCAAGCGTGTCGTGGCGCTGAAGACGATCCGAGCGGAGCAATTGGCCGGCGAAGAATCGGAGAACGTGATCGCGCGGTTTCGCCGCGAAGCACAGGCCGCCGGACGCTTAAGTCACCCCCACATCGTTTCCATCTACGACTTCGGCGAAGAGGAGGGCACCTGGTTCATTGCCATGGAGTTCATCAAAGGCCGTGAGCTCAAGGAGTGCTTCGAGGCGAATGAGCGCTTCACGACGGCGAGCATCGTGCGGATCATGTCGCAGATCCTCGAGGCGCTCGATTATTCGCACCGCCAGGGCGTCATCCACCGGGACATCAAGCCCGCGAATATCTTCCTGCTGCCCGACGGTTCCGTGAAGGTCGGCGACTTTGGCATTGCCCACATCGAAGCGTCCAATCTGACGCAGGTCGGGGCCGTGATGGGCACCCCGAGCTATATGTCGCCAGAACAGATCCTGGGGCTGCCGGTGGACGGCCGCTCGGACCTTTTCTCGGCGGGTGTGATCCTCTACCAGTTTCTGACCGGCGAGCGGCCCTTCTCCGGTTCTGCCGCCACCACGATGCAGAAGGTGCTGAAAGAGGATCCGCTGCCGCCGTCGAGCCTCAATGTGCAGGCGCCCATCGAAATGGACGCGATCATGCGCAAGGCGCTCGCCAAGCGTCCCGAGGATCGCTTCCAGACAGCCAGCGAATTCGCCGCCGCCATTCGCGCCACCGTTCCAGGAATGACCGTCACGACCGCCGATGCGACGCTGATCTCGCCTCCTCAAGCCGCGCCAATCGCGGCAGTCGACAAGACGCTCGTCAGGACTGACGCGACTACGGCGATTCCAGCGTCGCCGCCCGTTGCGACGCCGCCGGCGCCACAGGCAAAGTCGCACACGCCAACGGTCGCCATTGTCGTCGGCCTTACCGTTATTGTGCTGGGCGCGGGCGCGTGGTTCACGTACCAGCGTCAAGCGAGCGAAGGCGGAAGGTCTGGACAGGGGCCGCCGTCGCAGCCCGCCATATCGACAGCGCCCGCTTCACTGCCGCCGGCGGCGCCGGTAGCGGCAACCCCAGCGCACAAGTCCGATCCCGGCACCATGCTGATCTCGGCCGTGGGCCTCATCGATCCCAACGACTCGCGATACCAGAGCGACAAAGCGCTGCTGCAAAGTGACCTGCGGGCGGATTCCAAGAGCCAGCTCATCGAGAAAGCGCTGGGACTCCTGCTCGACACGAAATCGCTCGCCATGAACTACGACGTGCTCAAGGAAAAGCTTTTGTCGAAGAGCGGCAACTACATTACGACCGTCGTCAGGGAAAGCGAGCCGCGCTTGGGCAAGGATGGCTTGATGTCGATCACGACCGAGGCCGTGGTGAACGTCAAGGCGCTTCAGAAATCGCTCAACCAGATGTCCCGCGAGGAGCGCATCGAGCTTATCCGCGCCAACGGCAACCCCAGGGTAGCGGTGCAGATTTCGGTGCGCGATGCCGATCAGCCTGGCGCCCCGCCGCAGGCGTCGGCGGTGGCAGAAAACATCCTCAAGGAACGTATCAAGTCGTTCGGTTTTCGCACCTGGTCCGAAGGCGAACCCGGAGCCGATGGGAGCAATAAGGGTGCCGACTTTCTGGTCCAGGGCGAAGCCAAGATCAAGAAGCTCTCGGCGCGTCTCGAGGCTTCGGGCCTGACCGTGACCAAGTACGCGCTGACATCCTGGACCGTGAAGTGCATCGATCGCGAGACCGGCGAGGAGATCTACTACAACACGACCCTGCCGAAGGGCGTGGGCAGCTGGGCGAGCGAGGAGGAGGCGCTGAAGGCGATCGGCACGACGATAGCCGACGAATTCTCGCGCGACTTTTTTCTTCAGCATGTCAGCGTGACGGGGCAGAAGGTTACGCTGATCGTTGAGGGCATGCCGGATGCGGCGTCGGAAGACTTGCTCGCACGCGAGCTCGTCGGACTGCCTCAAGTGATCACGGCGACACCGCGGTCATCGGCGAGCCCTCGCAGCTATGACCTGCAGCTCGCAGGGAGCGGTGCGGCGGGCGACCTTATCGCGATGGCTGTGCTCAAGCCACTCAATGCGAAGCTCGGTCTGGAATGCTTCAGCCTTGGCGGCATCGCCGGCGATCAGGTAACGGCGGTGTTCGACAAGCGCTGCGCGGATGCTTCGGTGCTATCGCGGCTGGAGACGAACCCGCCTGCCGGGCTGTACGGCGCGCCGGCGGGGCGCCAGAAAACGGTAGTGAAGAACCCGGAGACGCTGAAGAAGCTGATGATTTAAGGCAGCGAATCCTCGATCGCCGCACTGCAGGTAGGTGAGATTCTGCTGAGCATTGCGATGCGTGACGCTCGGACCCTCGAGATTGTCATTCCCGCGGATGCGGGAATCCAGTGTCTTTTTGGTGGGAGAAGCCACGGCGGGCAGATGATTCCGCCCTAAAATCCGGACCTTCAATCGCGGTTAAGCTTCTCCACCTGCTTGATGTAGTTCTGCATGGCGTCGTCCTTGCTCATCCCCTTGAGCTTGGTCCATGCGTCAAACTTGGCGGCGCCGACGAAATCGAATCCGCCCGGGCGGTCCCCTGTGATATCGCCGTCGGTGCTCTGCTTGTAGTACGAGTAGAGCTTCAGCAGGGTCGCGTTGTCGGGTTTCTTCTTTGCGTGTTTCGCTGCCGTGGTGGCGGCTTCGAACTTCGTCTTCAGGTCCTTCGGGGCGGCGGCCATGGTTTCTCCTGCGGGTGGGCCATTCATCTCCGGCGCATTTTCGCAGCACCGGTCCTTCTGTGCTACTTTAACGCGACTCGCAAAGACTGAGCAATCCGCGATGTAGCGGAACTGCCGATGCCTTCGACGCCACCCAAAAAGTCAGAACGCATGTCCAGCGTGGATACCGCCTGGCTGCGCATGGACCGTCCCAGCAATCTGATGATGATCTGCGGCGTCCTGACTTTCGGGGAACGACTTACCCTGGCGCGGCTCAAGGCGACCTTGAGCGATCGCTTCATGCGCTTCAAGCGGTTCCGCCAGCGCGCAGTGCAAACCTCGACAGGCGCATATTGGAAGGACGACCAACATTTCGACATCGGTGTGCATGTGCGCCGCGTCAAGCTGCGTGCCTCCGCCGGTAAGGCAGAGCTCGAGACATTGGTCAGCAAGCTGATGGCCACGCCGCTCGATCCTTCCAAACCGTTGTGGCAGTTTCATCTGGTCGAGGGATACGAGAGCGGAAGCGCCGTCGTCGTGCGCATTCATCACTGCTACGCCGACGGGATCGCGTTGATCCAGGTGATGCTGTCGATGACCGATGCCGACCGCGAGGGGCGCGTGCCGGGGCCGGTCCCGCCTCCGCCGAAGCGATCGGAATCGACCAATGGCGATCCACTTGCACGCGCATTCAAGATGGCGACCAAGGTGGGTTCCGTCCTGATTGAAAAAGGAGTCGGCCTCTGGCATGAGCCTGCCAAGGCGGTGGCATTTGCGAAGCAGGGCAGCGCCTTTACCGAGGAGCTTGCCAAGCTGATCTCGATGGATGAGGACTCGCGCACCTGCTTCAAGGGTCAGCCCGGCGTTGCCAAGCGCGTTGCGTGGGCAGATCCGATCGCGGTAGCGGAGGTGAAGGCCGTCGGCCGCGCGCTCGACTGCTCGATCAATGACGTGCTGCTGTCCTCGGTTGCCGGCGCGCTGCGCTCGTATCTCCTGCACGAGGGTGAAAGCGTCGAAGGCTTGAGTATCCGCGCCTTGGTGCCGGTGAATTTGCGCCCGGCCGAAGAAGCCTGGAAGCTCGGCAATCGCTTCGGCCTGGTTTTTCTCGACCTGCCTATCGGCATCGAAAACCCGGTCGAACGCCTCTATGCGGTACGCGAGAACATGCGCATGCTCAAGGGCTCGTATCAGCCGGTGGTGGCCTTGGGCGTCCTTGCGGCGATGGGCGCGGGACCGAAGATCCTCCAGGAACAATTGCTGGCGATGCTGGCCAAGAATGCAACGGCGGTAATGACCAATGTGCCAGGTCCGCAACAACCGCTGTATCTCGGTGGTGCGCTCATCGCCAGCATGATGTTCTGGGTGCCGCAGTCCGGCGATATCGGGTTGGGCATCTCTATCCTGTCGTACAACGGCGAAGTTCGGTTCGGCGTCGTCGCCGATCGCGGGCTCTGTCCCGATCCCGATCGGGTGATCGAGCGCTTCGCGCCGGAATTTGACAAGCTGGTGCTGGCAACGCTCCTATCGCCATGGCCATGGGAACAACCGCCGAGCGCCGCACAGATCGAATACGCAGTATCGTTGTAGGGCTGCTTTTGTTAGCCCGACGTTTTACGCCAGCTCCGAGCGGGCGAGCTCCACGTCGAGTCTTTCCATGGCGTCCATCGGCTCACAGCCCGCAGCCTGCTCGTACAGCTTGGTCGCCTCATCGAGCCGCGCCTTATCGAAAAGCATGATCAGTCCGTTTGCATATTCGATGCGGCCGATCGCCGATTCGGGATTGAGCTTCAGCGCCTCCCGGTAGTGTTCCAGTGCGGAATCCTTCTTCGCTCCGTAGGTCATTCCGGCGACCAGGCTTCCGACTTTGTCGATGACCTCGGCCTGATACGCGCCGTACGCGGCGTGCGCGTCCGCGTGCGCCGGCGCGAGTTTCAGCGCCTTGTTCAGCGCATCCTTGATCTTGCCGCCGAGACCTTGCCCGAGTGCTTTGGTTACCGAAATGCCCTGGCTGTACCTTCCCAGCGCGTACGCATACAGGTAATGCGCGTTGGCGTCGCTCGGCGCGACGTTGCGTCTCTCGTCGGCCCATCCCGCTGCCTCTTCGAATAGCGCCAGCCTGGATTTCTCCGCCTTGTCGATATAGTTCGCGTAAATCGACTGCGCCTTGACCGCCGCGTTGATCGCGGCGCCGCCGGCCTCGAGGCCCACCTCGACGGCGCGCTGAAATTCGCCGGCGTGAAATGCCCGCCACGCGTCCTGCGCGGCAGCGTCCTTTGGAAACGGCTCGCAGTCGCCGCGATGAAGGCGGCCCCAACTCTTCTTCAACGCCGCTCCCTCGTAAACATACGCGCTTCCGCCGTGCGGAAATTTCGACCACTTCTTCGCCGCCATCGATTTTCTCCTTCAGCACACTTTGCGTTACAGATAATCCTGACTCAGCCTATCGAGCAACGCACGCGACGGCCCCTGCAGGAAGGGCGCGATCAACGATAGCACCTGATACGCGGCGCGGTCGAGGTTGACGGCCTCGGCGTCGGGTTGCTGCGCGGCGATTCTCTGGTAGGAGATCCAGAACGTTGCGACCAGCGCCACATTGTCGGCGATGGCAGCGATCTCGCGCTCCGACGCGCGCATCGCGCCATCGTCGACCATGCTTCGGCACAGCGCCGAGACGGTTGCCGTGCCGCGGCGAAGGATCGAGGCGAAGTGCGTCGTCAGCTTGCGGCTGCGGGACAGTATTTCGTCAAGATCGCGATAGAGAAACCGATAGTCCCACATCGCTTCGAACAGCAAGTGCAGAAAAAACCAGAGATCCTCGACATTGACGACGCCGCGAACGCGAGGGTCGAGCAGTGCGTCGAGGCGGCGTTCGAGCGCCGCAAACAGCTCGCCGATAATCTCGTCCTTGTTGCGGAAATGATAGTAGAGATTTCCCGGGCTGATACCCATTTCGTCGGCGATATCCGCGGTGGTGACGTTCGGTTCGCCGAGACGATTGAACATCACTAGGCTGGTTTCGACGATCCGCTCGCGCGTGCGTCGCGGACGTTTGCGTTCCGCCATGGCGATAAGGTGCGGAGGTCGGAGTTAGCGTGCGGCGACGAGCCAGGCTTCGAGTTGGTCCAGCGTGTGCGAGAGGTCGCGCGCGGTCTGCTGCACGCCGGGCTTGCGCGCCTTGAGCGGTCGGGTATCGATCAGCGCGGCGCCGATGGACCGCTGGCCGTAGGACAAAACCTCCAGCTTCAGACGGATGCCGTGTCGCGCCAGGAGAGGCTCCAGCACCGCGCGGCGCGCAAACAGGCTTTGACGCGTCTTGCGATATGCAGCCTCGCACAGATCCTTGCGGCGCGCATAGCTGAAAATGGAGGCAAAAAACATGTCGGCGTCCTCGCGATCGGGTTCGAACAGAAGGATGTCGGCGCCGGGATATTGCGCTCGATATCGGTCCATGCCGGCTTCCATCCGTGAATGAATGATCGCACGAAAGGTCTGCGCGAGGACCATCGGCAGGCCGCCATCGGCCAGCTTGTGGCGTGGATCGCGTCCTTGCATCGGACTCGCGTCGAAGGGCACCAGCGGATTGACGCACAGAAGCAAGCGCACGCCGGCCTCCAGAGCTACGGAAGCGTGCAGGGTCTTGTTGAGCGCCCCGTCGACGTAGTGCGCTCCGTCGATGTCGACGGGTGGAAACAGGCCGGGCAGCGCGGCCGAGGCCTCGATGGCATCGGTGATGGGAACGTGGTCGAAGCCGGGGCCGCCAAACGTGGTCGATGCTCCGGTGTCGAGATTGGTCGCGATCACGAACAGCTTGTGCCGGAGCTTGCGAAAGTCGTTGCTGCGGCCCGGCGTCGAAAAAAGGTGGATCAGAAATCGGTCGAGCGCGCGACGATCGAACAAGCCGGTTGGAATCGCGCGGCTGAGGTCGGCACCGAAGGCGGCAATCGATTCCATTACATTGCGCCGGTCAGCCTTTCGAATCCGGGCCAGCGCGGCGCCCGCAAGGAGGCGGGGAAGGGATAATCCGCGGAGGACAAACTCGCCGAGCGCCGGTCGCAAAAAAAGCCCCGGCGACAACGACGCATTTGCGCCCTCGTCGATGAACAGCCGGTACATCTGAGTCGGGGAGATGCCGTTCGCCAGCGCGGCTGCCACGAAGCCGCCCGATGAGACACCGACATAGACATCGATGTCATTGAGATCGATGCCGGCGAGCGAGTCGGACAGCGCAATCAGCGCACCGACCTCGTAGATGCCTCCCAGCGGCCCGCCACCCGCCAAAGCGAGACCCACGGACGGAACGGCGGCCGCGGATCTTCGGGGGTCGTGGCGACGCTGGACCGGGGCCCTCCCCGACATGGGTCTCTTTGCTATGTTCGCGACCTATTGAGCATTACGAAAGTGCGTGACGCCGAAATCCCTTTATTCGTCATTCCCGCGCAAGCGGGAATCCATTGACATTTTGACGGTCGCAAAATGGATCCCCGCCTTCGCGGGGATGACGCGAGGCTTTCGGAACCTGTCACCCATACCGGTAATGCTCAGTAGTCTGCTGACTTAGCTGGCTTTCCTGGATGCGCGCTTGACGCGGCGCGCCGGGTGTTTCGCGCGCCTGGATGCTGGCGCCTTGGCGGCCTTGCTTGGCTTCGCGAGGGGCGCTTTCCTGGTCACCTTGACCGGCGCTTTCAATTTCGGCAGCGCGGCGGCTGCGGTGTCGGCGAGCGCGGTGACGGTAGCACGAACCTGCTCCCGGGTGCGGGTCCAGATCGAGCTAGCGGTGGCGAGCGATGATTCGACGCCACTGCCGAGAACGCGGATCGCTTGCGTCTCGACGGCTGAGCCTTCCTTGATCAGCGCGCGCAGCGTGTTGCCCGCATCGTTCTTTGCCCACTGGCGGGTCACGGCGGCGGCTCCGAGGCCCGCGAGCCAAACCTGCCGCGATGCGGCGAACGCGGCGTCGGCAAGACGGCTGGCGTTCATGTCGTTCATCGTTTGCTTTTGCATCATCTGCTCCTTGATTAGAGTGAAGTGAAGTGAATCGAACGCATGATTTGCAGCGAACAGGGTCACTCTATTTGAAAGCATTAGAGCAATCATCCTAATCGACGCGGCGCAAGCCGGGCGGCAAGCTCGGTCGCGAGCTTCGCCGTGATGCCATAGATCGACAGTTGCGGATTGGCGCCGACGCTGGTCGGGAAAAGCGAGCCGTCGAACACGTACAGGTTTTCCAGATGGTGATGGCGGCCACTTGGATCGGTCACGGCGCGCTTCGGATCGGGGCCCAGGGGACAACCACCCATGACGTGCGCGCTTACCACCGAGGTCTGCAAGGGCTCGAGCGCAAGCGCGGCGATGCCGGCTCTCGCTGCGGGCCAGCTCGAGTAGCTGGCGGCCCCCGAGTGCAACGGCATCACCGTCTTCGCGCCTGCCGCGAATTGAATTTCCGCCATGCTGGCGAACGCACGGCGCGCCCCCTCCCAGAAGAACTCGTCAAGATGGTAGTCGAGCACGGGCGATCCATCGCTGTCGAGGCCCACCGAGCCGCCCGGACTGCGCGCGTGAAATCCGTCCCGCATCAGTGCGATCAGGACATGCATGTGAGCGAGCTCGCGCATCCAGTTCGCGTGTGCGACGCCGTGCCCCGGCAGCGTGGTCGCGACGAGAATCGGATGCAAGGGCGGCGCCTCGAGCTTGTATCCCAGCGGACCCTCCGGCGGGAGCTCCAGAAAATGGTCGGAGTAGATCGCCTGCGGCGCGCCTGCGAAGCCATCGACCCGATCCGGCATCAGCGCTGCCGAGACAACCGTCGGGTGCAGGAACGTACGCTTGCCGGCGGTGCCATGTGGGTCGGGAGCTTTACTGCGGATCAGGAGCGCAGGCGATCCTATCGCGCCGGCCGACACGATAAACGTTGGCGCGCGCACGGTGATCCTGCGCGCGGTCGGATCGGTACCGCCGGGGTCCAGGCCGATACAGTGAAGAGACGTCGCCCGAGCGTTGCCGTGCTCGACCGTCCAGGCGCGCGCGCGCGTGATGAGGGTCGCGCCTCGCGCGAGCGCGGCCGGAATGGTCGTCACCAGCATCGACTGCTTGGCGTTCGTCGGGCAGCCCATCCCGCAATAGCCGAGATTCCAGCAGCCTTTGACGTTGCGCGGTATCCCCGCGCTGGAAATGCCGAGCACGTTCGCGCCCCGGCGCAAGGCACTGTTGTTTTCGTTGGCTGCGACCAGCCAGGGTGCGATGCCGAGGCGTTGCTCCATGCGCGCGAACCAGGGTGCGAGATCGGCGGCACTGAACCCCTGGATGCCGAATTCGCGCGCCCAATGCTCGAGCGTCGATACCGGCGTACGGAAGCTCGAGGTCCAGTTGACGGTGGTGCCGCCGCCGACGCAGCGGCCCTGCAGAATGTTGATAGCCTTGTCTTTGGTCTTGCGCGCGGACGATTCCTGATACAGCTGGGAATACGCTTCGGCCTCGCGCATATGGAAGTCCGATGATGTCGCCAGAGGACCTTCCTCGACCAGGACCACTTGGAGACCCGCGTCGCTCAGGATTTCCGCCGCCGTTCCTCCGCCCGCGCCTGTGCCGACGATAACGACGTCGGCGTCGAGGGTGAGATCCCGTGACAACGTCGATGCGTCGATGACCTTCCAGCCGCTCGCGAGCCCGATGCGAAATGGGTCGAGCGACGCGGCAGGACGGGACGATGCCGTTGCCATCAGCCGATTTCCAGCGATGGCGGCCCGGGATATCCGATCGAGGCCCAGGAGCGCGCATTGCCGTACCACGCGGCCAGGATGAGCTGATGCAGCGCACCGTATCCGGAACGCAGCAGCGCGAAGCGGCTGTCGCGCCAGGACTCCAGAAACGCGGCAACCGATCCACGCGAAGCGGCCGGCCACGATGACCAGACACCCGCCACCAGGCAGCGTGTCGGCGCAAAGGAGAGCAATGCGAAAAGCTGCTCCAGCTCCTTGCGCGACCCAGGCGGAAGGCCGGCCACCGCTCGATCGACGCCGGCGACGACTTCGGCACGCGCCTCGACGCTGGTGTCTGCGTCGGGAAGTGCGCCCTCGAGCAGGACCGGCACAATCGCCGCGATGATCGTTCGTGCCGACGAAGAGAGCGCCGATCCGTTGGCCTCCGGCGATTCGCGGGGCGAATACGAGGTAACCATCCATCGCGCAAGCACCAGCACCGCTCCGCCGGCGATGCCTGCCTTGAGCAAGGTTCGCCTCGTTTTGTTCGGCGGCTTGCGCGCGTGCGATTTGGGAAGCTGCGGCATCAAACACCTTCAACGGACACGGTGAAAAGCGTGCGCTCAACTCTAGCCCGCGCCTCTAGACAAAACAATCTAAAAAGCATCAAGAAGAGTAATGCCAAATTCGCAACATCGTCATTCCCGCACAAGCGCAACGTCGTCATTCCCGCGAAAGCGGGAATCCAGTGTCTTTAGGTTGCCGCGGAGTATTGCGGACGAACGCCACTGGGTCCGCGCTTCCGCGGGAACGACGGCCTATGCGACATCAGTCGTCCATTCCAATGTTCCTCAACAATCCCGCCATCGAGACGTGGGCAATGGTGGCGAGGCAAGGCTTTCCGCTACACTCAGAGTTGCAATGCCATCTTCTGCCGAAGCTCTCCTGGTTCATCAACTCGAGCGCTCGCGTCTGCTGCACCAGGAGCGTGGCGCGTCGGCGGAGCTGGCCGCCGCGCTCGATCGAGTTGCGCAGTGGCAGGCACGACGCCTCAACGCAACTTACGCCGACCTCGCAGCCGATCCGCGTTATGCCGAGGCGATCGCTTTTTTTCAGAGCGAGCTCTACGGCCCAGGTGATTTCAGCCAACGCGACGCGGACTTGGCTCGCGTCGTGCCAATCATGATTCGCATGCTGCCCGACGCCGTGGTCGAAACGGTGGCGATGGCCATGGAGCTCTCGACGCTTTCGCACGAATTGGATCACGCGCTGGTCGGCAAGCTGGACGCCAGCGCTCCATTCACGGTTGCCGACTATTGTGAGGCGTACCGTGCCTGCGACAACCGCACCGACCGCAGGCGGCAGATCGATCTGATCGTGCAAACCGGCCGCGCGCTGGACCGCTATGTTCGCCAGCCCATGCTCGGCCCACTGCTCGCGATAATGCGCCGTCCGGCGCGCGTGGCGGGGCTCTCGGCGCTGCAGAAATTCCTGGAGCGCGGCTTTGCGAGCTTCACCGGGATGCGCGATGTCGACGCTTTTCTCGAGGCGATCGACACCCGCGAGACGGCGCTGATGGAAGCAATATTTTCCGGCGATCGCGCGCCCTTTCCCGATCCTTAGGCGCTGAACGCGTGCCGCGGCCCGCTCAGGCTTCTCCAAACAGGGTGTCGAGCTCGTCGCGGATGGCGTGCTCGATCGGCACTTTCAACGGTGTCAGCAGGAACGAAAGCTGCACGTTGAGCTCCACGTCGTTCTTGCCGACCCGCATCTGCCCCGAGAGGCCAGGTCGCTGGAACGAAACATTGTCGCCGTCCCAAGTGCATTGGAGATCGAAGCGCTGGTGGAGATCCTTGGCGATCTTCTGCGCAGCTGCTTTCGCCTTCTTGTGCTCGAGCTTGTGCCGGCGTTGAATCGAGATCGTGGGCATGATCGACCTTGTCGAGTGCGTCGCCGAAGTATAGCGAAAGCCCGCTTTCGGGGGTCGCATTGCGATGCGCTGTGCAGGGAGCCGGTGGCACCGCGGCAGCAGGCGTATGGACCGGATCACTCAAAGGCGGCAGAATCGGATGCGCGAAGCGTTCCGCGCGAGGGAGATGCGGTGGCAGTCAATATCGCGGACTATTTCAAAGCCCACCTGACGAATCCCGATCTCGCGCTGTATCGGCAGTTCAGCGGCGACGGGTGGACCGACATAAGCGTTGCCGAGCTTGCGCTGCGGATCGGGCGCTGGCAATCGGCGTTCACCACGCTGGGGCTTGTCGCGGGCGATCGCGTCGCGCTCTGCGTGAAAAACAGCGTCGATTGGATTGCGATCGACCTCGCGGCGTTGGGCCTTGGGCTGGTCGTCGTCCCCCTGTACGTCGATGACAATCCGGAGAACGTCGCATGGTGCGTCGGCAATGCCGAAGCGCGAAGCCTCATCGTCGAAAGCTCGGGGATGGCGCAGGCGCTGGCCCGGTGCAGGACGTCTTTGCCTCCGCTCCATGTCTTGCGACCGGACTCGGGAGACGACTTGTCCTCGGTCGCGGCGTTACTGCCTGCAACTGCAAGTGCACCGGTCTTCCAGGCGCTGCCAGAAACGACACTGGCCACGATCTGCTTCACTTCGGGGACCTCCGGTCGGCCGAAAGGCGTGATGCTGTCGCACGGCAACATCATCGCCAATGTCACCTCGTGCCAGCAAACGCGCATGGCGCGATCGACCGACACGTTCCTTTCCATCCTGCCGCTTTCGCACATGTTCGAGCGCACCGGCGGCTACTATCTCCCGCTCTCGCTGGGCGCCAAGGTCGTCTTCTCGCGTGGCGTGGCGCAAATCGCCAACGACCTGGTGGCGCAGGCGCCTACGGTCATGTTCGCGGTGCCTCGCATATTCGAGAAGTTTCTTGCCCGAATCGATCAGACACTGTCCGGGTCGGCCGCGAAGCGTTGGCTCTTTGGAGAGTGCGTGGCGCGCGGCTGGCGAGTCGAGCAGGGCGGCGCGGGACCGCTCGATCACCTGGCGACGCCATTGCTGCGAGCGCTGGTGGCAAAGCCGATTCTTGCGCGTCTCGGTGGCCGGCTGCGGCTGACGGTGGTGGGTGGCGCCGCGCTCGATCCGGTGATAGCCCGGACCTTCATCGGGCTCGGGCTCCGCATGCTGCAAGGCTACGGCATGACCGAGGCATCGCCGGTCATCTCGGTCAATCGCGAGGACAACAACGATCCTGAATCCGTCGGCCCGCCCCTTCCAGGGGTCGAGGTGAAACTCGGGCCCGAAGGCGAATTGCTCGCGCGCGGCGGCAATATCATGCAGGGCTATTGGCGGAATCCGGAGGCGACGCACGCCTCGCTTGACGCCGAGGGTTGGCTGCATACCGGCGATATCGCCGAGATCCGCGAGGGCAGGATCTACATTCGCGGCCGGCTCAAGGACGTCCTGGTCATGTCCAACGGTGAAAAGCTGCCGCCGCAGGACGTCGAATTCACGCTCGCGCACGATCCGATGTTCGAGCAGGTGATGCTGGTCGGCGAGGGCCGGCCGTTTCTGATGCTGTTGACTGTCACCAAGGAGACCGACGAAAAGCTTCTGCTCGACCGCGCCAACGAGTTACTCAAGAATTTTCCGCGCTGGGTAAGGATCCGAAAGGTAATTGCGACACAGGACCCGTGGAGCATCGACAACGGCTTGCTCACGCCGACCTTGAAGCTCAAGCGGCCTTTGGTGCTGGCGCGGTTCAAGGACGCGGTCGATAGCGCCTATGCGAACGACGGCGCCGCCGCGAGCGACGCAAGCAGGGCGCGGCATTGACACCGGCCGCGGGGCGCCATACGCTGGCGGGCGTCGATGCGCTGAAGTTGATGGCGGCGCTCAATCCCCGGGAGGCCTACGACGAAGCAGTGTTGCGTCGTCTGGCGCCCTTCCCGATTGCGGGCCTCAAGGCGCCGCTTCCCGATCTCGTCGAGCGTGACGGCGAAGATGCCGCATGGTTTTGCTCACGGTAGGAGTCGCAAATGCTCATAGTCGCCTGGTTGCTCGCCGTCGTCGTGGCGTTTTTTGCCCTCGCCTACCTCAACGCCGCGGGGTGGGTGTGGACCGCGGCGTTCGTGGCCGCGCTAGCCGCCGCATGGAGCGCTCAGTGGCTAACTCCGCTGGCGCTGCTGATCATTGCCGTCGTGCTGCTGTTGCCGGCGATCATTCTGAACATTCCGGCGCTGCGTCGCAAAGTGGTCAGCGATGCGGTCCTGACCGCGTTCCGGAGGGTGCTGCCCCCGATGTCGCAAACCGAGCGGGACGCCATAGAAGCCGGCACCGTGTGGTGGGACGGCGAGCTGTTTTCCGGCAATCCCCGTTGGTCGCGATTGCTCGCCATGCCGCGGCCCCAGCTGACTGCCGAAGAGCAGCGCTTCCTCGATCACGAATGCGAAGAGCTGTGTGCGATGGTCAGCGACTGGGAAACGACCCATGTTTATCGCGATCTGCCGCCCGCGGTCTGGCAATACATCAAGGACAAGGGCTTTCTCGGGATGATCATTCCCAAGGAGTTCGGCGGGCTCGGGTTTTCGGGCTATGCGCATTCGCAGGTGATGACCAAGCTTTCCACCCACTCGAGCACGGTGGCGGTGACGGTGATGGTGCCGAATTCTCTCGGGCCGGGCGAGCTGCTGCTGCACTATGGGACCGACGAACAGAAGAAGCATTTTCTGCCGCGGCTGGCCAAAGGCATCGAGGTTCCCTGCTTTGCGCTCACCAACCCGAACGCCGGGTCGGACGCCGCGGCGATCCCCGACTTCGGCATCGTCTGCAAGGGCGAGTATCAGGGCAAATCCACGCTGGGCTTGAAGCTCACCTGGGAAAAGCGCTATATCACGCTGGGGCCGGTGGCGACGATCCTCGGCCTCGCGTTTCGCGCCTACGATCCGGACCATCTGCTGGGCGACAAGGAGGATCTCGGCATCACCTGCGCGTTGATTCCGACGAATCATCCTGGCGTCAACATCGGCCGCCGGCACATGCCGCTCAGTGCGGTATTTCAGAACGGGCCGAATTGGGGCAAGGAAGTCTTCATTCCCATCGAGTGGATCATCGGAGGCAAGACGCAGGTCGGTAACGGCTGGCGCATGCTGATGGAATCGCTGGCGGCGGGGCGCGGCATTTCACTGCCTTCGTCCAGCACCGGCATGGCCAAGCTGGCCGTGCGCGCGACCGGCGGCTATGCCCGCGTGCGCAGTCAGTTCAAGACGCCGATAGGCAAGTTCGAAGGCGTGGAAGAGGCGCTCGCGCGCATGGGCGGCAATCTGTACATGATGGATGCGACGCGGATGCTGACCGCGCTGGCGGTCGATCTGGGAGAAAAACCCGCGGTGCCTTCGGCGATCGCCAAGCTCCATTTGACCGAGCGCGCCCGGCAGGTGGTCAACGATGCGATGGATGTCGCCGGCGGCAAGGGCATCTGCATGGGACCGTCGAATTTTCTGGGCGCGGCGTACATGCAGCTCCCAGTGTCCATCACGGTGGAGGGGGCCAACATCCTCACTCGCAGCCTGATTATCTTTGGTCAGGGTGCGATCCGCTGCCATCCGTATGTCCTGAAGGAAATCGAAGCAACGCGCGAGACCGACCGCGAGCGTGCGTCCACCGCATTCGACCGCGCACTCTTCGGTCACATAGGCTTCGTGTTGTCGAACATGGCCCGATCGTTCGTGATGGGTCTTTGCGGCTCGCACTGCGCGCTCGCGCCGGACAAGGTCGCACGGGAGACACGCCGCTATTACCAGCAACTGACCCGCTTCTCCGCGGTGCTTGCCTTCCTGTCGGACGTGTCGATGGGCTCGCTGGGCGGCGCGCTCAAGCGCAAGGAAAAGCTGTCCGCGAGACTCGGAGACATTCTTTCCATGCTGTATCTGTGCTCGGCAACGCTCAAGCGTTACGAGATAGAGGGCCGCCAGATTGCGGACGCCCCGCTGATGCACTGGGCAATCTGGGACGCGATGTTCAAGGCACAAAATGCCATCGAGGGCGTGATTTCCAACTTTCCAAACCGCTTTATCGCCTGGACGCTGCGTCGGCTGGTCTTCCCGCTGGGCCGCCCCTATGTCGTTCCTTCAGACGAGATCGGGCACACGGTGGCCAAGCTCTTGATCGAGCCTTCGGCGACGCGCGACCGCCTGACCGCGGGAATGTACGTCTCGTCCAGTGAAGAGAATCCGGTCGGCGCAATCGAGCTCGCGCTCGCTGCAACACTCGCCGCCGACCCTATCGAAGCGAAGATCAAGGAGGCGCTCAAGGCCGGGCGCTTGAGCGTAAAACCGCGCGAGGACAGGATCGCGGCCGCGCAGGCGGCCGGGATCATCACCGCCGAGGAGTCGCTGGCCCTGCGGCGGGCGGAGCGTCTCGTCGATAAGGTTATCCGCGTGGACGATTTCCCGTCGGATCTCGGGGCCTCCGAGACGAGGTTGGCTGCCGTGGTTGCGCACAAAGCTGCAGCGTAGCGTCGGATCCGATCGACGCGAGGCGCCGGGAAGGTCAGGAACGCGGTCCGGGCGCCATGACGCTGCAGCATCTTTCCTCTGTGGCTTGCTTTCGCAAAATGTGAGGCTGCGATGAATCAGCCAATCTATGTGGTCGACGGAGCGCGCACGCCGTTTCTGAAGGCGCGAAGCAAACCAGGACCGTTTGCGGCGTCGGATCTCGCGGTGCAGGCCGGCCGCGCGCTGCTCATGCGCATGCCGTTCTCACCCCCGGAGCTGGACGAGGTGATACTCGGCTGCGCGAGCCCATCACCCGACGAAGTCAATATCGGGCGCGTCGTCGCTCTGCGCATGGGCTGCGGACTCAAAGTGCCGGGCTGGACGGTCATGCGCAATTGCGCTTCGGGCATGCAGGCCCTCGATTCGGCGATGACCAATATTCGCGCCGGGCGCTCCAGCCTCGTGCTGGCGGGCGGCGTCGACGCGCTGTCGCGTGCGCCGCTTCTCTATTCCGACAAGATGGTGCTGTGGTTTGCCAACTTCAGCGCCGCCAGATCCTTCGGCGCCAAGGCAAGCGCGTTTTTCAAGCTCCGTCCGGCCGAGATGCTGAGGCCGGTGGTCGGCATCATGAAGGGACTCACCGATCCGATCGTCGGCTTGCTCATGGGGCAGACCGCCGAAAACCTGGCATATCGGTTCGGCATCACGCGGCGCGAGATGGACGAGTTCTCGGCGCGGAGTCATCGGCGAGTGTTGGCGGCGCAAAAAGCCGGGCACTTCGACGAAGAAATCGTGGCGTTGTTCGACCGCGACGGCAAGGTCTATGCGGCCGACGATGGCGTGCGCGAAGATTCGACGCCCGAGAATCTCGCCAAGCTGAAGCCGTTTTTCGATCGCAAGTACGGCAACGTGACCGCCGGCAATAGCTCGCAGATCACCGACGGTGCGGCGTGGCTCGTTCTCGCGTCCGAGGACGCGGTCTCGAAACACAAGCTGCCGGTGCTGGGCACGATCGTCGACAGCGAATGGGCGGGACTCGACCCCGCTCAGATGGGCCTCGGTCCGGTGTACGCCTCGACGCCGATCCTCTCGCGCCATCATCTTGGGCTTAACGACATCGACGCGTGGGAGATCAACGAAGCGTTTGCGGCGCAGGTCATCGCCTGTCTTCGCGCGTGGGCAAGCGACGATTTTTGCCGCGGCGAGCTCGGGTTCGACGCCGCATTGGGACAGGTCGACACCGACAAGCTGAACATTGATGGCGGGGCCATCGCGCTCGGCCACCCGGTCGGCGCGTCCGGCGCGCGGATCGTTCTGCACCTGCTCAACACGCTCAAGCGCAACGGGGGCAGGCGCGGGATCGCATCGATCTGCATCGGCGGCGGCCAGGGCGGCGCGATGCTGGTCGAGCGTGCCTGACTCGCGCTTGCGACGATGAGCGCATTGTTGCACTGGAAACTCGAGCGAGATGCCGACGGCCTCGGATGGCTGACGTTCGACAAGCGCGGCGCGACAACGAACACGCTCTCGGCCGCGGTGCTGGACGAGCTTCGCACCGTGCTTGCCGAGCTCGCCGCGGACCCGCCAAAAGGCCTGGTGATCCGCTCCGGCAAGGAGAACGGATTCATCGCCGGCGCCGACATCGACGAATTTGGCGAGCTGAAAAGTGTCGACGACGCAGTAGCGCTGGTAAAGCGCGGCTGGAACGCCTTCGAGCAGCTTGCCGCCGCCTCCTATCCCACTCTGGCACTGATCCGCGGCTTTTGTCTCGGCGGCGGAATGGAGTTGGCACTTGCCTGCCGTTACCGGGTCGTGGTCGACGAGCCCGGAACGCGCCTCGGCCTCCCCGAAGTCATGCTCGGCATCGTTCCCGGCTGGGGCGGCATCAAGCGTCTTCCGAGACTGACTGGCGCGCCTGCCGCGCTGGATCTGCTGCTGACCGGCAGGACCGTCGACGCGCGCAGGGCCAGGAAGCTCGGCATCGCCGACGAGTGCGTGCCGCTGCGGATCATGGATAACACTGCGCGCGGCGTGCTGCGCGAGCGCCCGGTGCCGCGCCGCGTTCCGTTCCCGCTCTCACTGACACTCAATCCGCTGATCCGTCCCATGATAGCCGCGAAGGCGAGAAAGCAGGTGGCCACGCGGGCGCGGCGCGAGCATTACCCAGCGCCGTACGCGATTCTCGATATCTGGGTCAAATACGACGGCGACGCGTTAGCTGTGCCGCCATCCGACCCGGCATCCGTTCCGCATCTGCTGCAGACGCCGACCGCCGCCAACCTGATCCGCGTGTTCAAGCTTCAGGAACGGCTGAAAAGCTTCGGTCGTGACAAAGGAGAAGAAGGAGCGTCGGCACGCGATGTTCGCAGGCCCCCGGCGCACGTGCACGTCGTTGGCGCTGGCACGATGGGTGGCGACATCGCCGCCTGGTGCGCCCTGCGCGGCCTCACCGTCACGCTGCAGGACCAGAATGCCGAGCGGCTTTCGCCCGCGATAGGACGCGCGGCGAAGCTCTTTTCAGAACGGCTGAAGGATCCGTTACGCGTGCGCGACGCGCGGGACCGGCTCATCCCCGACGTCGCCGGCGATGGCGTGGCGCACGCCGACGTCGTTATCGAAGCCATCTTCGAAAATCTCGAAGCCAAGCAGCAACTGTTCATCTTGCTCGAGGCAAAGGCCAAATCCACGGCTCTGCTCGCCACCAATACCTCTAGCATTCCGCTGGAACAGATCGCCGCGCCGATGCGCGATCCCGGCCGGCTGATCGGGCTCCACTTTTTCAATCCGGTCGCGAGAATGATGCTGGTGGAGATCGTCATCGGCGCAGGCACGCGCCAGGAGTTGATTCCAACCGCGGCGGCGTTTACCCGACAGATCGACAAACTGCCGCTGCCGGTCAAGAGCGCACCCGGCTTCCTGGTCAACCGCATTCTCGCACCGTACCTCATGGAAGCGATGCGCTGTGTCGACGAAGGCATGACTCCCGAGACGGTCGACGAAGCCGCGCTGGCGTTCGGCATGCCGGTCGGGCCGATCGAGTTGGCCGATACCGTCGGGCTCGACATCTGCATGGCGGTGGGGAAGATGCTGGGCCGGGACACCGCGCCGCCGAAGCGATTGAGCGAATTGATCGCGGCAGGGTATCTCGGCCGCAAAACCAAGCGCGGATTTTACGACTGGTCCGGCGGCAAGGCAGCGAAGAGTGCGCCCGGCATCGTGCCGGCGGGCTTGTCGGATCGATTGATTCGCCCGTTGGTAACCGAGGCAAAAGCCGCATTGGCCGAGGGAATCGTCGCCGACGCCGATCTGGTCGACGCGGGAGCGATCTTCGGCACCGGCTTCGCGCCGTTCCGCGGCGGCCCGCTGCATTACGCGGCATCCAACGTGGCACCACGCGCCGGCGGAGGCACCGAGCGCCTCTGATACGATGTCAGGCAGAAGAAGAGTCAGGTGACCGCTGTGAGGAAAATTTGGAAAAGATCTGGCTGAAGTCCTATCCGGCCGGCGTTCCTGCCGAAATCGACGTCAATGTATATGCGTCGCTGCGCGAGGTGCTGGAGGAGAGTTGCGCGAAGTTCGGATCCCGTCCGGCTTATTCGTGCATGGGGCGCACGATCACCTTCGCCGAGCTGGACAGGTTGTCGACAGCCTTCGGCGCGTTTTTGCAGGGACGCGGCCTGACCAAGGGGGCGCGTGTCGCGCTGATGATGCCCAACGTCCTGCAATATCCGGTATGCCTGTTCGGCATCCTCCGGGCAGGGTGCACCGTCGTCAACGTCAACCCGCTCTACACTCCGCGCGAGCTCGAGCATCAACTCAACGACAGCGGCGCCGAGATGATCGTCGTGGTCGAAAATTTCGCGCATACGCTCGCGGACGTTCTTTCCAAAACGCAGATCAAGCGCGTCGTCGTTACGACGATCGGCGAAATGCTCGGCTTGAAAGGAGTGCTCGTCGACTTTGTACTGCGCCGCGTCAAGAAAATGATTCCGGCATGGGACATTCCTGGGGCGATACGGCTCTCCGATGCACTTGCGGAAGGTGGCAGGCGCAAGCTCGAGCCGGTCGAGATCGGACATGAAGACATCGCGTTCCTGCAGTACACCGGAGGCACGACAGGCGTCGCCAAGGGCGCCATGCTGCTGCATCGGAACATCATCGCCAACGTGTTGCAGGCCCGCGCGTGGGTGAAGCCGTTTCTGGGAAATCAGCGTCACGTCGTGATTACGCCGCTTCCCCTCTACCATATCTTCTCGCTGACGGCGAACTGCCTTATCTTCATGACACTGGGCGCCGAGAATGTCTTGATCACCAACCCACGAGACATTCCGGGTCTGGTGAAGGAAGTGGGCAAGCATTCCTTTACCGCCATTACCGGCGTCAATACGCTCTTCAACGCGCTGCTGAACAACGCGGAGTTCCACAAGCTCGATTTTTCGACGCTGCAAATGACGCTGGGCGGCGGCATGGCGGTGCAAAAGGCGGTGGCCGAGCGGTGGGAAAAAGTGACCGGCAAACCGCTCATCGAGGCCTATGGGCTGACCGAGACGTCCCCCGCGGCAACCATCAATCCGCTCGATCTGCCCGAGTACAACGGCGCGATCGGCCTGCCGATTTCATCGACCGATCTGGTCCTGCGCGACGACGATGGCAAGGAAGTCGCACTCGGCGAACGCGGCGAGATCTGCATCAAGGGGCCGCAGGTAATGGCGGGCTATTGGAAGCGACCGGAAGACACGGCGAAAATGATCGACCGCGACGGGTGGCTTGCGACCGGCGACATCGGCGTGGTGGACGATCGCGGTTACGTGCGCATCGTGGACCGCAAGAAGGACATGATCCTGGTCTCCGGGTTCAACGTGTACCCGAACGAGATCGAAGCGGTGGTGGCGATGCATCCGGGGGTCCTGGAATGCGCCGCGGTCGGCGTCCCGGATGTGAAATCGGGCGAGGCGGTCAAGCTGTTCGTGGTCAAGAAGGACCCGGCGCTGACCGCTGAAGCGCTGCTCGCCCATTGCCGCGAACAGTTGACGGGTTACAAATGTCCTCGCGACGTGGAGTTCAGGACGGAATTGCCCAAGTCGAATGTAGGCAAGATCCTGCGACGGGAGCTCCGCGACGAGGCGAGGAAGAAAGCGGCGTGAGGCGAGCGATGCCGGCGAATACCTTGGCGTTTCCATCGCGACGACCCATGCTCCGCATTCGAGATCCAAGGTGACCATCGGCGAAAACGTCACGCTGCCGGACCGGCAACCGGCGCTGCGCGTGGTGCCGATGCCGGCCGACGCGAACCAGAACGGCGATATCTTCGGAGGCTGGGTGATGTCGCAAGTCGACATCGCGGGCAGCATTCCCGCGGCGAGGCGCGCGCGCGGGCGGGTCGCGACGGTCGCGGTCAATTCGTTCATTTTCCGTGAACCGGTATTGATAGGCGACCTGGTCAGCTTCTACGCACACATCACTCGCGAAGGCAGGACATCGATCACGGTCGCGGTCGAGGTCTACGCGCAGCGCAACCCGACCGACGTCATTTGCGTCAAGGTCACCGAAGCGAGCCTGACCTATGTCGCGGTCGGCGCCGATCGGCGGCCGCGAGAGCTTCCCGCTTGAGTGACCGGTATTGCGGGCCAGTGTATAGTTATCGGCCACGCCCGCCACGTCTTTTCCCGGCGACGGCCTACGAAGCAACACAAGAATAAACAAACCACTGACGGAGGATGAACGTGAAAAGAGCCTGTCGATTTCGCCGCACGAGACTTGCTGCAGCCGTGGGAAGCGCCGTATTGTCATTGGCGGCGGGTCATGCCGGTGTTGCCTATGGCTCAGCGTTTGCGCTTCAGGAGCAAAGCGGTAGCGGCCTGGGCAACGCCTTCGCCGGCGGCGCAGCCGCCGCCGAGGACGCAAGCACGATCTTCTTCAATCCGGCGGGAATGTCCCGCCTGACCAACATGCAGGCTGCGGTCGCCGGAAGCCTCATCTGCCTGGAGGCAAAATTCAGCGACAACGGGTCGTCGCAGCCCGCGGCATTTCAGGCGCTGGGCGGAAACGGCGGCGACGCAGGCTCGTGCGCCGTCATTCCGGCGATCTACCTTGCGTCACCGATCAACAACCAATGGTCGGTCGGCATAGGCGTCAACGTGCCGTTCGGATTGAAGACGGATTATGACTCGGACTGGCTCGGCCGCTTTCAGGCGGTGAAGTCGAAGATCGAAACGATCAATGTCAATCCTGCGGTGTCGTTCAAGGCGAGCGACATGGTAACCATCGGCGGCGGCGCGAATTACCAGCACATCAAGGCGGAGCTTACCTCGAGGGCGAACTACGCGGGCGGGATTGCCCAGGCGGCGCAAATGGGCGCCGCGGCCGGGGCGTTTCCCCCAACCGTGATCCCACCGATTCTGATGGCATATGCTGGTGCTCAGTCCGACGTCAGGATTAACGGCAACGACAACGCCTGGGGCTGGAACATCGGAGCCCTGGTCAACATCGACCCGCAGACACGCTTCGGCGCGTCGTATCGATCCACGATCAAATACAACGTGAGCGGCACGGCCGAATTCTTCAATCCTCCCGTGCCGGCGCTGCCGCCGTCGCTGGCGCCGATCGCCGGCGCGCTCTCCAGCGCCATCAATAGCACGCGGCTGGCGAACGGCGACGTCAACGTCGCTCTCAAGGTTCCCGACACCGCTAACGTGTCGATTTTCCGGCAGATCGACAGCAAGTGGGATGTCATGGGCGACCTGCAATACACGGGCTGGAGCTCCGTGCAAAACCTTACGGTCGTGCGCAGCACGGGGGTTGTGCTGCTGAATACGCCGGAGAATTTCCGCGACACCTGGCGCGCTTCGATCGGGGCGAACTATCACTACAGTGATCAATGGATGTTCCGCGGCGGCCTTGCGTATGATCAGTCCCCGGTGCGCGATGCACAGCGTACGCCGCGCCTGCCCGACAACGACCGCACCTGGATTTCCATCGGCGCTCAGTACAAGTTTTCGCCGCAGCTGTTGCTTGACGCGGGGTATACGTACATCTTCGTCAGGGACCCGAACATCAATCAGAATGCCGGCGACACTCCAACCTTCGGCCTCATCAGCGGCACCTATAAGAGCAATGTCAACATCGTCGCGGCTCAGTTGACTTACACATTCAAGTAAGCGCACTCGCCGCAAGCAGGTAAACCGCGCCGCGGCTTCGCCTGCGGCGCTACGCTTGGGGCGATCCGAACGAGCGGGTGTCCATCCCGGCGCAACGAACCCTCACGCAACGGGCTCACGTTATGTCCGATTCACCTTTTCTCGTGCGCAAGGTCGCGGTGCTCGGCGCCGGTGTCATGGGCGCGCAGATCGCCGCGCACCTCGCCAACGCCGGCGTGCCGGTGGTCTTGTTCGACCTCGCCGCGAAGGATGGCGACCCGAACGCAATCGTGCGCAATGCCATCGACAAGCTGAAAAAGCTCGAGCCGCCGCCGCTGGCGACCAAGGACCGGTCGGTCTACATCGACGCCGCCAACTACGATCGGAATCTTGGTGAGCTCGTGGAATGCGATCTGGTGATCGAGGCCATCTCCGAGCGCATGGACTGGAAAAAGGCGCTGTACGAGAAGGTCGCTCCGCACGTCGGGCCGCGGGCGATCTTCGCCAGCAACACCTCCGGTTTGTCGATCAATGCGCTGGGAGAAGCGTGCCCACCGACGCTGCGACCGCGGTTTTGCGGCATCCACTTTTTCAACCCGCCCCGATACATGCACTTGGTCGAGCTGATCGCGCGGCGGGCGACCGATCAGGGTTTGCTCGACCAGCTCGAGACATTCCTGGTCACCGTGCTCGGCAAGGGAGTCGTGCGCGCGAAGGACACGCCGAACTTTGTCGCCAACCGGGTGGGGGTGTTTTCCATGCTGGCGACGATGGCGCACACGGAGGCATTCGGCCTCGGCTTCGATGTCGTCGACGCGCTGACCGGGCCGGCGATCGGCCGTGCGAAAAGCGCGACCTATCGGACGGCCGACGTCGTCGGTCTCGACACCATGGCGCACGTCATCGCGACCATGGACCAGACGCTGCGCGACGATCCATGGCACAAGTATTACCGGACGCCGGCGTGGCTCAAGGCGCTCATAGACAAGGGTGCGCTGGGGCAGAAGACCAAGGCCGGCGTCTTTCAGAAGGTCGGCAAGGAAATACAGGTGCTCGATCCAGGAACGTTGTCATACCGTTCTTCCGCGGGCGAGATCGATCCCCAGGTCGCTGAAATCCTCGCGCTGAAGAACCCGGTGGAAAAGTTTGCCGGGTTGCGCGCAAGCGGCAACCCCCAGGCGCAGTTCCTGTGGGCCATTTTTCGCGATCTTTTTCACTACTGCGCCTATCATCTCGCGGCCATCGCCGACAACGCGCGCGACGTCGATTTTGCGATCCGCTGGGGTTTCGGATGGCAAATGGGACCGTTCGAAATCTGGCAGGCTGCCGGCTGGAAGGATGTGGCGCGCTGGATCGCCGAAGACATCGCCGCGGGCAAGACGCTTGCCGGCGTGCCGCTGCCGCGATGGGTGAGCGAAGGCCCCGCGGCGAACGGGGTTCACACGCGCGAAGGCGCCTACTCGGCCGCGGAAAACGTATTCAAGCCGCGCTCGACGCTTCCCGTCTATCGCCGTCAGTACTATCCGGATCCTATCCTGGGCGAGAAGTGGCCGGCCGGCACGACGATCATGGAAACAGACGCTGTGCGCGTGTGGCACACCGGCGACGACATCGCCATCGCGTCGTTCAAGAGCAAGCAGAACACCATCGGCGAAGACGTGCTCGACGGGCTTCTCGCTGCAATCGCCGAGGCCGAGAAAAACTGGCGCGGATTGATCATCTGGCAGACGCGCGAGCCGTTTTCGGTCGGAGCAAACCTGGCGTCGGTGTTGCCCGCGGTTCAGGCGGGCAAGTGGGATCAGGTGGAAGCGATTGTCGCCAAGTTTCAGCTCACGGCGCAACGGCTCAAGTACAGTTTGATTCCGACCGTCGCCGCAGTCCGCGGCATGGCGCTTGGCGGCGCCTGCGAATTCATCATGCACTGCGATCGGGCTGTCGCCGCGCTGGAATCGTATATTGGACTGGTCGAGGCAGGAGTAGGACTGCTGCCCGCCGGCGGAGGATGCAAGGAGCTCGCCGTGCGCGCTGCGCAGGAAGTCGCCCGGGGGGCAAGCGGCGGCCAGCTCGATCAGTTTCCGTTCCTGCGCACCTATTTCCAGCAGGTAGCCACCGCGACGGTATCCAAAAGCGCGCTCGATGCCAGAGACATCGGTTATCTGCGGCCGTCGGACGTGGTCATCTTCAATCCCTACGAGCTGCTCTGGGTCGCCAAAGCGCAGCTGCAGGCGCTTTCGGAGGGCGCTTACCGTCCGCCGCTGCCCGCGCGCAACATACCGGTGGCCGGCAAGACCGGCATCGCGACGCTGGAAATGATGCTGGTCAACATGCGCGACGGCGGATTCGTCTCCGGGTACGACTTCGACATCGGACTGGCGATCGCCCGCGTGCTCTGCGGTGGCGAGCTCGAGTCGGGTAGCCTGGTCGACGAGAACTGGTTTCTGACCCTGGAACGACGGGAGTTCATGGGCCTGCTCAGGAATGCGAAGACGCAGGAGCGGGTGGCCCACACTTTGAAGACCGGCAAACCTTTGCGCAATTAGCACTTCGGGTATATTCAAACGTATCGCTTTATACGCGCTGCTGACATGAAGGCGCTTGTTTGGGGGTCGTCGACATGAGTAAGCAACTGCAGGATGCCTATATTGTTGCGGCGACCCGCACGCCGGTCGGCAAGGCACCGCGCGGCGCCTTTCGACACACCCGTCCTGACTCGCTGCTCGCCCACGTCCTGCGCAGTGTGCTCGCGCAGGCGCCGGAGATCGACCCGGGCAGGGTTGAAGACGTGATCGTCGGTTGCGCGATGCCCGAATCCGAGCAGGGAATGAATGTCGCTCGCATCGGATTGCTGCTTGCGGGGATGCCCAACACCGTCGCCGGCATGACGGTGAATCGTTTTTGCTCGTCGGGATTGAATGCCGTGTCGATCGCGGCGGATCGAATCCGCACCGGAGAAGCCGACATCATGATCGCCGCCGGAACGGAGAGCATGAGCATGATCCCGATGCTCGGCCGGCTGGCAATCAATGCCGACGTTTTTGCCAGGGACGAGAATCTCGGCATCGCCTACGGCATGGGCCTCACGGCGGAGAAGGTCGCGGCGGGCTGGAAAGTATCGCGCGAGGAACAGGACGCTTTTGCGCTCGCGAGTCACCAGAAGGCGCTGGCGGCGCAGGCAGCGGACGAGTTCGCGTCCGAAATCTCTCCCTATCCGATTCGCGAGAACGTGCCCGATCTCGGGTCGGGCAAGGTCGTGACCCGGGATCGCTCGTTCGAGCGCGACGAAGGTCCGCGCTCCGACGCCAGCTCCGACGCTCTGGCGAAGCTCAAGCCGGTGTTCGCGGCCAGGGGATCGGTCACCGCGGGCAACAGCTCGCAGATGTCCGACGGTGCGGGCGCCAGCATCCTGGTCAGTGAGAGAGTGCTGAAGGAACTCAATCTCTCGCCGCTGGCGCGCTGGGTTGGCTTTGCCGTCGGCGGCGTGCCACCGGAAGTGATGGGCGTCGGGCCCATCGCTGCGATTCCCAAGGTTCTGAAGAGCACCGGCCTCTCACAGGATCAGATCGACTGGATCGAGCTCAACGAAGCGTTCGCGGCGCAGAGTCTTGCGGTCATGAAGGAGCTCGAGCTCGACCCGACCAAGGTGAATCCTCTCGGCGGCGCAATCGCGCTCGGCCACCCGCTCGGCGCCACCGGCGCGGTTCGCACGGCAACCATCGTGCACGGCTTGAGGCGCCGCAAGCAGAAGTACGGGATGGTAACCATGTGTATCGGAACCGGCATGGGCGCCGCGGGCATTTTCGAAGCCTTGTGAACCATTGCCCTGAAGGAGCAGCCATGAACCGCACGGTGAAAATGGCGGCTGGCGCCCTATTTGCCATGCTTGTCGGCTCGTTTGCGGCCGTAGCACTCGCCGCCGAGGTCGGGGGCGTAAAGCTCGACGACAAGGTCTCGATCGGCGCACAGGAGCTCGTTCTGAACGGCGCGGGTGTACGGACACGGGTCGTATTCAAGGTGTACGTCGCGAGCCTGTATCTGCCGCAGAAAGCCGCCGACCTCGCCGGCGTGGTGGCCAAGAGTCCGCGCCGAATCCAGCTCAATTTGCTGCGCACGCTCTCCGCGGATCAGCTCGTCGACGCGCTCAACGACGGCCTCGCCGAAAACAATACTGCCGGCGAGCTTGCCGCAGTGAAGCCGCAAGTCGAGGCGCTGGCGACGATCATGAAATCGTTCAAGGAGGTCAAGGAGAAGGATGTCATCACTCTCGATTTCGTGGACGGTGCAACGCGGATCGGATTGAACGGCGACGCCAAGGGGAACATCGGCGGCGAAGCGTTCAATCAGGCGCTGACCAAAGTCTGGCTTGGCGACAAGCCGGTTCAGGTCGATCTGAAAAAGTCGCTTCTGGGGGTATAGAGGAATACTGAAATGCGTGAACGCTTCCCCAAGGCTCGCGTCATCCCGCCCCCGATTCGAGCATTCGAGGGCAGGCGTCGGCGGGGATCCATTTTCGACCGTCGAGGCCAAATGGATTCCCGCCTTCGCGGGAATGACGATATTGGGGCATCCGGACGTCACGCACTTTCGTCACGCACTTCGGTCACGCACTTTCGTTACGCCCAATAGATCCGCTGCCCTGCCGTCCTGTCGTCTACCGCGCCGTCACTCTTCGCGTTTGTCATGCCCGAATTCTGGACCTCATGCGGCTACCGTCTGCTCAAAGCCGATTCCGACGGGAGGCTCGTTGTCACCGAAGAGTTCCTGCAGAGTTTTCTCCTGCGCCCCGAACTCGCGCCGGTTCTCGAATCCTGCGCCGCGGAGTGCGCCCTCCACGATCGCCTTCTCGCGCAACCGCGCGCCGATGTGAGCGAGGCCGACTTGAGCGCGATCACAGATCCGGATGCGCGCGAAAACTATCGCGTCTGGCTGCGCTTTCGCGATCGCCTGGCGGGGGCCGCGACCCTCGAACAGGCTTACGTGGGTCTGTTCGCCGGGGCCGGGGTGGACGTGCCCCCGTTGTTCGTGCATCAACTGACTCAAATACTCCTGCGCCATGTGCTGGGCGACGAAGCCGACCCGTTTGAGGCGCGCTGCGCGGAGATGTTGTTTCGGCCGCAAAAGGTCAGCGTTCTCGACGACGGCGCGGTGATGGCCGCGGACGAGCGCTCGGTCGAGCTGTACGCGACGAACGCAGGGTTCGGCAGTCTGGGCGAATTGCTGAAGCAGAGCCAAACGCCGGCGCGAACCGTCGACCTCGACGTGCTGTCGAAGGACAATGCGCTCGGCTACTGGGAGCGAGACGAGCGTTTCGATCTGGCGATCAGCCTCAATCGCGGCCAACCGTCGCTCGCAGCGCTCTCTCGCGTTTTGGAGCGCTGGATCGCGCACTTTCTGTCGGTGGAGGTCGGAATCGCGCCGCAGCGCGAAATCGAAGATGCGCGCTGGGTCTGGCACGTGGGACTCGATGCGGAGGCGAGCGGGGTGCTGAACGACCTTTACAATCGCGTCGAGGTTAGCGACGAGCGCATGGAACGCCTGCTCTGTCTGTTCGAGTTGCGCTTTGCCAATCCGGCAGACATGCGTCCCGCCCTCGCCGGACGGCCGGTCTATCTCGCGATGGCGATGGACCGCGATCACCGGCTGCGGCTCAAGCCGCAAAATTTGCTTCTCAACTTGCCTCTCGCGCACCCACAATGAAAAAGAGTCTTCCCACCATCTGCGGGCGATCGATTCGCGGCTTGCCGGCGCGCTTCGAGGCGGTTGCGCCGAGAATTCCACCCCGGCTCGCGCGGTGCCTCGCTTTCGCTCGGGTTCTCGCTCTGGCTTCGGCGGCGGCCCTGACGCCTGCGCTGGCGCAGACGCCTGCTGCAACGGCGCAGGATGCGGCGACCGTCAACGCGCCCGCTGAGCCGCCCAATACCGCGGCCCCCACGACGCCAGGCAGCCCGACCTCAGCACTGGATCCATTGGGATGGTTGCACGGCTGCTGGGACGGCAAGGTCAATCAGCGCGATTTTCGCGAGGAGTGGCTTCCGCTGCGCGGCGACATGATGATCGGCGTCAGTCAGACCGTTTTACAGGGCAAGACCCAGGATTTCGAATATCTGCGGCTGGAGTTGAGGCCGGAAGGCGTCTTCTACGTCGCCGTGCCTTCAGGCAAGAAGGAAACATCGTTCCGGCTTTCGGACAGCACGCGCGACGGCGACAGCGAAATCTTCACATTCGAGAACCCGGTCGATGAGTTTCCGCAGCGGATCATCTATCGCCGGGGCAGCGGAGGCTCGCTTTACGCGCACGTTGAGGGCAAGCTCAACGGCCAGCCGCGAAGCGTGATCTATCCCATGCGACGCGTCGATTGCGCGAGCGGAGAGCCCATACGCCGATGACCGAACCGAGCGCTGCCTTGCTCCGCTTGCAGAAGTTGCTCGACAGCGGCAAGGACAACGCGCTGCTTCGCTTTGGACTCGGCTTCGAGTGTCTCCGGGGCGGCGATGCCGGCGCGGCGATCACGCACCTGCAGCAGGCGGTCGCATTCGACCCGACGTACTCCGCAGCTTGGAAGATGCTGGGTAAGGCGCTTGCCGAAGCGGGACGCGAACAGGAGGCTCTGAGAGCCTATCGCGACGGGATTGCCGCAGCCGCAACCAAAGGCGACAAGCAAGCGATGAAAGAGATGCAGGTCTTCGCCAAGCGGCTTGCAAAGCCGTTACCCCCGGGGTAGAGTTTTATGATGCTGCATCGCAGCAGGCACTACCCTCGCCGCAATTCTCATTACTTCGCGTGCCTTCCTTTGCCGCTCGTCGCTGAAGCATCCGGTAAGCCGTCGCGAGGCTCGGGTCCGCCGTGATCAGGTACGAACAAGTACGCGAGTGGGTGATCGGCGCACCGCTCGATCCATTAAGCCAGAGTACGCGCCAGCACATCGCGCTGGCGGCCTTTATCGCCTGGGTTGGCTTGGGTGCGGACGGGCTTTCCTCCTCGGCGTACGGTCCCGAAGAGGCGTTCAAGGCGCTCGGCGAGCACGCCCACCTCGGGCTCTACATGGCGCTCGCGACCGCGGCGACCGTGTTCATTATTTCGCTCGCATACAACCAGGTCATCGAGCTGTTTCCGACGGGCGGCGGCGGGTATCGGGTGGCGACCAGCCTCATCGGCCCGCGCGCCGGCCTGGTCTCCGGCGCGGCGCTGATCGTCGACTATGTTCTGACTATCGCGATATCGGTTGCCAGCGGCGTCGATGCCCTGTTCAGCCTGCTGCCGACAGCGGCGAGCGAATTCAAGCTCGGAACCGAGCTGGTGCTGGTCGTTGTGCTTCTGCTGATGAACATGCGCGGCATGAAGGAGTCGATCCGCATCCTTCTGCCTATTTTTCTCGGGTTCTTCATCACCCACACTCTCCTCATCGGCTACGGCATCCTGGGCCATTCGGAAGGGCTCACGCTGGTCGTGCCCAACGCGCTTGCGGAAACCAGCAAGCTCGCGCACGACATCGGCTGGGTCGCGGCGCTGTCGTTATTCCTGCGCGCGTATTCCCTGGGCGGCGGAACGTACACGGGAATCGAAGCGGTATCGAACAACGTGCAGACCTTGCGCGAGCCCGTGGTGCGCACGGGCAAGCTCACCATGTTCTACATGGCCGCCTCGCTCGCCTTTACCGCCGGCGGCATCATCCTGCTGTACTTGCTGTGGAACGCGCAGCCGGTCGAGGGGCAGACGCTGAACGCGGTCGTCTTCGGCTCGATCATCGAGAGCTTCGGTCTGCCGGCAGGCTTCAATCAGGTCTCCTTGTCGCTGGTGCTGTTCTTCGAGGCGGGCCTGCTGTTCGTCGCCGCGAATACCGGTTTCCTCGGCGGACCTTCGGTCTTGTCCAATATGGCCGGCGACTCGTGGCTGCCGCACCAGTTCCGCCATCTGTCGACGCGGCTGGTGACGCAGAACGGCATCGTAATCATGGGGCTTGCCGCCCTTGTGATCCTGCTCTGGAGCCGCGGCAAAGTCGACCTGCTGGTGGTGCTGTATTCGATCAACGTATTCCTCACTTTTTCGCTGTCGCTGCTAGGCCTGTGCATTTACTGGTGGCGTGTGCGCGCAACCGACCGCCGCTGGCTCTTTCGATTCTCGCTGTCCGCCGTGGGCCTGGTCGTGACGTCGGGCATTCTCGCGGTGACCACGATCGAGAAATTCGGCGAGGGCGGCTGGGTTACGGTCGTCATTACCTCGGTCGTGATCGCCTTGTGCCTCGCCATTCATCGCCATTACGACTGGGTGAAGGCCCGGCTCAAGGAAGTCGACGAGATATTCACCGCCGCCCAATGCCCGAAGTGCCCGGACCCGCCGCCCCTCGTTCCGGAAGCGCCGACGGCGGCGTTCATCGTCGGTTCAAGCCGCGGCGGCGGGATCCACACGCTGCTATGGGTGCAGCGCCTTTTCCCGAATCATTTCCGCAATTTCATTTTTATCAGCGCCAAGGCGGTGGACAGGCAAAGCTATGGGGGAGCCGAGCAGATCGAATGTCTGCGGACGGCACTCGACAAGGCGCTGGCGTTCTACGTCGATTACTGCCACGCGAACGATCTGGCGGCGACCGCGCGCTTTTCACTCGGAACGGACAGGGTCGATGAGCTGGTCAAGCTTGCCGAGGAGATTCAGCGCGAATATCCGAACTGCGTGTTCTTCACCAGCAAGCTCGTGTTTCGCAACGAGAACTGGGTCACACGACTGCTGCACAATCAGACTGCGCTGGCCTTGCAGCGAAAACTGCACTTGAACGGAATGCAGATGGTGATTCTGCCGATGCAGCTTTGACGCGGGTTGCCGCGGGCACCTATGGCGTCGTTACACTAGCGTACGACGTCGACGCCCAGGTTAGCGAGCTCGTCGGCACGATGATTGCCCGGCGTGTCGGCATGCCCCTTCACCCAGTGCCAGACGATGTCATGCTGCGCGGCCGCTTCGTCGAGCGCTAGCCACAAATCCGCGTTCTTCACCGCTTTACGGTCGCTGGTCTTCCAGCCATTGGCCTTCCACGTGTGTATCCATCGCTCGATCCCATGCTTCACGTATTGCGAGTCGGTGTAGATCTCGACAGGGCATCGCCGCTTGAGGCTCTCCAGCGCGCGGATCACTGCGGTAAGCTCCATCCGATTGTTGGTTGAGTGCGCTTCACCGCCGAAGAGCTCGCGCGTCTTGCTTTTGTACTGCAACAGCGCGCCCCATCCTCCCGGCCCCGGATTCCCCTTGCATGCGCCGTCGGTGTAGATGACCACCGGCGCGCTCATGCGAGAGCTCATTCCGCAGGCTCGGCGACGAGCTCCCGCGCCTGCCGCGCCGCCGGCGCCAATGCCTTTTTTCGCACCCGTCGCGCCCAGGTTGGGGTGATCACCCGCATGCCGAGCACGCGCTTGGTTGCCCGAAGGAAATAAACTCCGCCGGCAACGGGCCACCAGCGATCGCCCGCTTTTTCAAAGAAGCCGAATCGCTTGAGCCACTTCTCCTGTTTGAACGGCGGCACGTAGCAATCGAGCCTGCCGCCGGCGACCTCGAATCCAAGCAGCGCAAGCCAGTCCTTGAGGCGATAGAGCGTGATGAAATTGCCGTTCCAGGGCATCGCCTGCTCGCGGCCGAAATAGCGCTTGGCACCGAACAGGCTGAACGGATTGAAACCGGCGATCAGCAGCTGTCCTTCGGGCCGCATCACTCGATAGATCTCGCGCAGCAATTGGTGCGGCTCATCGGTGAACTCGAGCGCGTGAGGCAGCACGATGAGATCGGTGCTGTTTTCGGCGAAAGGCAGCCAGTGCGGGTCGGCGAGCACCTGCGCGGGCTCCTCGAGGTCGACGCTGCAGCGGGTGGTGATACGTGACGAGCGCAGAAACGGGCTCTCGGGCAGCCCGATCTGCAATGCCTGGAAGCCGAAGATGTCCGCAAGCGTGTGGTCGAAATACGCCTGTTCGCGGCGCTGCAAATAAGCCCCGAGCGGCGTCGCGAACCACGCGGCCAGCGTGCCGGTCGACAGGACGCTTGCCTCTACTGAAGATTCCGCCATGCCGGCAATTATCCCAATCCCTGCGTTTGCCGACAACTACATCCGGCTCGTGCTGCACAACGGCAAGTGCGGTCGTCGATCCAGGCGACGCGGCGCCGGTCGTGGAGTACCTGGAGCGTAAAGACATCGAGCTTTGCGCGATCGTCAACACGCAACGTCACGGTGAGGCCCGATCGAGTGACCGTGCTGGCCCGCTTCGTGCCTGAACAAAGCATGCTGATCGTTGCTTGACGCGCCGCGCCGGTGACGCCTAAGATCGTGACACGTCGTCTTTCATCAAGGCGTATTTGACACCCGCTCAGTCACCCCGGATTGTCGCTACGATTTTGACGCTTGCGCTGGCTGCCTGTGCGGGCGTTCCAGCGACTCCTCCCGCGTCATTGCCGGCACCGACATCGGCTCCAGCGCCGGAGCCCGAATCTCTCCCCGTCCCGCCGCCCTTTGTGACGTTTCCGGCCGAGGATGAGTTGCCGGACATGCGCGCAACCGGAGGCGACCCGGATTCGGTCACCAACGCTACGCTGCAATTGCGCTCCGAATACGGAGACCTCTGGGAGCGAATTCGGCGAGGGTTCGCTTTGGCCGACCTCGATACGCCGCAAGTCAAACAGGCCGAAGACTGGTACGTATCGCGTCCGGATTACATGGCGCGCATGGTCGAGCGCAGCCGCCGTTACCTGTACTACATCGTCACCGAGGTCGAAAAGCGCGGCATGCCGCTTGAAGCGGCACTGCTGCCGATGATCGAGAGTGCGTACAACCCGATGGCGTATTCGACCAGCCGCGCGTCCGGCATCTGGCAGTTCATTCCTTCGACCGGAAAGTCGTACGGCATGAAGCAGACATGGTGGCTGGACGAGCGCCGCGACGTCGTGGCCGCTACCGACGGAGCGCTCGATTATCTGCAAAAGCTCTATGCCGAATTCGGCGATTGGTACCTCGCCCTCGCAGCGTATAACTGGGGTGAAGGTTCGGTGCGCCGCGCCATCAGCGCCAACCAGAAACGCGGCCTGCCGACCGATTATTTGAGCCTGCCGATGCCGGCAGAGACGCGCAATTACGTGCCCAAGCTGCAAGCCGTCAAGAATATCGTCCGTGATCCGGAGTCGCACGAACTCGAGCTCGCACCCATCCCCGACGCGCCCTATTTCACCGTGGTTCGAACGAGCCGGAAGATGGACGTCAAGATTGCCGCGGAGCTGGCCGAGATGCCGCTGGAGGAGTTCCTTTCGCTCAATCCCCAGCACAACAGGCCGGTCATCGCGGGTGCCGACGAGACGACGATTCTGCTGCCTTACGACAAGGCAGAGCTGTTCGCATCGAAGCTGGCGCTGTCCCATCAGCCGATGGTCACTTGGCAGGCATACAAGACCAAGGCCAACGAAACCTTGCCCCAGCTTGCCGCGCGTTTCGGTCTTTCGCTTGAAACGCTGCGCACCGTCAACGGCATCGGCGCGCGGGCGATCGTTCCCATCGGTCACGCGCTGTTAGTGCCGACCCAGGCGCCCAGCGACGCGACGATGGCAAGCCTGCAGAACGCGGTCTTCACGACCGTGCCGAGCGGAAGAACGCTCTACCATCGGGTTCGCAAAGGAGAGACATTGTCGTCGATCGCGGCGCACTATGCCGTGACGGCGCAGGACTTGAAAGCGTGGAACACGGGGATGAACCCGAAAATCATCGCCGGCCAGCGACTGCGGGTCATCAGCGACGTCGCGGCGGCGGGAACGAGGTCGAAGCAAGGAAAGACCAAGGCGGTTCGGCACGCGCATGCGATCGACGCGAAGGCCGCATCGGCGAAGGCTGCCGCGGGCACGGAAAAGGCACTGTCGGCCAGGCACCTCTGACGGGTCCGGCAATCGATGCGCCCAAACAAAACAGGCGACACTTGCGCATCGCCTGTTTTGGGGTCCATCGCAGTTTCACGACGGACGTGTAGCCGCGGAAACCTTATCTCTTTTTCGCGGATTTCTTCTTTGCGGCCTTCTTCTTGGCCGGTTTGCGCTTGGCAGCCTTCTTCTTCGGGGCAGCCTTCTTCTTCGCGGCCTTCTTCTTCGCTGGTTTGCGCTTTGCGGCCTTCTTCTTGGCCGGTTTGCGCTTGGCAGCCTTCTTCTTCGCCGCCTTCTTTGCCTTCTTCTTGGCGGGCTTCTTCTTCGCCGCTTTCTTCTTCGTCGCAGCCTTCTTTGCCTTCTTCTTTGGGGCAGCCTTCTTCTTCGCCGCCTTCTTCTTGGTGGCCGCTTTCTTCTTCGCCGCCTTCTTCTTCGGCGCGGCGGAAGGTGCCGTCGGTGTCGCCATGGTCATCATGTCAGCCATCTTTGGTTCTCCTGTCTGAGTTGCTATAACTGTTATGAGTGCTTCTACTTCCTCGCAGGTTTCTCTGTATCCGTCTCAAGACTTTTGTTGCCGCTCTTGACAAACGCATTGACACCTGCTGCCTGAATTCTAGCCAATTTTTCTCGAAATACAAGACTTAATTGCAGTTTCAGGTGACGCTCTACGTCAGTGTTGCGATTTTGCACACCGCAAATTCGATGCGAATGCGCGATTCAAGGCAGCAAAGATTCATGTGCGAAGAGTTCCTCGATGGTCTCGCGCGGGCGCACCAGATGCACGGTTTCGCCGTCGACAATGACCTCCGCGGCACGCGCTCTCGAGTTGTAATTCGAACTCATGGCCATCGCGTACGCGCCCGCGGAAAGTATGGCTAGCAGATCGCCTTCGACGAGTGCCAGCATGCGGTCGCGAGCAAGAAAATCGGCGCTCTCGCACACCGGCCCGACGACCTGCCATAACCGCTCCGGTAGAGTGCGCGAGACGACCGGCCGCACGTCGTGCCACGCGTCGTAAAGCGCTGGCCGGAGCAGGTCGTTCATGGCCGCATCGACGATAGCGAAGTTTCGCAACGGACCGGGCTTGAGGTAGCTCACGCGCGTTAGCAGCACGCCTGCATTGCCGACCAGAAATCGCCCGGGTTCGAACAGCAAATTGAGTGGCCGGCTTCCGACCAGGCGGCGGATCGCGAGCGCATATTGGTGCGGATCGACCGTTTCCTCGTCGCGGTAGCGGATGCCGATGCCGCCGCCGAAGTCGATGTCCTCGAGTCGAATGCCTTCCGCCCAAAGCCGGTCGACCAGTGCAAGGACCTTTGCCGCCGCCTCGAGATGAGGATCGAGCCCCTCGATCTGCGAGCCGATGTGCATGTCGATTCCGCGCACTTCCACGTTGGCAAGCCCGGCGGCGCGCCGGTAGAGCGGCAGCGCGTCGTCGAGCGCCACGCCGAACTTGGCTTCCTTGAGTCCGGTCGAGATGTAGGGATGCGTTCCGGGATCGACATCGGGATTGACGCGAATGCTGACCGGCGCCCGCTTGCCTGCTTGCCGGGCCGCGGCATCGAGGTGGTCGAGCTCGCTTGTCGATTCGACGTTGAAGCAATGAATGCCCAGCTCGAGCGCCCGGTGCATTTCCGCGGAGGTCTTTCCGACGCCTGAAAAGACGATCTTGGCGGGGTCGCCGCCGGCCGCGATGGCCCGCGCCAGCTCTCCGCCGGAGACGATGTCGAAACCGCTTCCCAGACGCGCCAACAGGTTCAGCAGCGCAAGGTTGGGGTTGGCTTTCATCGCATAGCAGACGAGGTGCGGTGCATCGCCGAAGGCACTGTCGAATTGGCGGAACGCGCCTTCCAGCGCGGCGCGCGAGTAGACGAAGCATGGCGTGCCGTAGCGGGCGGCAATGTCGGCAAGCGAAACGCCTTCGGCGGCGAGCACGCCGCCGCGATAGCCGAACGCTGTCACGGTTTCCGGTCGCCGGGAACAGGCGCAGGTGCTACCGGCGGTGCGGCGGGAGGGGGCGCCGAAGCAGCCGGCGGCGACGACACAGGAGCCGGCAATTCCGGCTTCGCTTCAGGTGTAGTTTCAGGCGTCGAGGCGGGCGCGGCAGGTTTTGCCGGCGCAGGCTTCAGCGGGCCTTTGATGCCGCACGAGACGATCGCGAGTGCAGCAAGCGGGACGATGATGGTGGCGACGAAACGGCGTAACATCCTGATGCTTGAGCTCTATGCGCTGGACGCGCTCGATGCGATGTACGAAGCCATCGACCCCCAGTCTATCACGCAACGCGAGGACGCTTGCATGACCAGCGAGAGTGAATTCGTCGCGCTGGCGGACAGGGTCCTGATGTCGATTGGCGCCGCGCTCGACGTCGCGGTGGAGACGTCCGACGCGGATCTCGACTGGTCGCTCAACGACGGAATCCTGACCATCGATTGCGGTGAGGGCGGCAAAATCATCGTCAACCGCCACGTGCCGAATCGCGAACTGTGGGTCGCGGCCAAATCCGGCGGATTTCACTTCAAGGACGATGCCGGCGTATGGCGCGATAGCCGAACCGGCGAAGCGCTGGCAACGGTTCTGACGCGGCTCTTGCAGGCGCAGAGCGGCGCCGAAATCGCGTTTGTCTTGCCCGGTCCGAACTAGCCAAGCACAGGGGTCAGCGCATCGAGCTCACGGCGCGCTTGCGCGTGGCCGGGGAGAAGTGATTCGACCAGCGCCCAGAAGCGCGGCGAGTGATTGAGCTCGACCAGATGCGCGACTTCGTGGGCGATGACGTAGTCGGCAATGGCGGGCGGCAGCTGCACCAGGCGCCAATGGAGCCGTATTTCTCCCTTGTGATTGCAGCTGCCCCACTGCGTGCGGGCGCTGGAGAGCTTAACCGCCGGAGAGACCTCGGTCACCTTGCTTGCAAAATGCAGAACCCGCGGCGCGAGCAGCGCCAGCGCTTGCTCCTTGAGCCACCGGCCGACGAAGGCCGCGATTTCATGCTCGTTGCCGGGATTCGGATGCAGGACGGTGAGGTGGAGCAAGTCGGCGGCGATGGTTTTCTTGCGCGCAGGAAACAGCGCGAGCGTCAACGGACGACCGCGGTAGAGTAATCCCGCGCCCTCGCGCCACTCTGCCGGGAGCGCCTCCTTGTCGCGTCCGCGCCACTCGAGCAGCGTCTTGATCACCCACTCCGCGCGCTCTCTTAACGCAAGCTCGATCTCGCGTATCGACACCCAGGACGGCGCGCGTACGCTTAAGCCCGTGTGATCGATCACCATGCCGATGGATCGGCGCCGCGCTCGACTGAGGCGGTAGTCGATGTCCTGGTTGCACAGCGTGACGCTGCGCACGCTTCCGGTGGTGCTGCGAGCGCCGGTCAGGCGCGCGGAGTCACGCGTGGATCGAGCGGATTTCCCAGTCGTGCGACCTCGTCTTCGATCCAAGACTCGACCTCGTTGATCAGTCGCTGCATGTCGCGGCCTTCGGCGCGAATCGACGGCCCGATGCAGACGGTAATCGTCCCGGGACGCTTGCCGAGTCGGCCCTTTGGCCACAAATAGCCGGCATTATGCGCCACCGGGACGATAGGCACGTCTAGTGCGACCGCGAGCCGCGCGCCCCCGGTTTTGTAATGAGCGCGTGTGCCCGCCTTGATTCGCGTTCCCTCAGGATAGACGACGATCCAGAAACCTTGCGCGAATCGTTCGCGGCCCTGGGTAATGATCTGTGTCATTGCATCCTGCCCGCTGGTGCGGTCGATGGTGATCGGAGATGCCAGCGCGAAGGCCCAGCCGAAGAAGGGAATCGAAAGCAACTCCTTCTTGGCGACAAAAGCCAGCGGCGGAAACAGAAAGTTCAGCGCCAGCGTCTCCCAGGTCGAGGAGTGCTTGGACATCACGATATGCGGGTCGCTAGCCCGCGGGATATTTTCGGCGCCGATCACCCGGTAGCGAATGCCGCAGATCCAGCGCGCCGCGAGAAGAGTGGTGCGGCACCAGACGATAATGAACTTGAAGCGCGCGATCGGCGGCAGCCAGAACATGAGCAGGACCAGTACCGCGTAAATCGGCGTAAATACCAGCTGGAACAGCGCAAAGAGCAGCGAGCGAAGCTCAGACATTGCCGCCGGCACGCATCAATCGTCGGCCAGCAGCGCAGTGGCGACAAACGCGAGGTCGGGGAAGATCACGGTGTTGGCTGGGAAGGCGCCATCGCGCAGCGTCTTTTCGCCCTTTCCGGAAAGAACCAGGATCGGTTGCGCCTCGACCGCTGCTGCCGCCTGGAGGTCGCGCACGCTGTCACCGACACAAGGAACACCGGTCAGCTCGACGCCGAATCGATTGCCGATCTCGATGAGCATTCCCGGCTTGGGCTTGCGGCACTCGCACGCCGAATCCGCCGTGTGCGGACAATAGAAAAGGGCGTCGATGCGGCCGCCGAGCTGCGCCAGCGCCCTGTGCATCTTGTCGTTGATCGCAATCAGCGTCGCCATGTCGAACAGGCCGCGCCCCAACCCTGATTGGTTGGTCGCAACCACCACCCGGAACCCGGCGTGATTGAGCCTTGAGATTGCTTGCAGGCTGCCGGGGATCGGGCGCCATTCGTCGGGCGATTTGATGAACTGTTCGCTGTCGTAATTGATCACGCCGTCGCGGTCGAGAATGATGAGCTTGACCTGCCGTGTGTGCGGAGCGGGTTCGGAGAACTGGACCACGTGTCGGTTCGCTTAAACCGCGAGTTTGGAAATGTCGGCGACCTGGTTCATCGCCTCGGAAAGACCGCGCAGCAACGCGAGCCGGTTGGCCCGCAGCGCACCATCGGCGGCCATGACCAGCACATCATCGAAGAACCGGTCGACGCAGGTCCGCGCCGAGGCCAGCGAGCGCAGCGCGGCAGTGTAGTCGCCACGTTTGACGTGATCGCGCACGACCGGAAGCAGCTCCTCAACGGCCGCGTACAGCTCGCGCTCGGCGCCATCGACGAGCAGCGCGCGGTCGACCGCCGGGGCGACTTCACTTTCGTTCTTGCGCAATATGTTGCCGATCCGTTTGTTTGCCGTGGCCAGGGCCTCGGCTTCGGGAAGCGTGGCGAAGGTGCGGATCGCCTCCATTTGCGCCGGGACGAGGTCGATACGGGAAGGCCGCAGGCAGAGCAAAGCGTCGACCTGGTTCGCACTGTAGCCCTGCTCTCGAAGGTAGGCACGCAGGCGCTCGAGCAGGAAAGTCTCGACGTCTTCGGGTCGGTAAATGTCTGGCGCCGCGTTCGCTGCTTCGAATGCCAACTTCACAAGCTTGAGCAGTGATAGCGGCAATTGCTTTTCCATCAGGATACGCAACACGCCGACCGCTGCGCGCCGCAAGCCAAACGGGTCCTTGTCGCCGGTCGGCGCATTCCCGATGCCGAACATTTCCACTATCGAGAGCAGCTTGTCGGCGAGCGCCACGCTTTGCGCAATCGGGCTCGCGGGAAGCGCGTCCCCCGCGAACCTGGGCCAGTAATGCTGCTCGATCGCCGCCGCGACCGCGGGCGGCTCGCCATCGTGCTCCGCGTAGTAGCGGCCCATCACGCCCTGCAGCTCCGGGAACTCGCCCACCATGTCGGTCACCAGATCGGCCTTGGCGAGCATCGCCGCGTGGTCTGCGAGCGCCGGGTCGGCACCGAGCATTGTCGCGATCCGCGACGATAGAAAACGCAAGCGTTCCACCCTTTGCGCCACCGTACCTAGCTCATTGTGATAGCGCACGCTGCGAAGCTTATCGACGCGCGATGCGAGCGACTGCTTGCGGTCCTGGTCGTAGAAGAACTTGGCGTCCGCAAGCCTTGCCCTCAGCACGCGTTCATTGCCGCGGATGATCTCCCCTGGATCGCGGGGTTCGGTGTTGCTGACCAGAAGAAAGCGGCTCTGCAATCTGCCATCCGGGTCGGCGAGCGCGAAATATCGCTGGTTCTGCTGCATGGTGAGGATGAGGCACTCCTGCGGGACGTCGAGAAACGCGGGATCGAATCCGCCGGTGTAAACCTTGGGCCATTCGACGAGCGCGGTGACTTCGTCAAGCAAGTCGCCCGGCATGATGACTCTCGCGCCTGCCGCGGCGGCTTCGAGCTCCGCGACGATTCTGGCGCGGCGTTCGCCGAAGCTCGCGACAACCTTTCCCTCTGCGGCAAGCGTCGGCTCCCAGGCTTCCGCGGTGGCGATCGTTAGCTCGCCGCGGCTCTGAAAGCGATGGCCGTTCGTGATGCGCCCCGCGTCGAGATCGAGTGCGGATACCGGCACGATGTCGGCGCCGTGCAGCGCGAGCAAGCGATGCGCGGGGCGGGCGAACTTGACCGTCGACCCATCGGGGCGCTGATAACTCATCAGTTTGGCGATCGGCAACTGTTCGATCGCATTTGCGAGCGATTCGTCGAGTCCACGCGCCAACGCTTGTCCCCTGGCCAAGCTCCGCAGGTACACATAGTCGGCTTTGCCGTCGGAGGCGATGTAGACGCGATCCGGTCCATCGGTGGCGTCCAGGGAGGCGGTTGCGAGATGCGGGCGCCCGAGGCCAGCCATTTTTTTCCTGAAAGCTTCGCTGACTCCGGAAGCGTCACGGGCTATTCTTGCGGGCATTAACTTGGCGACCACCTCGGCGTCGGGCGCGACCGGACGCACGTACGTGACCGACACCGCGAGCCGGCGCGGCGTCGCGTACGACGTAACCACGCTCTGCGGATCGAGAAACCCTCGCTCGCGCAGTCCCGATTCGATGCCCGCAGCGAATGCATCCCCCAGCCGCTTTAGTGCCTTCGGCGGGAGCTCCTCGGTAAAAAGCTCGACGACCAGGGTTTCTGACATCTAGACGGCCTTTACCTACGCGGCAAGCATTGGAAATCCCAGCGCTTCCCGGGATTCCGCATACGCCTGCGCGACCAGCCGAGACAGCGTGCGTATGCGTCCGATATAGCCCGCGCGCTCGGTCACCGAGATCGCTCCGCGCGCCTCGAGCATATTGAAGGTGTGCGCCGCCTTGAGAATCATCTCGTAGCCGGGCAGCGAAAGCTTGGCTGCGAGAAGGCGCTTCGCTTCGGACTCGAAGAATGCGAACTGCTCGAAAAGCCCGGACACGTTCGATTCCTCGAACGCGTATTTGGACTGCTCGACCTCGTTCTGGAAAAAGATGTCGCGATACGAAACGCCCTGCACATATTCGAGGTCGTAGACCGACTCAACGTCCTGCAGGTACATGCTCATCCGCTCGAGGCCGTAGGTAATTTCGCCGGTGATCGGCTTGCAGTCGAGGCTGCCGACCTGCTGGAAATAGGTGAACTGGGTGATTTCCATCCCGTTCAGCCACACCTCCCAGCCCAGACCCCACGCGCCCAGTGTCGGATTTTCCCAATCGTCTTCGACGAAGCGCACGTCGTTGGTTTTGAGATCGAAGCCGAGCGCCCGCAGCGAGCCAAGGTAAAGGTCGAGGATGTCCTCCGGCGATGGCTTCAACACCACCTGAAATTGATGATGCTGGTAGAGACGGTTGGGATTCTCCCCGTAGCGGCCGTCCTTCGGGCGCCGCGATGGCTGCACGTACGCCGCACGCCATGGCTCGGGGCCGAGCGCGCGCAGGAACGTGGCGGTATGCGACGTGCCCGCGCCCACTTCGATGTCGTACGGCTGCAGCAGCGCGCAACCCTGCGCTCCCCAATACTCCTGAAGCCTGAGAATGACCTGCTGGAACGTAAGCACTTGGGTTCCCAAGCGGTCTCGGGCGTGGTGAAGGCCCCGATGTTACTGGATGCCGGCGCCGCGACCAAACGCAGCGAGGGACTTCCTTTGGGAACGCCGCGTCAGAACGAGCGTCGTCGCGATGATCAGCAGCGCCAGCGTGACCACGAGCGCGTCGCCGAAACGGACGTACGGCGTTACACCCTGGCGGCCGGCAATCGTGCCTTCGAGCACGCCGCGCGTGAACCAGGGCAGGCGCGACCTTTCCACGCCGTGATGATCGATGATGGAGGTGATGCCGGTATTGGTCGCGCGCAGCATCGGCCGCGCGGTCTCGAGCGCGCGCATGGCGGCGATCTGATCGTGCAGCTCCGCCGCGAGCGAATGACCGTACCAGGCGTCGTTGGTGACATTGACCAGCAAGGTAGCATCAGCGGCGCGGCGGGCGAGTTCCCCGCCGAAGGTGTCTTCGTAGCAGATGTTGACTGCCAGCCGCTGGCCTGCGACGGCAAACGGTTCCTGGTACGCCGCGCCCGGAGTCTGATCGGCAAGCGGAATGGCGAGAACATTGCGAATGAACCAGCCGAAGACCGGCTTCAATGGGATCGTCTCGCCGAAAGGCACCAGATGATGCTTGCGGTAGACCTGAGGGGTCGCGGTGCCGACGGTCACGACGCTATTGAAGTAACGGTCGTCGTCATCGGCGGTTGCGCGCGGCTCGAAAAAAAAGAGGCCGAGCAGAAGATCGCCGCCGTTGCGCTGCGCCGCCGAGCGCAACTGCGCGACATATTCCGGGGGGACCTCGTCGGCGAATACCGGCAGCGCACTTTCCGGCAGGACGATGAGCCGGCCGCGGCTCTTCACGACGAGATCGGCGTAGATCGCGAAAGTTTTCTCGCGATAGGACGGCTCGAACTTGAGATCCTGTCCGATATTGCCCTGAAGCAAGCTGACCGTCGTGGGCTCGCCGACGGGATAGCTCCAATCCACGCGAGCTAGCGCATACCCCGAGGCCCAGATGATCGCCAGCACGACGGCGCTCGCTAGGGTCCGCCGACGATGAAGGCCGACGCTGGTAACCGCGTCGGTGAGCCATGCCGCCGTCAGCGCGAGGAGGAGGCCCGGCAACAGCACGCCGCCGATGGGAGCGTAACCGGAGAGTGGCGCTTCGATCTGTGCGTATCCGATCGAGAGCCAGCCGAAGCCCGAGAATAGCCACCCGCGCAGCCACTCCGAAAGCGTCCACGCAGCCGCCGCGACCAAGAGCCGCGCGACGGAGCCAGGCGCGGTGCTCGATGCGCTGATCCATCCGGCGAGCGCCGGGAACAGTGCCAGATAAGCGCAAAATCCGGCCGTGCCCAACGCGGCGAGCAGCGTCGGCATGTCGCCAAAGGTGCTGAGCGCAATGTACACCCACGAAACGCCGGCGGCGAAAAGCCCCACTCCAAAAACAAAGCCCAGACAAAAGGCGCGGCGCGGGGAGGCGCGCAGCCAGAGCGCGAACAGGCCGGCAAGCATCAGCGCCGGAAGGAAAGACGCTCCAAAAGGGGCGAAGCTGAAAACGGTGGCGGCGCCGAGCAGAAGCGCCGCGAGTGTAGCGAGCGCAGCGAGCATCGGGGGCATCAAGCCCCGCCCGGCTCGGGTCCTTCGTCGGGAATGGGCGTCAACTTTTCCACTTGTACGGTGTAGATGCGGCGGCTGTCGGCGCGGATGACCTTGAAGCGGAAGTTGCCGATGGTTGTCGATTCGCCGCGCTTCGGAAGACGTTTGAATCCCTTCAGCACCAGACCACCCACGGTCGCATACTCCTGATCCCCGAAGTCTGCGCCGAGCGCCTCGTTGAAGTCCGCGATCTCGGTCTGCGCCTTGACGCGATAACGGCCGTTCGCCTCGGGAATGATGTTGTCCTCGGTCTCGTCGAAATCGTACTCGTCCTCGATGTCGCCGACGATTTGCTCCAGCACATCCTCGATGGTGACCAGTCCCGAAACTCCGCCGTATTCATCGACGACGATGGCGATATGGTTGCGATTGGCGCGGAAGTCACGCAGCAATACGTTGAGGCGCTTGGATTCCGGGACGAAGACCGCGGGGCGCAGGGTGTCGCGCAGGTCGAAGCCTTCCGGATTGGCGTAGAAATTCAGCAGCTCCTTGGCCAGCAGGATGCCGATCACGTCGTCCTTGTTCTCGCCGATGACCGGAAAACGCGAGTGCCGCGTCTCGAGCACGAACGGAATAAAGCCGGCCGGCTCGTCGTCGATCGATACTACGTCCATCTGCGCGCGGGGGATCATGATGTCGCGCACCGTCATCTCGGAAACCTGCAACGCACCTTCGATAATCGACAGCGCGTCGGCGTCCAGGAGCTTCCGCTCGAAGGAACCGTGCAGCAGGTGAAGGAGCTCTTCGCGATCCTCGGGCTCGCGCGTCAGAAAAGCCGACAGCCGTTCGAGCAGCGTCGGCTTTTCCGCGAGCTTGGTGCCACGTTCGTCGTTGCCGGTCGTTGCGCTCATCGGGATCGACCTTGCGCTGCCCGGACCGGCGACCTGCCGCGCCGCTCATACGGATCGGCGACGCCCAGCATGGCAAGAATCGCGACTTCGCGCGCCTCCATCCCGGCCGCTTCGTCGGCGTCGCGATGGTCGTAACCTTGGAGGTGAAGCAGGCCGTGAACCACCAGATGGGCGCAGTGAGCCGCGAGCGTCTTGCCTTGCTCGGCTGCCTCTTGTCGCAACAGGGGAAGGCAGAGCACCACATCGCCGTGCACGATGCCGGGCCGATCATCGTAGACGAACGACAGAACGTTGGTCGGACCGTTCTTGCGTCGATAACTGCGGTTAAGCGTCTCGCCTTCCGCGATGTCGACAAAGCGCAGCGTCACCACGGCGTCATTCGCCAGCGCGGCGGCGGCCCAGCGTCGAAGAAGCTTCCTTGCCGGCAGATCGTCACCGGCCACCGCATATTGAACGCTGAGTAAGAGGCGCGCGCGGCGGCCACTCACGTCGTTGCCCGCATCTGCGAAGGCGCGGGCGAGGATGTCCGCGCGTACGAATGCGCGAGCTCGAGCAGCTTGGCAAAAAGCGGAACCACGGTCGAGTTGTCGTGCGACAGAAGGTTGTCGCCGACATAGATCTCGGTCGACGACCAGGCGGGGGTTTTTCCGGACCCGATGCGCTGTGCGAGCCACGCTCCGTCGTCCGACGCGATTTGGTCCCGCGCGGCCGTGAGCGCAGCAGGCGGCGCGGCAAAGTGCGCGTGAAAGAGGTTGACCTGCGGAGGCTGCGGGTCGATGACCACGCCATCGATCGTTGACAGCCCGATGGCGAAGTCGAGGGCACGCGCGCGGTACGCGGGCATTTTGGCGAGCTGCCGGTCGAAGCGCATCGCCGCCGACGCAACGTAGGGATGAAGCTGCACCAGAGTGCCGCCATGACGGCGCCTCCAGATGCGCGCTTCGGCGATGAAATCTTCGGGGCCCAGCAGCATCGCCCCCGCGAGCGCGCCGATGCCTTTGTAGAAGGATACGTAGACCGAGTCGAACGGGGTGCAAAGCTCGGCCAGCGATTTCGGCGCAAAGTACTCTCTGGCTTCCCACAGCCGCGCGCCATCCATGTGCAGCCGCATGCCGCGGCCGTGAGCTGATGCGGCAAGCGCCTCGATTTCCTCCCACGCTGGAAGCCGCCCGCCGATTTCCCTGGCCGGCAGCTCGACCAGCAGCGCCGCCGGGGGCTCGGCGCCAGTGGCAACGCTGGTGGCAAATAAAGCCGCAAGATCGCGCGCTTCGGTGGGACGCTCCGGCGCTCCGAGCAGTGTGACTTCGAGGCCATGCAGATGCGCATAGGCTCGCTCCTCGTGTAGCTCTAGGTGCGATGTGGCGTGCATGGCGATCCGCCGGACACCCGCCCGCTCGCACCAGATGCGCAGCGCGATGAGCTGCGCCATGGTGCCGCTCGGCATGAAAACCGCCGCGGCCTTGCCCAGCATCGTGGCGACCTTGCGCTCGAAAGCGTTGATCAATTCGCCCTCGCCGTAGCGGTCGGCATGCCAGCCATATTCCTGGCACCACTGCCCGATGCGTGCCAGCTCCGCGCCCGGCGCCGCTGTAGCGTGACCCAGCACGTGGATCGTACAGCGTCTGCGCAGGGAATCCTGCTCCGCTGCGGTGAGCGGAGCCGGAATCATCTTCCGCCCGGCGGCGTGTCGCTGGGTGCATCGATGCGTTCGCTCTTCGTGTGCAACTCATACGCGTTGATGATTTTCTGCACCAGCGGATGGCGCACGACGTCGGCGCTCGTGAACTCCGTGAACGCGATTCCGCGCACGTCGGCCAGAACTCGCCGCGCCTCGATCAAGCCGCTTTTCTGTCCTCGCGCGAGGTCGATCTGGGTGACATCGCCGGTGATGACCGACTTGGTGCCGAATCCGATCCGGGTCAGGAACATCTTCATCTGCTCGGGGGTCGTGTTCTGCGCCTCGTCGAGGATGATGAAGCTGTCGTTCAGGGTACGGCCGCGCATGAAGGCGAGCGGCGCCACCTCGATCGTCCCGCGCTCCATGAACGCGTTCAGCTTCTCCGGATCCATCGTGTCGTAGAGCGCGTCGAAGAGCGGCCGCATGTACGGGTCGACCTTCGCCAGCACGTCGCCCGGGAGGAAGCCGAGCCGCTCGCCCGCCTCCACCGCCGGCCGGGTGAGGATGATGCGGCCGACCTGCCGCTCCGACAGGGCGGCGACGGCGAGCGCGATCGCGAGATACGTCTTGCCCGTGCCCGCGGGACCGATGCCGAAGGTGACGGTGCGGTCGCGGATCGCGTCGACGTAGCGCTTCTGCGTCACGGTCTTCGGCGTGATGCGCTTGCCGCGGTGCGACCAGACGACGTCCTCGAAGATGGAGCGCACGTCCTCGGCCTCGTCCATGGCGCTCAGCACGGTGTCGATCGTTCCCGCGCCGATCTCCTGGCCGCTCTCGACCAGCTCGACCAGCTCCTCGACCACCGCGCGCGCCTCGGCCACCTTCACGTCGTCGCCCTCGAGCGTCAGGCGGTTGCCGCGCAGGTTCACGCGGCAGCCGAGCCGGTCGCGGAGCGCGACGAGGACGCCGTCGCCGATCCCGGCGAGCTCGGCTGCGACCTCGTTGGGGACGTCCAGCACTTCCTGCACGAGGTCAAGTGTAGGAGCAGGGCCGCCCGGCGCGGCCGCGGATTCAGCGCGAGACGTGCGCGGTCGCGGGTAGGCCCGCGTTTCCGGCCTCGTCGACCGCCCTGACGGTGACCGTCTTGCCGCGCACCGCCGCAAACGGCACGCGGACCGACGTCGTCCTGACCGTCAGCTGCACCGTCCCCGGCGCGGTCACGCGGTAGCCGCGGAGCCCGATCGGATCGGCAACCTTCGGCCACTGCAGCAGGACCTGCGAGCCGATCCGGCTCGCGCGAACGCGGCTCACCGCGGCAGGCGGCACCGTGTCGCGCAACAGCTTCCCGTTCGCGTCGACGGTCCCGTAGCCGACCCTGAAGCGGAGCGTCGTGGCGGGGCCGAGCGAGCCGCCGTCGTCCTCGGCCCG
>DATMNH010000357.1:0-3568 GCA_035568975.1 Casimicrobiaceae bacterium
AGGCACCGTCAATGGAAAAACGCGCCCGCTTCGAATCGCGCTGGCTGCCGTACGCGCTGATCGCGCCGCAGATGGCGGTCACGCTGATCTTCTTTTTCCTGCCCGCAGCGCAATGCCTCTATCAATCGCTACTCGTGCAGGACGCGTTCGGCATCAGCACGCAGTTCGTCTGGTTCGACAACTTCAAGGACCTGTTCCGCAACGACGAGTATCTCGCGTCGTTCAGGGTGACCGCGGTGTTTTCGTTCCTGGTCGCCGCGCTTGGCTTGTCGATTTCGCTTCTGCTGGCCGTGCTCGCCGATCGGGTGGTTCGCAGCGCGACTGTCTACAAGACGCTGTTGATCTGGCCCTATGCGGTCGCGCCGGCCATCGCCGCGGTGCTCTGGCTGTTCCTGTTCAACCCGACGCTCGGCGTTGTCGCCCATTGGCTAAAAGCCCTCGGCATTCCATGGGATCCTCTGCTCGACGGCACGCACGCACTGATCATGGTCGTGGTCGCGGCCGTGTGGAAGCAGATCAGCTACAACTTCCTGTTCTTTCTGGCCGGCCTCCAGTCGATTCCGAAGTCGCTGCTCGAGGCCGCGGCGATCGACGGGGCGGGTCCGGTCAAGCGCTTCGTGACCATCGTGTTCCCCTTGCTGTCGCCGACGACGTTCTTCCTGCTGGTCGTCAACATCATCTACGCGTTCATCGAGACGTTCGCGATCATCGACGCCGCGACCGGCGGCGGCCCGGGGCAGGCTACGCAAATCCTCGTCTACAAGGTCTACTCCGACGGCTTCAAGGGGCTCGACCTCGGTAGCTCCTACGCGCAGTCGGTAGTGCTGATGGTCATCCTGATCACACTCACGGTGGTGCAGTTCCGCTATGTCGAGCGCAAGGTCCAATACTAATGATTGAGAACCGCCCGATCCTGACGTTTTTTTCCCACTTGATCCTCGTGATCGGCGTGGCGATCGTAGCGCTGCCGGTCTACGTCACGTTCGTCGCGTCGTCACTCGCGCCGGATGAGGTCCTGCAATCGCCGATGCCACTGCTGCCGGGGTCGCATCTGATCGAAAATTATACGAAGGTGCTGTCCCAGGGCGCGTCGACCAACGTGACGACCGCGCCCGTGGGCCGCATGATGTTCAACAGTCTGGTCTCGGCGCTGGTCATTGCTATCGGGAAGATCGCCATTTCGCTGCTGTCGGCGTTCGCGATCGTCTACTTCCGTTTCCGGTTTCGGGCGCTCGCGTTCTGGATGATCTTCGTTACGCTGATGCTGCCAGTCGAAGTGAGGATCCTGCCGACGTTCAAGGTCGTGTCGGACCTGCATATGTTGGACACTTATGCTGGACTGACGGTGCCGCTGATCGCGTCGGCGACCGCAACCTTCCTGTTCCGGCAGTTCTTTCTGACCATACCCGACGAGCTGGCCGAAGCGGCGCGCATCGACGGCGCCGGCCCGATGCGTTTTTTCTGGGACGTCGTGGTGCCGCTGTCGCGCCCGAGCATCGCCGCGCTGTTCCTGATCCTGTTCATCTTCGGCTGGAACCAGTATCTGTGGCCGCTGCTTGTGACCACCGAAGAATCGATGTACACGACGGTAATCGGCATCAAGCGGATGATCGCCGGCGGCGAAGCTGCCACCGAGTGGAATCTCGTCATGGCCACGGCCATGCTCGGGATGCTGCCCCCGGCGCTCCTCGTGCTCCTGACCCAGAAGTGGTTCGTCAAGGGCCTGGTCGATACGGAAAAGTGACGCATCCGTCCATTCGCAGGCACGAACGTGCCTGCGAATGGAAACGGATGCGTCATCCCCGCGAAAGCGGGGATCCATGTTGATTCAAGAACAAATGGATTCCCGCCTTCGCGGGAATGACGATAATAATTAAGATAGGAACATGGCCAAAGTCCAACTTCGCGACGTTCGCAAGAGCTACGGCACCGACGAGGTGATCCATGGCGTGTCGATCGACGTGGCCGATGGCGAGTTCATTGTCATCGTCGGCCCTTCGGGGTGCGGCAAGTCCACCTTGCTGCGCATGGTCGCCGGGCTCGAGGCGATCACCGCCGGCGAAATCGTGATCGGCGACCGCGTCGTCAACGCGCTCGAGCCGAAGGATCGCGACATCGCCATGGTGTTTCAGAATTACGCGCTCTATCCGCACATGAGCGTATACGACAACATGGCTTACGGATTGAAGATCCGCGGCCTCGCGAAAGCCGACATCGAGGCGCGAGTGAAGCGCGCCGCGGGCATACTCGAGCTAGCGCCCCTGCTCGAGCGCAAGCCCAGGCAGCTCTCGGGTGGGCAGCGGCAGCGGGTCGCGATGGGCCGCGCGATCGTGCGCGAGCCGGCGGTGTTCCTGTTCGACGAGCCGCTTTCCAACCTGGACGCGAAGCTTCGCGTTCAAATGCGCTTCGAGATCCAGAAGCTGCATCGGCGCCTGGGAACGACCAGCATGTACGTGACGCACGATCAGGTGGAGGCGATGACGCTGGCGCAGCGCATGATCGTCATGAACGCCGGCCGGGCGGAGCAGATCGGCACGCCCATGGAGGTCTACGAGAATCCGGCCACCGTCTTCGTGGCCGGATTCATCGGCTCTCCGGCGATGAATTTCCTCGAAGGGAAGAGCGACGGCGACGGCCGCGTGGCGCTCGATGGTGGCGGCAGCGTGCCCATTGCCACGAAACTCGCGGCTGGGCGCGCGCTCACCGTCGGGGTCCGGCCCGAGCATCTCATGCCGTGCAAACCGAGCGAAGCGAACCTGGTCGGCAGCGTCGAGGTGGTCGAAGCGCTCGGCGCCGATACGCTCGTCCACGTCTCGGTAGCCGGACGTACCGCTATTGCGCGGCTTCCGAACGGAACCTCCGCGGAAATCGGCGAGCCGATTGCGCTGGCTGCCGCGCGCGATCGCATCTACCTTTTCGACGCGGGAACCGGCGCGCGCATAGCCAAATAAGGCCAACTATTGAGCTTTACAAAAGTGCGTGACATCTGCGTCCTTGAATCGTCATTCCCGCGAAGGCGGGAATCCATTGGTTATTGACGGGCAAAAAATGGATCCCCGCCTTCGCGGGGATGACGCGCGTTTTTCGGGAAGCTGTCATCTATTTAGGTAACTTTCTATAAGCCGAAATGAGCCCGCCGCGAGCGACTCAGCGACTACCGCGACATGGGCGCTAGCGTTGCAAATCGCCGGGCTGCCGGCGCGCGGCTGCAACAGCGGCACGCACGAGATGAGAGAGGCAGCTTCATGATCGCCTGGCCGTACCCGCGCTACATCGCGCATCGCGGCGGCGGAAAGCTTGCGCCGGAGAATACGCTCGCCGCGATGCGCACCGGCTATGCACTCGGCTACCGCATGGTGGAATTCGACGTGAAGCTATCGGCGGACAGTGTGCCCTTTCTGCTTCACGACGACACACTGGACCGGACCACCTCGGGTCGAGGGCGCGCGGACGCCCTGACCTGGACGGAGCTTTCGAAGCTCGATGCCGGACGGTGGCATTCGCCCGCGTTTGCCGGCGAGCCATTGCCGATGCTCGAACAGGTCGCGCACTGGGCGATCGCCAACGA
>DATMNH010000358.1:0-25883 GCA_035568975.1 Casimicrobiaceae bacterium
CATGGCGCGCCTGAACATGGAGATGCCATCGCTGCTCACTCGAGCGACCGATCATATTCAGGACCAGATCGAGTTTATCGCCGACATCGAGAAAAACGGATTTACCTATCGGACGTCGGACGGAATATACTTCAACACCAGCCTGCAGCCGGACTATGGTTTCCTCGCCCGCCTCGACAAGGCGGGACTGGAAGCAGGCAAGCGGGTGGAGCTTGGCGAGAAGAAAAGCATTACCGACTTCGCGCTCTGGAAATTCTCCGCGCCTGGTGAACATCGACAGATGGAATGGGAGAGTCCCTGGGGCACCGGCTTTCCAGGCTGGCATATCGAATGCTCGGCGATGGCGCAGAAGTTTCTCGGCGATTTTTTCGACATCCATTGCGGCGGCGAAGATCACATCCCGGTTCATCACACCAATGAAATCGCCCAGACCGAGGCGCGCGTCGGAACCAGACTCGCCAACTTCTGGATGCACGCCTATTTCCTGTTGTCGAACGATGCCAAGATGGCGAAATCCGCAGGCGAGTTCCTGCGCCTGCAATCGCTCATCGACCGGGGCTACGACCCGTTGGCGTATCGCTACCTTTGTCTGACCGCACACTATCGAACCCAGCTCAATTTCACCTGGGACGCGCTCGATGCCGGCGCGAAAGGTCTCGACCGGCTTCGCAACGGTGTGTTCGCGCTCGGTGCGATCGGAGCGAATTTCGCCGAACCGGACGCCGGATATCGCGAACGCTTTACCGCGGAAATCAACGACGACTTGAACTTGCCGCGCGCACTAGCGCTCGCGTGGGAAGTGCTTCGCGGCGACCTGCCGGCGGCCACCAAGAAGGCGACGCTGCTCGACTTCGACCGCGTGTTCGGGCTCGGGCTTGAGTCCTGGACGCCAAAGGCCGAGTCGATTCCCGAGTCGATCGCGGCGCTGGCTACGGCACGCGCCGCCGCGCGAGAGGCCCGGCAGTGGGCCGAGGCGGATCGTCTGCGCGCCGAAATTCAGGCCGCCGGCTGGGAAATGGAAGATCGCGCCGATGGCTACGCCCTGAAGCGCGTCAGTCATTCCTAAAGATGAAACTCGCGACGCTCAGGGATGGCTCACGCGATGGCACGCTGGTGCTTGTCAGTCGTGATCTTTTACGTGCCATTGCCGTTCCCGAGATCGCGCCAACGCTGCAGGCGGCGCTCGACGAGTGGGACGTGGTCGCGCCCCGTCTCGAAGAGGTCTACGCCCAGTTGAACGAGGGAAAGGTTGCGCGCGCCGTCGCGTTCGATCCGCGGCAGGCGCATTCTCCACTGCCGCGCGCGTACCAATGGGCGGACGGCTCGGCCTATGTCAACCACGTCGAACTGCTGCGACGCTCGCGCGGCGCGACCATGCCGGCGGAGTTCTGGACCGATCCGCTCATGTATCAGGGCGGCTCCGACGGCTTTCTTGCACCGACTGACGACATCGTATTTGCGGACGAAACCTGGGGGATCGATTTCGAAGCCGAGGTCGCGGTGATCACCGGCGACGTACCGATGGGAGTGACGCCGCGCTCGGCCGAGTCGCGGGTGCGGCTCCTGATGCTGGTCAACGATATGAGCCTGCGCAACCTCATACCGGCTGAGCTCTCCAAGGGCTTCGGCTTCTTTCAGAGCAAGCCAGCGTCGAGCTTTTCTCCGGTTGCGGTGACTGCGGACGAGCTGGGCGTTGCGTGGTGCGATGGCAAGCTGCACTTGGCGCTGATTACAACGCTGAATGGCGCGCTGTTCGGACGCCCCAATGCCGGCGTCGACATGACGTTCAGTTTTCCGCAGCTGATTGCACACGCGGCGAAGACGCGCGCGCTCGCTGCCGGAACCATCATCGGCTCGGGCACCGTGTCCAATAAGCAGGACGGTGGCCCCGGCCGGCCAGCCGCGAGTGGCGGAGTCGGCTATTCGTGCATCGCCGAACAGCGAACCGTCGAAACGATACTCGCGGGTAAACCATCAACACCGTTTTTGCGCTTCGGCGATCGGGTTCGCATCGAGATGCGCGACGATGGCGGACATTCGATCTTCGGCGCCATCGAGCAGACCGTCAGCAAGCCTTCGTGAGGCCTGGTCCCGCCCCCAGCGTGTTCGAACGCGACGCGCTGTTCATCGCCTGCTGCGTAAGAAGGTAAGCTGGCGAAAGCCGCGCGGATATTGGAGTACTACGGGAATACTGCGGCCGTACTGCGCGCCTGGGTTGCCGCGAGCCGCGGTCGCATCAATACAGCCGCTGGATCGGACCCGAAAAGAGCACCGGACCGGTTGGCAATCCGGTCGGGGAACCCCCAGGCGGCTCGAGGCTGACGGCGAGTGCCGAAACGTTCTGCAACGCCTGTCCGGCAGGCACGGGCAATTCCAGGCGCGCGACGTCTCCGGCGATCAACCCCAGCGAGCGTGGACTGCCTTGCGCCGGCAGCGCCCAAAGTTGCAGCACGCGCTCGGCAATGGGCTGAACGGGAGCGATGGCCTTGACCGTCAGCGTTCGCCCGGAGCGGTTCGCCGACGCAAGCAGCGCCGGCCGAGCATCCTGACCCGCGAGCACCACCACCAGCGTTTCCATCGGTGTCTCCGGACGCGGCATCAGGAGTACCACCGCCAAGGCCATGGCGGTGGCGAAGCCGGCCAGCGTCAGGCCGCGCCAGAGGCCAAGATTCGCCCAAATCGAGACCGACTCGCGTTGACCCTGGATCCGGCGGAGGATGGCAGGCCAGACACGCTCCGGGGGTGTGACGGGGGGCAGGCTCTCCGCCAGCGGCAGCAGGCGGTTTTCCCACGCTCGAAGCGCCGCAGCGACGGTTTCGTTGCCGCGGGCGAGCCGAGCCACGCGGTCGCGCGCCGCCCGCGAAAGCGTCCCGAGCACGTACTGGGCAGCCAGTGCGTCGAGGCGTTCGGGTCTCAGGTAATTCATGCCGGGGTTCGACTGGGCGTCAACGTTTCTGGCGTTGCAGTCCTGCGCCGTCGAGACACGCCTTGAGGCGCTCGAGACCGCGGCGCACCCACGACTTGACCGTGCCCAGGGGTTGACGGAGGTGGGACGCAAGCTCGGAGTGCGACAAGCCCTGGTAGAAGGCGAGCGCGATTGCCTGCTTCTGTCCCGCTTCCAGACGCTCGACGCAGCTTTTCACCGCGAGCGCATCGGCGCTCGACAGCAGCATCTCCATCGGGCCGGGGCGGTCGTCGGCGAGCATCATTCCTTGTTCCTCATCGTCGATGGTCACTGTGTCGACCTCGCGCCGGCGCATTTGATCGAGACAGCGGTTGCGCACGATGCTGGTCATCCACGTCAGCGGTTGGCTCTTTGCGGTGAGGTACGTTCCTGCGTGATGCCAGATGTTGACGAAGCTTTCCTGCAGCACCTCCTCGGCGGCACCTGATTCTCTCAATATACGCAGCGCGACGGCATATAGATGCGGCGACGTCTGGCGATAAAGCTCGGCGAACGCCTGCTGATCGGAAAGCGCAGTGCGTGCGAGGAGGTGGGCGAGGCGTGCGCTGCGTTGTTGTCGCTGGTCAGGATCAAGGGCCATTGCCGATCGACTCGCTAAAGCTCGCTTAGTCCAATCATGTCACTCAGGCCTCGCGCTGGCGATCCTTGCGCCAAAGCACATCGTCAATCTTGGCTTCGCGGTTGAGCACCCTGGCCATCACGAACAACAGGTCGGAAAGACGATTGAGGTACTTGCGCGCGGGATCGCTCACCGGTTCGCCCTGCGCGAGCCGCACCAGCGTGCGCTCCGCGCGCCGGCACACGGTACGCGCAATATGCGCGAGGCTCGCCGGACGCGATCCGCCGGGAAGGATGAACTCCTTGAGCGGCGAGAGGTCCGCGTTGAAGCGCTCGACGGCGGCCTCGAGCCGCAGCACATGCGCGTCGGTCATGGCGACATATCCCGGTATCGACAATTCGCCACCCAGATCGAAAAGGTCGTGCTGCACATCCGTCAGGACCGAAGCGCAGGCCTCGGGTAGCGTCTCGGATAACAGCAAACCGACCGTCGAGTTCAATTCGTCGACGGCGCCGATGGCCTCGATGCGCTGCGAATCCTTGGCCACGCGCGAGCCGTCTCCCAAGCCGGTGGTTCCGGCATCGCCGGTCCGGGTGACGATCTTGGACAATCTGTGACCCATGTTCTAAATTCGACGCCGCTTGTGGGACCGGCCAGCATAGTGAAAAGGTACACCGACGGCAAGCGCCCGCTTCCTGGACGCTGCAGGTGGGATGAATGCTCCGTGCCCCGTTGCCGCAATTGTCTTTTCGCGCGGATTGGTTACCATTCAGTTACCATCTGGGGCGCGAGCGCTTCAAGCGCGACGCCACGATTTCCCGCACGATGCCCAAGCGCAATCCCTTCGAGCACGACCTGGACAAGAACGCGGCCAACTACACGCCGCTCTCGCCGCTGTCGCTGATCGCGCGCACCGCGTACGTTTATCCGCACCTGCCCGCGGTCGTGCACGGCAAGCGGAGATATACCTGGGCGCAGACGTACCAGCGTTCGCGGAGGCTCGCATCGGCATTGTCCCGCGCCGGCATCGGTATCGGCGATACGGTCGCGCTGATGGCGGCGAACACACCGGAAATGATCGAAGCACATTTCGGTGTTCCGATGGCAGGCGGGGTACTGAACACGCTCAACACCCGGCTCGATGCCGAGGCGATCGGCTTCATGCTCGAGCATGGCGAAGCCAAGGTGTTGATCACCGACACGGAGTTTGCGCCGATTGTCGAAGGCGCACTCGCCCGTATCAAGAGCAAGATAAAGGTCGTGGATATCGTCGACGCTCTCGGCCCCGGCGGCAAGAGCCTCGGCGAGAGCGATTACGAGCAATTCATCGCTGCAGGCGACCCGGAATTCGAATGGAAACATCCCGCCGACGAGTGGAACGCCATCGCCCTCAACTACACGTCCGGCACCACGGGCGACCCGAAGGGTGTCGTCTACCACCATCGCGGCGCCTATCTCAATGCGCTGTCGAACATTATCGACTGGGGTATGCCGCGGCATTCGGTGTATCTGTGGACGCTGCCGATGTTCCACTGCAACGGCTGGTGCTTCCCCTGGACCATGGCCGCCAACGCTGGTACCAACATCTGCCTGCGCAAAGTCGAGGCGAAGACGGTGCTGGCTGCGATCCGGACCTACAAGGTCACGCACTACTGCGGCGCGCCGATCGTGCACGCAATGCTGATCAACGCTCCGGACAGCATGAAAAAAGGCATCAAGCACAAGGTCAGCGCGCTGGTCGCCGCCGCGGCGCCGCCGGCCTCGGTGATCGAGGGCATGCAACGGATCGGCTTCGACATCACCCACGTCTACGGTTTGACCGAGACCTACGGCCCGGCGGCGGTGTGCGCCAAGCATGCCGAGTGGGATGCACTCGACATCGGGACCCGAACCGAGCGCAACGGCCGTCAAGGAGTGCGCTATACCTGCGAGGAAGGTATGACCGTGATGGACGGCGAATCGATGACGCCGGTGCCCTGGGACGGCGAAACGATGGGCGAGATCATGTTTCGCGGCAATATCACCATGAAGGGCTACCTCAAGAATCCCAAGACGACGCGGGAGTCGTTTGCGGGCGGCTGGTTCCACTCCGGCGATCTCGCGGTCATGCAGTCCGATGGCTATGTGAAGATCAAGGACCGGTCGAAGGATGTGATCATTTCGGGCGGTGAGAATATCAGCTCGCTCGAAGTGGAAGATGCGTTGTACCGCCATCCCGCGGTGCTGGCCGCCGCGGTAGTCGCGCAGCCGGATGCGAAATGGGGCGAGACGCCGTGTGCGTTCGTCGAGATCAAACCAGGCGCCACCGTCACCGAGGCGGAGCTGATCGAGCACTGCCGGTCGATGCTTGCGCGCTTCAAGGCGCCGAAGAAAGTCATCTTCGGTGAGCTGCCCAAGACATCCACCGGCAAAATCCAGAAATTCCTGCTTCGTGAACGGGCGAGATCGGCGAGCGCCATCGAGTGACGGATGAAATGAATGCACCTGTCGACAGCGCACTGCAAGCCTTCGTGCTGAGCGAGACCTGCGAGGGCGTCGCAACGCTCACGCTCAATCGCGGCGATCGCTTCAACCCGCTTTCGCAGGCGATGGTCGCCGCCCTGCAAGCCGAGCTCGACCGGCTCGCGTTGGATACCGCGGCCCGCGTCGTTGTCATCGCCGGACGCGGGAAGGGCTTTTGCGCCGGCCATGATCTGAAAGAGCTGCGCGCGCACGCCGAGCCCCCCGATTCCGCATGGCAACAGGAAATGTTCGACGCCTGCAGCAGGATGATGCTGACCCTGACCCGATTGCCGCAGCCGGTGATCGCGCGGGTCCACGGCGTCGCCACCGCGGCGGGGTGTCAGCTGGTCTCGATGTGCGATCTCGCCGTCGCCAGCGAAAACGCCCGCTTTGCGCTGCCCGGCGTCAATGTCGGCATCTTCTGCACCACACCCGCGGTAGGCGTGGCGCGCAACGTCGCGCGCAAGCGGGCAATGGAAATGTTGTTGACCGGCGAGATGATCGACGCCCGGACCGCGCTCAACTGGGGACTGGTCAACAAAGTCGTGCCGGAAAGCGAGCTAGACGCCGCGGTCGCGCACTTCACCGGCATCATCCGGGCTCGCAGCGCCACCGTGGTCGCGCTCGGCAAACGAGCCTTCTACGGGCAGCTCGAACGCGACATCGAAGGCGCGTACGCGCTCGCCGACGGTGTGATGGCCTGCAATATGCTCGAGCCTGACGCACGGGAAGGCATCGATGCTTTTCTTGGCAAGCGCGCGCCGGAGTGGAACGGCTAGGCCGAAGTGGAGCTACTAGGCCGAAGTGGAGCTGCCAGGCTACAGAGCGACCAAACGCTCGAACTTCATTGCCAAGGACCGGCGCGGACCGGATAATCGCGCCTCACATTGAAACAAAGACGAGCGCGGGAAGCACTTTGCCCAGACGTACGCATGGCGGATGACACCATACTCGAGACGCGCGGCCTGACCAAGGAGTTCAAGGGCTTCGTCGCAGTCAATGGCGTCAATCTTGCTGTCAAGCGCGGGACCATTCACGCGCTGATCGGTCCCAACGGCGCCGGCAAGACCACCTGTTTCAACCTGCTGACGCATTTTCTGACTCCGACTCGCGGACAGATATTCTTCAAGGGCGAGGAGATCACGGGATCGCGCCCGTCGACCATCGCGCGCATGGGGCTGGTGCGCTCGTTCCAGATCTCGGCGGTATTTCCGCATCTCACCGTACTCGAAAACGTTCGCATTGCTCTGCAGCGGAAGACCGGTCATTGCTACGATTTCTGGCGTGCCGAGGGCACGCTCACGGCGCTCAATGCGCGGGCTCTGGAGCTGATCGATGCCGTCGGCCTGAACGGATTTTCGGCGACGCCGGCAGTCGAGCTCGCCTATGGCCGCAAACGCGCGCTGGAAATCGCGACGACCCTTGCCCTCGATCCGGAAATGATGCTGCTCGACGAGCCCACCGCGGGCATGACGCACTCCGATGTCGACCGGATCGCGGCGCTGATCAAGAAGGTCGCCGCCAATCGCACCGTGCTGATGGTCGAGCACAACCTTTCGGTGGTGTCGACGCTGTCCGACCACATCACGGTTCTTGCCCGCGGCGAGATTCTCGCCCAGGGTGATTACGCGGCGGTATCGAAGAACCCGGATGTCATCCAGGCCTATCTGGGGGCCGGGCATGCCTGAGGCTGCCAACACCCTTCCGCTGCTCGTGGTGCGCGAGCTGAACGCGTGGTACGGCGAGTCGCACATCCTGCACGGTGTGAGCTTCGACGTCGCGGCCGGCGAGGTGGTGACGCTCCTCGGTCGTAACGGCGCCGGCAAGACGACGACAATGAAGTCGATCATGGGCATCGTCGGCCGCCGCGAGGGCTCGATCACGCTTGAGGGCGCCGAGACGATCCGACTGCCGTCGAACCGGATTGCCCATCTCGGGATCGCGCTCTGTCCCGAGGAGCGCGGGATTTTTTCCAGTTTGAACGTTGAGGAGAACCTGCTCTTGCCGCCCAAGGTCAAGGACGGCGGCCTGACCCTCGAGCAAATCTTCACGCTGTTCCCGAATTTGAAGGAGCGGCTCTCGAGCCAGGGCACCAAGCTTTCCGGAGGCGAGCAGCAGATGCTGGCGATCGGGCGCATACTGCGCACCGGCGCGCGGCTGTTGCTGCTCGATGAACCCACCGAGGGGCTCGCGCCGGTGATCGTTCAGCAGATCGGCCGAACCATCGCGGAGCTCAAGACGCAGGGCTTCACGATTCTGCTGGTCGAACAGAATTTCCATTTCGCGGCTACCGTCGCCGACCGGCACTATGTCATGGAAAATGGGCGCGTGGTGGACATGATCCCCAACGCCGAGCTCGATGCCAATATGGCAAAGCTGCACGAGTATCTCGGCGTGTGACGCGCTCGAGCGATCGAATTTTTGCATTTGCGTGGCCGAAAGCCGCGCATTGAACCACAACGAGGAGCAAGCATGAACATCGTCAAACACACCATACTCAGTCTTGCGGTCGTCGCGGCGCTCGGCGCCGGTGCCGCACGGGCGCAAATTTCCGACAACGTCGTCAAGATCGGCGTGCTGTCGGACATGTCCAGCCTTTATACCGACCTGGCCGGCGCGGGGTCCGTGGTTGCGGCGAAGATGGCCGTCGAAGACTCCGGAATCGAGAAGCGTGGCATCAAGGTCGAGATCGTGAGCGCGGACCATCAGAACAAGCCCGATGTCGGCTCCAGCATTGCGCGGCAATGGTACGACGTCGACAAGGTAGACGTAATCGTCGATGTTCCGAATTCCGGCGTCGCGCTCGCCGTTAACCAGATCACCAGGGATAAGGGCAAGGCATTTCTGGTGTCGGGCGCGGCGTCCTCCGATCTGACCGGCAAGGCTTGCTCGCCGAATACGGTGCATTGGGCGTACGACACCTGGATGCTGGCCAACGGCACTGGCAGCTCCATCGTCAAGACCGGCGGCGACACCTGGTTCTTTCTGACCGCCGACTACGCGTTCGGCCTGGCGCTCGAGCGCGATACCGAAGCAGTCGTGTTGAAAAACGGCGGCAAGGTGCTGGGCAAGGTTCGACATCCGCTGAACACGCAGGACTTCTCGTCGTTCCTGCTGCAGGCGCAGGCCTCGAAGGCCAAGATCATTGGCCTCGCCAATGCAGGCGGCGACACGACGAACTCGATCAAGCAGGCGGCGGAATTCGGCATCGTCAAGGGCGGCCAGAATCTGGCAGGCTTGCTCGTGTTCCTGACCGACATCCATGCGCTGGGCCTCGCGACGGCACAGGGCCTGATCATCACGAACACGTTTTACTGGGACATGAACGATCAGACGCGCGCCTTCGCCAAGCGCTTCGCCGAGCGAGACAAGGGGATCCATCCGACGATGGTTCATGCCGGCGTCTACGCGGCGGTGCTGCATTATCTCAAGGCGGTCGAGGCACTGAAGAGCGACGACGGAACCAAGGTCGTGGCCAAGATGAAGGAAATGCCGACCGACGACCCGCTGTTCGGCAAGGGCACCATTCGCGCCGACGGCCGAAAGATTCACCCGGCCTATCTCATGGAGGTGAAAAAGCCGTCGGAATCCAAAGGACCGTGGGACTACTACAAAGTACGCGCGACGATCCCCGCCGATCAGGCGTTCCGGCCGCTCGCCGATGGCGGATGCCCATTGGTGAAGTGACGCGTCCGTCGTCAAGTGACGCATCCGTCCAAGAGCAAGACGCTTGAGCGTTGCGGCGATTGGAAACGAATGCGTCATCCCCGCGAAGGCGGGGATCCATTTTGACTTGACAGCAATTGGACTCCCGCCTTCGCGGGAATGACGAAAGTGGTAGCGCGACGTCGAAGTTGGATTCCCGCTCAGTTAACACTCAGTTACCAAAATGCACGGCATGAAGGCATTGTGCCAAGGAGCGCTTTGCGCGTACGCCCGCCATGACTGAGATTTTCGGTATTCCCACCCAGGCACTGTTCGGTCAGCTTTTGATCGGCCTCATCAACGGCGCCTTCTATGCCATGTTGTCGCTCGGGCTCGCGGTCATCTTCGGACTGCTCAACATCATCAACTTCACGCACGGCGCGCAGTACATGCTGGGCGCGTTCTGCGCCTGGTTTCTGCTCGAGCGCTGGGGTGTAGGCTACTGGTGGTCGCTGCTGCTCGCCCCGGTCGCAGTCGCCGCGACCGGGGTCCTGATCGAGCGCACCATGCTCTCGCGGCTCTACAAGCTCGACCACCTCTACGGGTTGCTGCTGACCTTCGGGATCGCGCTCATGATTCAGGGGGTGTTCACCAATTATTACGGCAGCGCAGGACAACCGTATCGCCTGCCCGAGGAGTTTGCCGGTGCCTTCGACCTCGGGTTCATGCGGCTGCCGAAGTATCGCGCTTGGGTGATCCTTGCCTCGGCCATCATCTGCTTCGGCACGTGGTACGTTATCGAGCGCACCAAGCTCGGGTCGTACCTGCGCGCGGCAACCGAGAATCCGGCGCTCGTGCAGGCCTTCGGCATCAACGTGCCGCGCATGGTCACGCTGACCTATGGCTTCGGCGTGGGGCTGGCGGCGTTCGCCGGTGTGATGGCGGCGCCGATCTACCAGGTGAATCCGCTGATGGGCGCGAATATGATCATCGTCGTCTTCGCGGTGGTGGTCATTGGCGGAATGGGCTCGATTCTCGGTGCCATTCTGACCGGGTTTGGCCTGGGCGTCGTCGAAGGCCTGACCAAGGTGTTCTATCCGGAAGCATCGAACACCGTCATCTTCGTGGTCATGGTGATCGTGCTCCTAATCAAGCCGGCGGGATTGTTCGGCAAGGAGCGATAGCGAGATGACCGAGCCCGTCGCCGCAGTCGTACCCGCGCCGCGCTGGCAACCGGGGTTCATGCTCACCATGGGGATAATGGCCGCGTTGCTCGCCGTTGCACCCTTCGTCGGCATCTACCCGGTGTTCCTCATGAAGGCGCTGTGTTTCGCGCTTTTCGCCTGTGCGTTCAACCTGCTGATCGGCTTCGGCGGACTGTTGTCCTTCGGCCACGCGATGTTTCTCGGCACAGCGGGCTACGTGTGCGCACACGCCGCCAAGGTCTGGGGATGGCCGCCTGAAGCCGCGATCCTCTCTGGCACCGGCGCTGCCGCAACCCTCGGGCTCGTCACCGGACTGCTCGCCATCCGCCGCCAGGGCATCTATTTCGCCATGATCACGCTGGCGCTGGCGCAGATGATTTATTTTTTCTGCTTGCAGGCGCCGTTCACGCACGGTGAAGACGGCATTCAGTCGGTGCCGCGCGGCCGATTATTCGGGCTGCTGGACTTGTCGAACACGCTCACCATGTATTACTTCGTGCTGATCGTATTCATCGCCGCGTTTGCGCTGATCTACCGCGTCATCCACTCGCCTTTCGGACAGGTCCTGAAGGCGATTCGCGAAAACGAACCTCGCGCCATTTCCCTGGGCTACGACGCCGAAAGATACAAGCTCCTCGCATTCGTGCTCTCCGCGACCTTGGCGGGCCTCGCGGGTGCGACCAAGGCGATCGTTTTTCAATTGGCGTCGCTCACCGATGTACACTGGACCATGTCCGGAGAGGTGGTGCTCATGACGCTGCTCGGTGGCATGGGCACGGTCTTTGGCCCGGTCGTCGGAGCCTTCATCATCATTGGCTTGGAGAATTATCTTGCCGCCTTTGGCGAATGGGTGACGGTGATAACCGGCGGCATTTTCGTGGTCTGCGTGCTCGCGTTCCGTCGCGGAATTGTCGGCGAGATCATGGCCTGGTGGTCGCAGCGAAGCAGCTAGTGTGGAACAGCAACTAGTCGGGCGCGCGCTGCGATGCGGCGCGTTGACCCTCGCGCTGGCGCCGCTGGTAGCAGACGCTGAGACGTTCGACGTCGTCGGCGCGTGCCGAAGCGGCTTACCCCAGGGCGCATACGAATTGCACACGCAGGATGGGCGTTTGCGTGTCGTCGGCGCTTTTGCGCAGGGCAAAAAGACGGGGACCTTTATTTTCTGGAACTCGTCGGGCGCGCGTGTCGCGGTCGTTCCCTACCAGGATGATGACAAGACAGGCACCGTCGCGCTCTGGTACACCGCGCCTGGCGCGCGGCGCGAGCTTCGGCGCAAACTCGAGGCGCCGTACGTTGAGAACCGATTGCACGGCATCAAGCGCTCGTGGTACCCGCGCGGGACGCGTCGGGCCGAGTTTCGCTACCAGCGCGGCGTATTGATCGACGCGAACGCCTGGAAGGACGACGGCACACCGCGTCCGAAGCCGGAAGCCGAAGCTCAGGCGGCCACCGATGAGGCCACCGACCAGCAAATCTATGCCACGCTGGAAGCCCTCCTGCACGACCATCCTCCCCATTGCGACTGACCGGCCGGCGGGGGGCAGTTGACCTCCTGCCCGGGTCGGACCATGATGGCCTATATGCTGGACGCATAGCTCGGAAAATCGACGAGGATTGTGGCGTAGCGGACTGTTGTTTAAGGGAGAAATACATGCACAAGCGTTCAATCGCCGGGTGGGGCCTGGTTGCCTCGGTTACGTTGCTGGCAGGGTGCCAGATTCGCCCGTATGGGGAGAACCAGCGGTTTTCGACCTGGTCGGATGCCGACATTCAACCCCGTGCCGTGCGGTTTCCGACCATGCTGACGTTTCCGGACGAGACCATGTACTTTTATCCGATCTACGACAGCCTGCCGCGCGCGGACTTGAATCTGCGGGCCATAAACTGCACACGTCTTGACGATGGAACGTTGGTGGTGACGGCCAGGGTGCAGAACATGGGAGCGGACATCGTCGCCAACACCGGGCTCCTAACCGGCGATCTCGCCGCGTTTCGCATCGCGGCAACGGTGACGACCGCCGACGGTGCCCGCGAAGACGTCACCGCGGCGCAGGTCGTTCCGCTCACCGTCTCTTCGACGGTTACGCTCGCGACGAACCCGACGCGCGTCCAGGCCGCGGATGTCACGCGCATCGACGTCGTCGTCGATCCGGATCACGTCGTTCCCGATCCAGTGCGCGAAAACAATAGGCTGAGCTGGGCAGGCCGGATGGACTCGACGAGCGCACGGTGCGACGTCGTACGCTAAGCTTGCCTTAGCGCGCAGGGCATCGTTCACCGCGTCGCGATGCCGCGCGCCATGGTGCACGCCATGCATCTTCCGACGCCGTCTCAACGGTGGCGTCGTCAAAGCGCAAGCCCTCCCGCCGCGGACCCCGGGAGTGGCACCCGTATCACCGCACGTTCCTGTGCGCCGTCGATGGTTTTCGACAAGTCGTCGCGGCCGGACGAGCCTGCGATCGCGCTATAATTCAACGCTCTCGCGCGTCGCGCCCGCGAGCTTCACTTACGCGGCCTGCGGTCAATCGCCAATTGCCTATCTCAGGATCTGTCGATGAAAGTTCTTGTTCCGGTCAAGCGTGTGGTCGATTTCAACGTCAAGGTTCGAGTCAAGCCCGACGGGTCAGGGGTCGACACTGCCAATGTCAAGATGTCGATGAATCCATTCGATGAAATCGCCGTCGAGGAAGCCGTACGGCTGAAAGAAAAAACCATCGTGACCGAGATTATTGCCGTTTCGTGCGGGGTCACCGCGTGCCAGGAAACGCTGCGCACCGCTCTGGCGATAGGCGCTGACCGCGCGATACTGGTCGAGTCGACCATCGAGCTGCAGCCGCTCGCGGTTGCCAAGCTGCTCAAGGCGATTGTCGACAAGGAGGCGCCGCAACTGGTGATACTGGGCAAACAGGCGATCGACGACGACGCCAATCAGGTCGGGCAGATGCTCGCAGCGCTCCTCGGGTGGCCGCAAGCCACGTTCGCTTCCAAGATCGACATAACCGATGAGGGCGGACAGAAACGGGCAACGGTCAAGCGCGAGATCGACGGCGGCCTCGAGACGCTGGCGATGAAACTCCCGGCGGTCATCACCGTGGATCTGAGATTGAACGAGCCGCGCTATGCGACCTTGCCCAATATCATGAAGGCGAAAAAGAAGCCGCTCGACATCATCAAGCCGGACATACTCGGAGTCGACGTTACCCCCCGGCTCGCGACGCTCAAGGTCGTCGAGCCGCCCAGACGCAAGGGCGGCGGCAAAGTGGCCGACGCCAAGGAGCTCGTTGCCAAGTTACGCAATGAAGCGAAGGTGATTTGAGTGGCGCGAAGCGCCACTCAAATCGTGACGACCAGATCCCCAATCGTCATTCCCGCGAAGGCGGGAATCCATTGGTTTTGACGGTCGCAAAATGGATCCCCGCCTTCGCGGGGATGACGGTAGTTTTGTGGAAGGTGTTACCCATTTCGTCGTCGCCAGAACATAGCCTCCTCCGATCATGACCATACTCGTCATTGTCGAGCATGACCACGGCGCGCTGAAAAGCGCGACGCTGCACACGATTGCCGCCGCCCAGAAGGTCGGAGGTGACATTCATGTGCTCGTCGCGGGACACAACGCCGGCGGCGCCGCGCAGGCATCCGCCAACATCGCCGGTGTCGCCAAGGTCTTGCACGCCGATGCGGCGCATCTCGCCGGCCAGACCGCGGAGAACCTAGCTGCGCTGGCAACAAGTCTGGCGGCGCCGTACTCGCATCTTTTCCTGCCGGCGACCGGCTTCGGAAAAAACGTGGCGCCACGTATTGCTGCACTGCTCGATGTCGCGCAAGTTTCCGACATCATCGGCGTGGAGGCGCCTGACACCTTCGTTCGCCCGATTTACGCGGGCAACGCGTTTGCCACCGTGCAGTCGAAGGACCCTAAAGTGGTCGTCACCGTGCGCTCGACCGGCTTCGATGCTGCGCCGAGCAGTGGCGGGAGCGCGGCGATCGAGAGCGTTGCGGTGCCGGCCGACACGGCGCAGGTCGAGGTGCTCGGCCAGGAGCTGACCAAATCCGACCGTCCGGAGCTCACCAATGCGCGCGTGGTGATCTCCGGCGGACGGGGGATGCAGAACGGCGAAAACTTCAAGATGCTCGAGGCGCTGGCCGACAAGCTCAACGCCGCGATCGGTGCCTCGCGCGCTGCAGTCGACGCCGGCTTCGTCCCCAACGACTATCAAGTCGGTCAGACGGGCAAGATCGTCGCTCCCGATCTCTATATCGCCATCGGCATCTCGGGTGCGATACAGCATCTGGCGGGAATGAAAGACAGCAAGGTCATCGTCGCGATCAACAAGGATGCCGAAGCACCGATCTTTCAAATCGCGGATTATGGGCTGGTGGGCGATCTGTTCGAGATCGTGCCGCAGCTGATCACGGAACTGGGCTAACAGGCCCTAATGACATGAGCACGTATCGCGCGCCAATGCAGGAAATTCAGTTCGTGATGAACGAGCTCGCCGGGCTCGAGCAGGTCGGCAGGCTTCCGGGTTATGAGGATGCGACGTCCGACACGGTGGCGGCGATTCTCGAGGAAGCGTCGAAGTTCGCCTCCGAGGTGCTCGATCCCCTCAACGCTGTTGGTGATCGCGAAGGCGCGACATGGCAGGAAGGCGGGCGCGTCAAGACGGCTTCCGGCTTCAAGGACGCTTATCGTCGATTCGTCGAGAACGGATGGAACGGCCTGACCAAGAATCCGGAACACGGCGGCCAGGGCTTACCGCAACTGGTGGCGACCGCGGTCGAGGAAATGTGGCACGGCGCGAACATGGCCTTTGCGCTGTGTCCGCTGCTGACGCAGGGCGCGATCGAGGCGCTCGAGCTTTGCGGCTCGGACAAGCTGAAGGCGGCATTTCTGCCGAAGATGGTTGAAGGTGTCTGGACCGGCACCATGAACCTGACCGAGCCGCAAGCGGGCTCCGATCTCGCGGCCGTGCGCACGCGTGCGGTGCCGTCATCCGACAAGCCGGACGGGACCTACAAGCTCTACGGACAGAAGATTTTCATCACCTACGGCGAGCAGGACTACACCGACAACATCATCCATCTGGTGCTCGCCCGCACGCCAAGCGCCCCCGAAGGCGTTAAGGGTATCTCGCTGTTCCTGGTGCCGAAGTTCATGGTCAACGATGACGGGACCCTCGGCGCTCGCAACGACGTTCAATGCGTGTCGATCGAGCACAAGCTCGGCATTCACGCCAGTCCGACCGCGGTGCTGGCGTACGGCGATCACGGCGGCGCTGTCGGCTATCTGGTTGGCGAAGAAAACCGCGGTCTCGAGTACATGTTCATCATGATGAATCTGGCCCGATTCTCGGTCGGTATCGAAGGCGTCGGCATTGCTGAGCGCTCGTATCAGCGCGCGCTGGATTACGCGAGGGACCGTGTGCAGGGCAGGGCGCCCGGTCTGGATAAAACCGTGCCGACGGCGACGATCCTGCAGCATCCCGACGTGCGCCGCATGTTGCTGACCATGAAGGCGCAGACCGAGGCGATGCGCGCGCTGGCGTACGTCACGGGCGCGGCGATCGACAATGCGCGCCGCCATCCCGACGCCGAGGCACGCAAGCGCCATCAGGCATTCGTCGAGCTGATGATTCCGATCGTCAAGGGCTGGAGCACCGAGGTCGCACAGGAGGTGACCTATCTCGGCGTTCAAGTGCATGGTGGAATGGGTTTTATCGAGGAGACCGGCGCCGCGCAGCACTACCGCGACGCGCGTATCACGACGATCTACGAGGGGACCACCGCGATCCAGGCCAACGATTTGATTGGCCGCAAGACTGCGCGCGACGGCGGCGCGGTGGCACGCTCGGTCATCGGGGAAATCGTCTCCTTGTCGACCGTCATGAGCAAAGACGCGAGCGGCGCGTTGGCGCCGATCGGCAATGAGCTTCACACCGCAGCCATTGCGTTGTCCAGCGCGGTCGATTGGGTAGTGCCCGCGTACGGCAAGGCGTCGCGTGCCGCGCACGCGGCTTCCGTGCCGTACCTGCGACTGTGGGGCCTGGTCGCGGGAGGCTGGCAACTGGCCCGCGGCGCGCAGGTCGCTGCGCGCATGCTCGCGGAGAACAAGGGCGACGCGACGTTTTATCGCGGCAAGATCGCCACCGCGCGGTTTTACGCCGAGTGCCTGTTGCCGCAGGCCGCCGCGCTGGCGCGGTCCATCACGATGGGCAGCGAGTCGGTGCTGGCGTTGTCCGACGAGCAGTTCTGACGCCGGCGTCCGGTTCGCCGACGCTAACCGCAAGCCAGACGTTTCGAGCCGCGAATCGCTGCCTCCGGCGAGCTGCACGCCGCGCAAACTGGGGCGTGCAAACCCTGCCTGCGTATTGTAAGAATTTCAGGCGCCGGCAGCATCTACACGCGCGCGAGCCTGGTACGCCTTCGCACTGCGGAGGCGGAACCGGCTTTTACCTTTGTCGGTGCCTCGACCTCCCGGCTGTGGAATGTATCTTGCCTATCAGACTCCACTGGGCTGACATTTCGGCAAGGATGACCATGACCACGCCGTTCCCATCGCTTTGGGCCGTGCTGCGAGGCGTGCGGCGCGGGAGTGCGGCCGCCGCAGGCCTCGCGTCGATGATGTTCGCCGTCGCGGTGGGCGCGGATTCGCTCGCGGTCGTCGATCCGCTGCCGCCGGGGCCCTACGTCGTGGGTTGCAGCAATGTGGAGCAGGATTTCAGTCGCGTGTCCCCCGCGGAGACCGCCCAGAATTACTGGGAAGGCGTTCCCGATGGATCCCGCCAGCGCTATGTGACGCAGCTCTTGGTCGACCCTGTCGACGCGCTGACCGTGAATGTCAATGTTCCCGATGATCGCGAGTTGTTCGTCAATCACGCGACGCAACAGGTGTCGACGGCGCTCCTGGTGTGCTACCCGACGGCGTCCAGTAATCCACGGCCCGACTATTTGCTTCCAACGGGCAACACCGTGCCGCACATGCAACGCGGCGCGGACGCGCCGATCTGGAGCGACCCCAACATGCGGTGGCCGGTGCTGGTGTTTTCGCATGGATTGGCCGGCAGTCCCATATCCAGCGACTACATCCTCGCGCTGGAGGTGCTCACGAGCTACGGCTACGTCGTGGTCGCGCCCTTTCACGGCGACCCTCGCTTTGCCGACGTGAAAATCCAAAATCTCTCCGACGCGCTGTACGCCGTGTTGCATTTCCCGACCTATGTCGAGATGCAGGCAATCCGTCCGCTGTCCACTGCGGCCGCGCTCGACTTCCTTCTTAGCCACCCGCAGTACCGGGATCACGTCGACGCGACGAGAATCGCCGGCTTTGGCGCGAGTCTCGGCGGCGAGACGCTGCTGCTGCAGAGTGGGGCGATGTTGACCAAGAGCATCGGCCTGTCTTCGAAACAGGTGATTGCCGATAGCCGCTTGAAAGCGATCGTCGGTTATGTTCCGTATTTCGGTCAGCCCATCTTTCCGGCATTCGGCCGCGATCAGAAGGGCTTGGACGGATTCACGACTCCGTTCCTGGGGATCGGCGGCTTTTCCGACACCACAGCGCCGATCGAGACGACTATCCAGGGCGTGCTGCGTCTCCATGGATCGCGCGAATTGCTCGGACTCGAGGGTGTCGGCCATTTCTTTGACTTCCCGAGCGCGCCCGACATCTTCACCTGGTCGTTGACCTTTATCGCGGCGCATGCTCTGGATGACCGCACCGCGCGGGCGCAGATCGCGCGCATGGTCAGCGTGCGCGGCGGTGGCGACGACCGATTGATCATCGACTACACCGCGCCGGCCGCGCTGAGCGCGGGAGAGCGCGACACGATCGAGTTCTACGCCGCGTCGCTGAAACACTATTTCATCACCGCCGAGCCGGCGGAAGCCGCGATGCTGGATGCGGGCATCATCGTGCCCGGATGGGTGCGAACCGGCTTCGATTTCAAATCGTGGACAGTCGATTCCGGCGTCGGGCTGCCCGCGTGTCGCTTTTTCGGAACGCCGGGCAGCGGGCCGAACACCCACGTCTTTAGCATCGACGTTGCCGAGTGCAACAAGCTGCAGGCCGATCCTCGGTGGACATCCGAGGGGCTCGCGTTCGACGAGCAAGCGCCGATCGCCGAGGATTGCCCCGCTGGCCGGATTCCCGTCACGCGCCTGTACAACAATGGCATGGGGGGCGAAGCGAATCACCGCTACCTGACCAGCCACAGCGAAATCAACGCGACGGCCGCCGCGGGTTGGCTGGTCGAAGGCGTCGTGTTCTGCGCGTCGCCGTAGCCCTCTTTCGTCGCGAGGCATTGCAGGGGTCGCCGCGCCACACGGATCAGAGAGCCGGGTATCGGGACAAGCGCAAAAGCTCGTCGAATATCCCGGGCGCTGCCGCCAGAACCGCTCCGCCCGCGGCCAGGCCTCCCGCGCCAGGATATGGATAGGTCCGCCCACCGGATTCCTCGACCAGCAGCAGGCCCGCCAGCGCGTCCCAGGGATGCATGTGCGGCTCGATGAACGCGTCGAACCGCCCCGCGGCCACGTGCGCGAGCATCAGCGCACCCGCGCCCATATCCTTCACCGCCGCGCCCGCCTCGTGCAGGCGGCGCTCGAGGTGCAGATAGTCGCCGAGCGGATGCCTGGGCACGTAGCCGGCGCAAAGCAGCGACTCTTCGACGCGAAGGCACGGCGACGCGTGCATCGGCGCGTCGTCGCAAAATGCTCCGCCGCCTCGCACCGCCCAGAAGAGCTCGTCCAGCGAAGGATCATAAACGACGCCGATGCTCCGTTCGCCATCGACCACGAAGGCGATCGACACGCACCAGTAGCGAACCCCGTGCACGAAGTTGATCGTTCCGTCGATCGGATCGACGATCCACGCGTTCGCGCCGAGATCGCCGCCGTCCTCTTCGCCCAACATGCTGTCGGATGGAAACGCGCTTTTGAGCTCTTCACGAATCAGCGCTTCCACCTCGTGATCGGCGGCGCTCACCCAGTCCTGCGGGCCCTTCGCCTGTACCGAGTACGTGAGCTCGCCCAGAAAATAGCGGCGAGCGAGCGCACCCGCTTGGCGCGCGAGCGACCTGGCGAAGCGCGCCCGCGCGTCGACTTCGGCTGCTCTCATGCGGCAGCGATCGGAACGACGCCGTGGTTGGCGAGGACGAGCGACACGGTCGCGCCCACCGCGAGCGGACGATCGACCGCCATGCTGACGATGAAAAGCTGGCCGATCGCCGTATCGACGGTGTATTCCATCAGTCCGCCGATGTAGGCCGCCTTGCGCACGGTGCCGGCGAGTGCCCCATCGGCGTCATTCGCGGTGCGAAATTCGATGGCCTCCGGCCGGATCGACACGTCGACCGCGCCATTCGCCAGCCCGCGGTGCGACAGTCTGACCGTGAGCGGTCCGATCGCCAGGTCACCGAGGCGGTCGTCGATTCGGGTCAGCATGCCGCGCACGCGGTTGGCATCGCCCATGAATCCTGCGACAAAAACATCGCTCGGTTGCTCGTAGAGGTCACGCGGCGCACCTTCCTGGGCGATCGTTGCCTTGTTCATCACGATGATGCGGTCCGAGACCGCCATCGCTTCCGATTGATCATGCGTAACGTAGACGACGGTGAGCGAGAGGCGCTGCTGGAGCTCGCGGATCTCCTCGCGCATCTGCCGCCGAAGCCGCGCATCGAGATTCGACAGCGGCTCGTCGAAAAGAAGTACGCCCGGCTCGAGCACCAGCGCGCGCGCGACCGCGACACGCTGTTGCTGTCCGCCGGAAAGCTCCGATGGCAAACGCGCGTCGAAACCGGTAAGGCCCACCGTGGCCAGCGCGGCGTGCGCCTTTTCCGCGACTTCGGCCTTGGGAAGACGTGCGACCGTCAAGCCGTAGCTGACATTCTCGAGCACCGTCATGTGCGGGAACAGCGCGTAGCTCTGGAATACCATCGACACGTCGCGCTCCGACGCCGGAACGCGGGTGACGTCGTTGCCGCCGATGGCAATCGTGCCGGTGGTCGGCAACTCGAGGCCGGCGATCATGCGTAGCGTGGTTGTCTTGCCGCAACCCGAGGGCCCAAGCAGCGTCACCAGTGTGCCCGCCGCGATCGAAAAAGAGATGTCGCGCACCGCGGCGACGTCACCGTAGAGCTTGCTGACTTTACGGAACTCGATCGATGCAGCTTTCATATCATGCGGCGGTGCCGCCCAATTGTGCTACGTCGGGCGCCGCAGCGACGGCGCGTCGACCGAGCCGCCGCTCGCCGACCAGGCGCTGGATCAGCCAGATCACCGCCAGCATCAGCACGATCAGCACCGACGAATAGGCGATGGCAACGCCATAATCGCCGTTGGTGACGCGGTTGATGATGTACGTCGTGGCCCATTCATACTCGGCCGACACGAGAAAGACAACCGCCGACACGGTTGTCATTGCCCGCACAAAGCTGTAGACGAGCGCGGCAACCACCGCGGGCTTGAGCAGCGGCAGCAGGATCCTGCGCAGCGTCGTAAACCCACGTGCGCCCAGGGTCGTCGAAGCCTCGTCGAGGCTTCTGTCGATCTGGGCCATCGACGCCATCCCGGCGCGCACGCCGACCGGCATGTTGCGGAAGACGTTGCAGATAACCAGCACAATCGCAGTTCCGGTGATCTCGATCGGCGGCACGTTGAACGCCAGGATGTAGGACACACCGATCACGGTACCCGGAATCGCGAAGCTCAGCATCGTCCCGAACTCGAAAGCCGACCGGCCGTGGAACCGGTGGCGAGTCAGGATGTACGCGGTCAAAAGGCCGAGCGCCGCGGTGATCGGGGCGGCTATTGCAGAAAGCTTGACCGTCGTCCAAAACGAGCTCCACGCGGTGCCGACCCAGAGCAGACCGTGCGCGCCGGACTCGACGCCGAATGCCTTGATATAGTGCTTGAGCGTAGGGGCGTAGTTGCGACCCCACTGTTCGACGAACCCGCCGGCGAATGCCATCGAGTAGATGACGATCGTGAGGACAATCCAAGGTACCGCGACTGCATAGCACGCCTTTCGGACGCCCTCGGGTAGCACGGTCGGCAAACCGGCGTCACCCTTGCCGGAGACCGCGGTATAGACTTTGCGCCCGAGCACCCAGCGCTGCGCGAAGAACGCGGCGAGCGCAAAGCCCAGCAGCAGCATGCCGAGCGCTGCGGCGCGACCCTGATCGAGCTGCGCACCGACGACCGCAAAGAACACTTCAGTGGCCAGAACACTAAAGTTCCCGCCCAGCACGATCGGGTTGCCGAAATCAGAGATCGATTCGATGAATCCAATCAGAAATGCGTTGGCGAGCCCGGGCCGCATCAGCGGCAGCGACACGTCGACAAACGTGCGCCACCGGTTCGCCCGCAGCGTCTGTGCGGCTTCCTCCATGCTGGGCGACACGCCCTCCACGACGCCGATCAGGACCAGGAACGCGATCGGCGTGAACGACAGGAGCTGCGCGAGCAGCAGGCCAGGCAGCCCGTAGAACCAGCGCGACGGCTCTATTCCGAACGCCCATTCCAGGAATTGATTGATCAAACCGGAACGGCCGAACAGCAGGATCAGGCCGAGGCCGATGACGAACGGCGGCGTGATAATGGGCAGAATCGATAACGCGCGCAGCAGCTTCTTGAAACGGAAGTTGCTGCGCGTCGCGACCAGTGCAAACGCGAGGCCAAGGGCGGTCGTGCCCAATCCGCAAAGCAGCGCCAGCAGCAGCGTGTTCCACGCGACACCGCAGCGCGGGCCGCCAGAAAGGCATCCGAGGCCCCAAACTTTCTGCTGCAGAAACCGCGCCAGAAAGGCCGACGCGGCGAATGCTCCACTGTCGTCCTCGAATGCGCTGACCATTATCTTGAGGATTGGATAGAAGGTGAAGATCGCGGTCGAGGCGATGATGGCGACGATACTGCCCGAGACAAATCCGTCGCCGTTGAAATAGCCGCGTTGCGCCAGGCCCAGCGCGAACAGCATCGCAAAGGCGCTCGTCGTCAGTGCTGCTCCCAGACCCATGCCGTATTGGCCGGCAGCAAGCGGACCCCAGGCGTTCGCCAGCAAATCGGACGACCAGCCCTGTGGTCCGATTGCGAAGCCTTGGGCGAGCACGTAAAGGAAGCCGATGCCACCCAGCGCGAGCAGCGCGTATGCGCGGAGCGAACGATCGAGTCGCGGCGCGAGCAAGGCGAAACCGACAATCATCAGCGCTCCGATCGGCATGAGCCAATACCGCTCGTAGCGCCACGCCTGAATGACTGCCGGCGCAAAATCCTTGTTGCCGAAGTCACGCAGCCACGCCAGCGACAGCACCGATCCCTGCAACGCGTACCAGGGCACGCAAAAAAAACCGGCCACGCCGACGGCAAGCCAGAAGCCGATGACTTTGCGCTCGGGAGTCATTCGTAAGCGACTATCATGATTCTCGACATGCGCATGATCTGCACAATCGAGACGGCACGCCGCACCGATCTACGCCGGAATTCGCTGTCGCATCGGTGCTCACCGCAACGCGTTGATTTCGTTCTCCCAGCGCTGGAGCAGACGCTTGCGCTCGGCGGAGGCGCCAAATTTCGCGCTGTCGTAGTCGATCAGCTTGATGTCGGAGAGATTCGGGACTTGCGGCGGCAGCGGCACGTTCTTGTTGGTCGGGATCGCGTATTCCTTGATGTCGAGCCCGATTTTCTGTGCCTCGGACGTGAGCGCCCAATCGAAGAATTTCCTGGCGTTGTCGAGATTGCGCGCCCCCTTGATAATCGCCATCGAGCCCACCTCGTAGCCGACGCCCTCGCAAGGCAGTATCGGCTTGACCGGAAACCCGCGGACGATCTCGTTGATCACGCCATGAAGCACGGTGCTGCCGATGCCCGTCTCACCTCGGGTCACGGCGGTCATTGGACCGATGCCCGAGCGTGCGTACTGGTTGACATTCGCGTTAAGCGCTTTCATGAATCTGAATGCTTCGTCCTCGCCGAAGATCTGCACGAGCGTTGCCAGCATGAGGTAAGCAGTGCCCGACGAGTTGGGATTCGAGAGCATGACCTCGCCTTTGTAAACCGGATTGAGGAGGTCTTTCCAGCATCGAGGGACCGGCAGCTTGCGCTTTTCGAACACTTCGGTGTTGTAGCCCAGCGCGAGTACGCCGCCGTAGACGCCTGCGACGCGGTACTTGGAAAGCTGGGCCTCGCGCTTTGCCCAGTCCTGCAATTGGTTGAGGTTGGGCGACCTGTACGATTCCAGAAGACCTTCTTCGGCAGCCTGCAGAAACGCGTCGCCCGCTCCTGCCCACCAGATGTCGCCTTTGGGGCTGGCGGCCTCCGCTTTGATCTGCGCAAAAAGCTCGCCGGTTGCCTTTTGCGTGACCGACACCTTGACGCCTGCCGCTTTTTCGAAGCCTGTCGCCATGCCCTGGCACCAGGCTGTGTTGGGCGAGCTGCAATACATGGCGAGGGTTCCCTGCGCGGACACGATGCCCGGAAAAAGCAGAGCGATGATCCCCGTGATGAGACATCGAATCATCGATCACTCACGCAAGAAATCTCTCCGCTGAGAACTTGCGTCATTTGCTCGCACCGCCGACTTCCTTGTCCCACTTTTCCAGCAGACGCTTTCGCTCGGCCGAGGCGCCGTATTTGGCAAAATTATAGTCGACCAGCTTGATCTCGGCCGGCCGCGGCGAGAGCGGTGAAACCGGAGTGCTGACATTCGACGGAAGCTGGAACGATGACTTCGATTCGTACGATAGTTTCTGCGCCGCGGGAGTCAGCGCCCAGTCGTAGAATTTTTTTGCGTTGTCGAGGTTCCTTGCGCCCTTGATGATCGACATCGAACCGATCTCGTAACCGGTGCCTTCGCACGGTGCGACGCTCTTCACCGGAAAGCCTGCCTGCGCTTCGGTAACGACATCATGGATGAAAGCAACGGCGATCATGTTTTCGCCGCGGGCGGCTGCTTTGATTGGACCGACGCCCTGGCGCGAGTAGCTGCTGATGTTCTTGTGCCATGCCTTGAGCATCTTGAAGGCTTCATCTTCGCCGAAGACCTGCACCAGCGTGGCTATTGTCGTGTACGCCGTCCCGGATGCATTCGGGTTGGCCATCTGCACCTCGCCAGCGTATTCGGGCCGCCCGAGATCCTTCCAGCACGCCGGGGCGGGTGCTTTTTTCTTGGCGAGCAGCTCGGTGTTGTAGCCCATGCCGAGCACGCCGAGATAGATCCCGACCGTCTTGAAGCCGGACTGCTCGGCCTGGCGCTTGGCCCATGGCTGCAGCTGATCGAACAGCGGCGACTTGTAAGGGATCGTGAGGTCCTGCTCGGCCGCCTGCAGGTGCGGATCGCCTGTGCCTCCGTACCAGATGTCGTGCTTGGGGTTTGCCTTCTCGGCAGCGACTGTCGCGTAGGCCTCGCCGGAGCCCTTCAGCGTCAGCCCGACTTTGATTCCGGCGGCTTTCTCGAATTCCGCCGCGGCCATCGTGCACCATTCGGCAGCCATCGGGCAGATTACGTTCAGCTGTTGTTGCGCGGCGGCGGGGAGCGCCGGCAGACCCAGCGTTGCAGCAAGTAAGGCATGGCGCAAGCGCATGATTTCCTCCCAATGACGGCCGTGGTAATGACTTTCTGCAATAATCGGTGAAACCGCAGCGCGGCGTCAACAAATGTCTCGCGCCGCCGTGGCCGAACAGACCACAGAAACGACTGACCATGATTCGCCTCGGCATCGACTTGGGCGGCACCAAGATCGAAATCGTCGCGCTTGCGACGGGCGGTCGAGAGCTGTTGCGCCAGCGCGTTGCAACGCCACACGAGGACTACGGCGCCATCCTCGGCGCGATTGCGACGCTCGTTCGCGACGCCGAAGTTGAGCTCGGTGAGCCCGGCACAGTCGGCATCGGTACGCCGGGCTCGATCTCGCGTGCGACCGGCCTGCTTCGAGGCTCGAACTCGATCTGTCTCAATGGGAAGCCGATCAAGGCCGATCTCGAAGCTGCGCTGGGTCGCGAAGTGAGAGTCAGCAACGAC
>DATMNH010000359.1:0-2690 GCA_035568975.1 Casimicrobiaceae bacterium
ACGGCAAGGTTCGAGCCGTGCGCGACGTAGATCGGCGCCGTCGCCGTCCCCCATCCCAGCGTGGCGAGCGCCCCGGCATTGCAATGCGTCAGGATCTGCACCGGATTGTGGCCCTCGGCCGCCAGGCGCTCGATGAGTGTCACGCCATGGTGACCGATCGCGAGGTTTGTCTTCACGTCCTCGGCAGCGATCGCGTCGGCTTCTCTCCACGCCGCTTCCGCGCGCGACACGGCCGCAAGCGAGCTTACCGCCGCCCTGACACGGTCGAGCGCCCAGCGAAGGTTGACCGCGGTGGGCCGGGTGTCGAGCAACAGAGCATAGGCACGTTGCAGACCCGAGTCGGAAGGATCCACATGTACCGCGAGCGCGAAGCCGTAGGCGGCAGTCGCGCCGATCAACGGCGCGCCGCGGACCTGCATGGTGCGTATGGCATGCGCGGCTTCGTCCACGCTCGACAAGGAAACGATTTTCCACTCGCCGGGCAGACGAGTCTGATCGACGATCTCGACGCTGCGAGTGGCAAGCGACGCGCGCAGGGGCTGGATGTCGGGTGTTTTCACGGGTTGCTGGTGAAGCGAATCCATGGCGGCTGAATCGGGCCCTACTTGAGGATCTGGACGATATTGTTGAAGTCATCCGTCCAGAGCCGCAGGTTTTCGCGCACCGGAATCTCCGACGCGGCCTCGGCGATTTGCGGCACCTGGAGTGACGCCTCGCGGTCCGACAGGAGCACCCAGTCGCTGCGGCTCGCGATACCCTCGTTGCCCTCGTCGGTAACCAGAACCGAGAACAAATGGTGCGCATCGGCGAGCTGCTTGACGACCGGAATCAGATCGAGAAAACGATTGGTCAAGTGGAAGGCAATGATACCGCCGGGCTTCATGTGCTTGACGTAGACAGTCAATGCTTCATTGGTCAGCAGATGAACGGGTATCGAATCGCTCGAAAAGGCATCGATGGCAAGCAGATCGAATCCCTGTGGCGCCTCGCGTTCCAGGTTCAGCCGCGCGTCGCCTAGCGGCGTCTGGATGGTCGCGTCGCTGTCCCTGAGATAGGTGAAGTCGCGGTTGGCAATGACGATCACCGCCGGATTGATGTCGTAGAAGCGGTAGATGTCGCCTTTGCTGCCGTAGGTCGCGAGCGTTCCGGCCCCGAGCCCTATCACTCCGATCTTGAGCGGGCGGGTGGTCGGATGCATCGATTCGAGCGCGCGTCCGACGCCGGAAGTCTGCGTGTAATACGTCGTGGGCCGGCGCGCGAGATCGGACTCGAGATACTGGGTGCCGTGAAGTATCGTCCCGTGCGTCAACGACCGGTGCCGGCTCGTGTCGGTATCGCCATAAAGCTGCACACGCAATACTCCATAAAAGTTGCGGGTGGCGAGCAGCGTTGCGTCGAAGAAGTCGTGGACTTGCCATGCACCTGCGCCGACCGTGAAAAGCAATGCCACGATCGCCAACGCGATGAAGACCGGATGACGCCGGCGCACCTGGAACGCGAGCAAGGCCGCGCACGCGGCAAGGCCGAACGCGAGCTCGAAGTAGGCAGGCAGCACGAGAGGCGCCACCAGGCCGACCAGCGCCGATCCGACCGCGCCCCCGGCGGAGACCATGAGGTAAAAGCGCGTCAGATATCGCGGCGCCGGCTTGAGCCGCGCCAGCTCGCCGTGGCAAAACATGCAGGCGAGAAACAGTCCCACACAGAATACGCCGATCTGCAGCTCGAGCTTATGCGTGAGATCGTGGTCGGCGAGGGTCCAAGCCATGACGCCCAGGGCCGCGGCCAGCATGGAGGCGAAGAGCTCGGGGCGATACCAGCCCCGGCCGTCGAAGCAGAGAATGAACGTAAGCAGATAGATCGAAAGCGGCACCACCCACAAGAGCGGAATCGACGAGATGTTCTGGCACAGGTGGTTGGTGATCGCGAGCAGGAGAAACGACCCCGTTGCCGCTAGTGCGGCCCACAGTAACTGCCGCGTTCCCCTTGGCGGCACGTCGTCTTGCAGCGAAGCATCTTGTTCTTGTGCCGGTTCGACGGGGACGTGTGCGGCTCGAAGGCTGAACCATCCGCACCCAGCGCACAGCAACGCGAATACCACGTAGGCCGCGGACCATCCGTAGGACTGGAATCGCGTCGTGACCCAGGGCTCGAGCCCGATCGGATAGCCGAGCAGTGCGAGCATCGACGCCAGGTTCGACAGCGCGAATAAGCGGTAGGGACTCCTGCCCGGAAAGCTGCGCGAAAACCACGCCTGCACCAGTGGACTCGTCGTCGATAGCAGAAAATACGGCAGTCCGATCGTCGCGGCGAGCAAGGCAAGGATCAGCAGCGATGGACTTTCGGTTCCGAGCGGCTTCCATTGAGCGCCGGGCACGATCGGCAAGACGATGCAGCTCAAAGCCAGCAATAGGACATGGACTCGAATCTGCGTTCGCGCCGACGTCCGGCGCACGAGAAGGTCGGCGTATGCGTAGCCGAGCAGGAGTGTCGTCTGAAAGAATACCAGGCACGTGGTCCACACGTTGGCTGATCCGCCGAACCACGGCAGGATCTGCTTGGCCATGATCGGTTGAACCAGGAACAGCAGAAACGCGCTGACAAAGATGGTGGCGGCGTAGAGGGCCATGGAACCGATGAAGAACGGCTGGCCACGTGCCGCGGGCGCGACGCCGTCGCTTGGAACCGGAACG
>DATMNH010000360.1:0-27569 GCA_035568975.1 Casimicrobiaceae bacterium
ACGGCGGGACGAGGAAAAGGCGCGCGCCAAGGAACGAATTTTCTCGTTTCGCGACACGTTCGGACAATGGGACCCGAAGAATCAGCGGCCCGAGCTTTGGAGCCTTTTCAATGCCCGCGTCGGCCCCGGCGAGCACGTGCGCGTGTTTCCGATAAGTAACTGGACCGAGCTCGATGTCTGGCAATACATCGCTCGCGAGCGGCTCTCGGTCCCCTCGATCTATCTCGCGCATACCAGGCCGGTCGTACGTCGCGGTAACGCGCTGGTCTGCGTGACGCCGCTGACACCACCGCGCGATGGCGACCTCGTGGAACAGATCTCGGTGCGCTTTCGCACCGTCGGAGACATTACATGCACCGCGCCGGTCGCCTCCGAGGCGGCAAGTGTCGAGGCGATCATTGCGGAGACCGCGATGACGACGCTTACCGAGCGCGGCGCGACGCGGCTTGACGACCAGACCAGCGACGCGTCGATGGAGTTGCGCAAGAAGGAAGGCTACTTCTGATGTCGGCCATCGAACGCTACGACGTGCTCGAACACGGTGTGCTGCGGTTCCTGACCGCGGGCAGCGTCGATGACGGCAAGAGCACGCTAATCGGCCGCTTGCTCTACGACACCAAGGCGATCCTCGCCGACCAGCTTGCCGCGATCGAGCGCACGTCGCAAAAGCGCGGCACGGTGCTCGACCTGTCGCTCCTGACCGACGGGCTCGTCGCCGAGCGCGAGCAGGGCATCACCATCGATGTCGCGTATCGCTATTTCGCGACTGCGCTTCGCAAGTTCATCATCGCGGACGCACCGGGACATGAACAGTACACGCGCAACATGGTGACCGCGGCGAGCACCGCGCAGCTTGCCGTTCTGCTCGTCGACGCGAGACATGGCGTAATGACGCAGACGCGCCGGCATGCGACGCTTGCCCATTTGCTGGGAATTCCGCACCTCATCGTCGCCGTGAACAAGATGGACCTGGTCGGCTACGGCGAGAGCGTGTTTGCCGGCATCGTCGCCGATTTTGTGACGTTCGCCGCACGTACCGGCATCGAAAATGTGCGTTTTGTGCCGATGTCCGCGTTGACCGGCGAAATGGTGGTCGAGCGCGGCGAAAACCTCGATTGGTACGAAGGCCCGACCCTGCTGCAGATTCTCGAGACGGTGGACGTGCAACAGACGCTTGCCCAGGCGCCGTTTCGTTTTCCGGTCCAGTATGTCGCGCGCGCAACGGCCACCCTCCCTCGCGGCTACATGGGCCGCGTGGAATCGGGATCGGTCGCGGTTGGCGACGCGATCACCGTGCTGCCTTCGGGCGTGTCGAGCCGGGTGCGCGAGATCCGCGGATATGACGGCACCCGAAAGCGCGCGGGCCTGCACGCCGCAGTCACGTTGGTGCTCGATGACGCGATCGACATCTCGCGCGGGGACATGCTCGTGCACGGCAACGCCTCACCCTCTACCAAACGCGATCTCGACGCAACGCTGTGCTGGCTTTCGGAAGCGGCGCTCGATCCACGACGCAGTTATCTCCTGCGTCATACCACGCGGGAGGTGCGCGCTCGCGTAGACAGCATCGATCACTTGTGGGACGTCGCCACGCAGGCTAATGGGCCGGCGCCGGACACATTGCGCATGAACGATATCGGCCGCGCCGAGCTGAAACTGGCGCAGCCCATATTCGTGGACCGCTACGCCGACAATCGCGCCACGGGCAGCTTCATCCTAATCGACGAGGCGACCAACAACACTGTAGCAGCGGGGTTGATCCAGTGAACGGCACCGTCTATCTGGTCGGTGCTGGACCCGGCGCACCGGATCTCCTGACATTGCGGGCCGCGAGGCTGTTGGAACGCGCCGACGTCGTATTTCACGATGCCCTGGTCCATCCGGAGATCGTTGCGCTCGCGACGCGCGCGATAAAGATCGCCGTCGGCAAGCGCTGCGGCAAGCACTCGACCGCACAGAACTTCATCAACAAGCGTCTCGTCGACGCCGCGGCGGTGCACGACGTCGTCGTGCGTCTCAAGGGCGGCGATCCGATGCTCTTCGGCCGCGCGCAGGAAGAGATTGCCGCGCTGGAAGCTGCCGGTGTCCGTTATAAAGTCGTGCCAGGAGTCACCGCAGCGCTGGCCGCCGCTGCGCAGATCGGAACGTCGCTGACACAGCGCGGTGCCGTGCGCAGCGTGACGTTCGCTACGCCGCGCGTAGCCGACGGAGAATCGACCGGCGGCTGGGCTGCGGGCCTCGCCGCCGCGGACAGTGGTGCGATTTACATGGGCACGCGACAGGCCGATGCGATCGCTGCGGCTCTTATGGAAGCGGGCACGCCCGGATCGATGCCTATTGCAGTGATAGAGAACGCTTCGCTTCCGCAAGCAAGAATAGTCTTTACCACGCTCGCCGCGCTGCCGCAGCTGGCCAATGGGACCTTGAGCGGTCCCGCCGTCATTCTGGTCGGGCCTCAATTTCGCCATCGGACCGCGGCCGTCGACGCGGAAATCGAACGATGCACGACGATCGCACGCGAGGCGTCGGCATGAGTTGACGCGGACCTGCGCGACCGCACGAAATCACGGTTCTCACCGAGCCGAAGGTCGCGCCGATTGATGGCAGCGAACGTCAGTTCGAGAAAGCGGTGGCAGTCGAGGGCGGTATCATAGCGATGTAGACGGGCGCGATTCTCGCGATGCCTGTCCCGTTGCCTCGATGCTTCCAGCCCTGTTCGACTTATCTCCTGCCGCGCAGCGAGCCTGGTTGCGGGAAAGACTTTCGCGACCCCCGCCCCCTTCGGCACGAAATCTCTCGGACGGTTTCCGCTTGCCCGGCCGCGAAGGTGTTCCGACGCCGGCCGCGGTGTTGGTGCCGCTGATCAACCGCGCCGACGGCATCGCGGTCCTGCTGACCGAGCGAAGCGCCGATCTGGCCGACCACGCTGGCCAGATCAGTTTTCCAGGTGGGCGTGTCGAGCCCGGCGACACCGACGCCGCCGCCGCGGCCTTGCGCGAGACGGAAGAAGAAATCGGGCTGCCGCGCGATCGTGTGACGCTGCTCGGTCACCTCGCTGACTACGAGACAGTGACCGGGTATCGCGTAACACCGGTCGTCGGCTGGGTCGAGGCACCGTTTCCGCTCAAACCCGATCCGCTGGAGGTCGCCGATGTCTTCGAAGTGCCGCTCTCGTTTCTGCTCGATCCCACGAACCAGCAGCGGCATTTCCGCATGCTGGGAGAGATCCGTCGCGACTACTTTGCGATTCCCTTTCGCGAGCACTACATCTGGGGCGCGACGGCGGCGATGCTGATGATTCTCGATCGTACCTTGCGCGCCGAAGAGGACAAGAGCGCGTGATGCGCGCACCGTACAAAACGGGTGTCGTACTTTCCGGCGGGGGCGCGCGGGCTGCCTATCAAATCGGCGTGCTGCGCGCCATCGCGCGCATGCTCGGTCGGGCGTCGCCATCGCCATTCCGGGTGATCTGCGGGACATCGGCCGGCGCCGTCAACGCTGCGCTGCTCGCCGCCAACGCGGACAATTTTCGCCGTGGCGTCGCGCTGCTCTTGCGTCTGTGGCGCAACATCGAGGTGCGCCATGTCTACAAAGCCGACTTCGGAGCGGTGTCGACACATGGTATGCGTTGGCTTGCCTCGGTGTTGATCGGCAGCCGCGGCCCGGCGCGTACCGTGTCCATGCTCGACAGCTCGCCACTGCGCTCGCTGCTCCGCCGGGCAATCGATCTCGACCGCGTCGCGGTCCACATCGCGTCCGGGCGCTTGCATGCGCTTGCGATCAATGCGACGAGCTATACCACCGGACACGCAGTGACTTTCTTTCAAGGCGCGTCGACGATCGAGCCGTGGCAAAGAATTCGCCGGCGCGGAGAACGGGCGATCATCGGCGTCGATCATCTGCTGGCGTCGAGCGCGATTCCTTTCATCTTTCCGGCGGCGCGTGTCGGCGACGACTTTTACGCCGACGGTTCCGTGCGCCAGATCGCACCGCTGTCGCCGGCGCTGCATTTGAGCGCGCGCAGAATGCTGGTCATCGCCGTCGGACAATTCGTCGGCCAGCAGCCCGCTCCCGGGCGAGCGAATAAACCTCCGCGCTATCCGTCGTTTGCCCAAGTCGCGGGGCACGCGCTTTCCAGCATCTTTCTGGACAACCTGGGCGCTGATCTGGAGCGCTTGCAGCGACTCAATCGCGTGCTCAGTCTCGTTCCGCATAAAATTCAGGAAGCGCATCCCGAGAACGTTCACGTCGACGCGCTGGTCGTGGGTCCGAGCCGCGATCTGGGTCGACTCGCGATTCGCTATGCCGATCGGTTGCCGACCGGTGTGCGATATCTGCTGCGCGGTCTGGGGGCGACCGAAGGAACCGGCGCCAATCTGTTGTCCTATCTGCTGTTCGACCGTAAATATTGCCGAGAGCTGCTGGCGCTGGGCTATTCGGATGCACTCGCGCGCCGCGATGAAATCGAAGCGTTTCTGGGCGGCGAGACCGCGGGCTACCTGCCTCTTTTTCCGGCCGAGCTGCTGCGCTGAGGACTTTGGCCGGCTGCGTGTTCGCCATTCGTAAGGTGGAATGTCTTGTGTCTCCGGCAGCCGCTGACTCGCGGGCGCTCGCAGCGCCATTGACGCCGGGTCCGTTTTCCCCGACGATGCGCTGCTGCGGCGACAGTGTCTTTTCCGGCCGCGCAGCCACGCATGCCCTTTCCTCGCGAACACCGTTTCAAGAGTCTCAGTGCGCACGGTTTTCATCGCGTGGCCTACCGCGAATGGGGGGATCCGGACAATGCGCGCGTTGTCGTCTGCGTTCACGGTCTGACGCGCAATGGACGCGATTTCGACACGCTGGCCGCAGCGATCTCGGATCGCTATCGAGTGATCTGTCCGGATATGCCGGGACGCGGCGATAGCGAATGGCTGCGCGATCCCCACGATTATGGATTCCCGACCTATCTGACGACGCTGACGGCCTTGCTTGCTCACGCCCGCGCGGATCGCGCCGCATGGATCGGCACCTCGATGGGAGGACTGCTCGGTATAGTGATGGCGGCGCAGCCTGAAACGCCGGTTGTCCGGCTGGTGGTCAACGATGTCGGTCCGACCATCGAGCCGGCTGCGCTTGCGCGCATCGGAGCGTACGTAGGTCTCGACCCCACGTTCGACTCGTTCGACCAGCTGGAAACGCACGTGCGCCAGGTGTCGGCGCCTTTCGGCGCGCTTTCCGAGGAGCAATGGGAAGCGCTGGCGCGAAGCACCGCGCGACAGGACGCCGATGGCCGCTGGCGACTCAAGTTCGACCCCGGAATCGGCGTACCCTTTCGCGCCACAGGCGGCCAAGGCGGCGATTTATGGCCGCTTTGGGACGCGATCTCCTGCCCGACGCTGGTGCTGCGGGGTGCCGAGTCGGACCTGCTCGCTGCCGCAACAGCGGCAGCAATGCGCACCCGTGGGCCGCGCCCAGAGGTGGTCGAATTCCCGGGCGTCGGCCATGCGCCGATGCTGCTCAGCGAGGCCCAGATTGCGCCGGTCATCGCATTCCTGGATCAGCCCTAGAATACGCTTCCGCGGCGGCCGTTAGTGAAATGGCCCCGCCTCGACTACAATCGGGGCGCGGACTAAAAAATACCAACGTCATGGCCCTCGCGCTCAGTCTTCCATCGCTTGAATCGCGTCCCGCGCATCCGCCTGAGACGCGGCCCGCACGCGTCCAGCCGTGGCTGGACGAATTGCTCAGACGCGACCCGATCGAAGCTGCCGGCATCATCGGCGACGCGCTGGCGGCCACCAATCGTGTATCGCTCTCCGAGTCGAAGCGGCTCGAGCTTGCCGAAAAATACTATGCGACCGCGTTATTGCTCTGGCCGGAGCTCGAGCGGCACTTTTCGCGAGCCGCGCATCCGCTCAGCGGTGACGCGCTCGAAGCGGCGAAGGCGTCACTGATACTCGCCGCGGAGCTCGCCACCGCCTACAAGCATCTGCTGTCCCAGGAGGCGCACAAGCGCATTCTGCTCGGCGGCAACCGATTGACCCTGGCGCTGATCCATCGTTGCCTGCAATGCACGACCCGGGTGCTGATCAACAGCTACCTGTCGTACGCACCTGTGCCGGCGCGCACCTGGCACGACGCGCACGCGATCTATACGTTCGCTCGCGAGCGAGGCCTGCATCAGACCGCAGTTGCAACCGATAACTCGGATGCGACGCCGGAGCGCCTCTACGTGCAGTCCTTGCTGCTGGCGCTGGCCAACCCGTACGGCTTCCTTCCGGGACAGCTCGGCCAGGTGATCGACTACCTGCAGGAATATTCACACTGGACCAAGATCACCGACGTCGCGCCGGTGCATCGGCTGGCGAAGGCGGTTGCCATCGTCCCGGTCGGGCACGACTTTCCGCCCTTCTCCGCCAACAAGGGCGGCAACATCGACGGGAGCAAATTGTTCCTGTTGACGTTCGACCTCGCGTTCCAGATCCAGGAACAATTGCGCGCGCTGGACGCAGGCGGCAGCGTGCCGACAGGTATCGGCGCCGATCCGGCTGCGGTGGCGCAATACACCGCGCTGCTCCGGCGGCTACTCCGGCAATGGGCCATCCCGCCGGCGCGACAGTTCAACCGGCTGCCATCGCGGGCGCGAGTCGTGATGTGCGCCGGCCTGCCGGCGGTGTGGCAGTACAGTCGCGGGACTCACGCGAATGTCGCCAACGCACCGGCCGGTTTACCACCGATGCATTCGTGTCAGGTGATCAACCATACGCCGGCCGGCTACGCACTGAGGCAGATCGACTCCTCCAACGCGCCGCTGCGCATCGGCGACCTGATCGCATTGCGGGTTGAAGGGCGAAACACTTTGCAGGTGGCAATGCTGCGCTGGTTCCGCAACACCCTGCGTGGCAGCGGCCTGGAGTTCGGTTGCGAGCTTCTCACCGACAGTCCGGAGGCCGCAGCCGCACGGGGCGAAAATGCCGACACTGCTCCTTTTGTGCACGTGGTGCTTCTGCCCGACGATGGACAGGAAGGCTCGCCTCCGATGGTGCTGTTGCCAGGGGGCATGTTTCAGCTCGAGCAAGCCATCAATCTGCGCCGCGGGACGACCGGCGGCACGGTGGTGCTCACCAAGTTCGTCGATCAGGGACCTGGGTTCGAGCTCTTCGAATTCGTCGCGGTCAGTTGATGCCGGCGCTCGACCGCTGGCGGCGCACGACGGCCGCTTTGCTCGCGACGCTTGCGCTGCTGGAAATCTGCTGGGAGCTTTGGCTCGCGCCGCTGAAGCCTGGCGGCTCGTGGCTGGCGCTCAAAGCGCTGCCGCTCGTCGCCCTGTGGCCCGGTGTGGTGCGCAGCAGGACGCGAGCATTGCAATGGGCGCTGTTGCTGCTGCCGTGGTATTTCGCGGAAGGTGTCGTGCGCGGCTTCAGCGAAAGCGGCCGTCACGCGCTATGTTCCGTCACCGCGGCGGTGCTGTCGCTCGCGACGATCGCTTCCGGCCTCGCTTATGTGCGGCTGGCCAAACCCAAACTGAAATGGCGGCGCACAGGCACGTCACAGTAACTCCGTCGTCGTGCGGCTGGCCAGACCCTTCGGCATCGGGAATACCGTTGTCTCGACGACGCCATCGAGCTCCGCAACGTCGCTTGCGCCAAGCGCTTTGAGCCGCTCGACGACCTGCCGCACCAGAACATCGGGCGCCGAAGCACCGGCGGTCACGCCGACGCGACGCCTGCCCTCGATCCACGCCGTCTGCAACTCCTCCGCCCGGTCTATCATGTACGTCTGGATCCCGCGGTTCGCCGCAACCTCGCGCAGGCGGTTGGAATTCGAGCTGTTGGGGCTGCCGACGACGATCACCAGGTCGCAGCGTTGGGCCATGAACTTGACTGCGTCCTGCCGATTCTGCGTCGCATAGCAAATGTCGTCCTTTTTCGGGCCGACGATCGCAGGAAAGCGCCGTTTAAGCGCGTCGACGATCGACGCGGCGTCATCGACGGAAAGTGTCGTCTGTGTCACATAGGACAGATTTACCGGATCACGGACCTCGAGCGCGTGGACATCGGCAATCGACTCGACCAGGTATATGCCGCCGTCGGACTGGCCCATGGTTCCTTCGACCTCTGGATGACCGGAGTGCCCGATCATGACGATCTCGCGGCCATGCTGACGCATCTTCGCAACTTCGACGTGGACCTTGGTCACCAGCGGACACGTGGCATCGAAAACCCTGAGTCGACGCGACTCGGCTTCGGCGCGCACCGCTCGCGACACACCGTGCGCGCTGAACACAACCGTGCTGCCTGAAGGAACTTCCGCGAGCTGATCGACGAATATCGCGCCCTTCGTCCTCAAATCGTCGACGACGAACTTGTTGTGGACCACTTCATGGCGAACGTAGATCGGCGCGCCGAATTGCGCCAGCGCCTGCTCCACAATCGCTATGGCGCGGTCGACACCGGCGCAAAAGCCGCGGGGATTGGCGAGAATGACCTGCATGGACCCTATCTTACCGCGACCGGCCGGTCCGGTCTTCGCCGAAATCCGTCCAGGATCAGCAACGCGGCGCCGACGGTGATCGCGCTGTCGGCAATGTTGAAGGCGGGAAAGGGATCGAGCCAGGCGATAAGCGGATGGCGAAACGGAATAAAGTGATGGAACGAAAGGAAGTCTACTACCTTGCCCAGGGTAATTCGGTCGCAAAGGTTGCCAAGTGCTCCACCGAGGATCAGGCTCAATCCCGCGCAATAGAGCCTGTCACCGCCGCGGCGCAGCAGCCACACGATCAAGCACGCCGCGCCGATCGCGATCACACCCAAAAGATATCGAGGCCACCCCTTGGCGTCGCCCAGAAAACTGAACGCCGCACCGGAATTGAACGCGAGCACGAGGCTGAAGAAATCGGTCAGCATTCGCTCCTCTCCGGGCTGCAGCGTCGAAAGCACCAGCGCCTTGGTGGCTTGGTCGACGACGACGATGGCGGCGCTCAAGACGAGCCACAACCACCAGCGCCCGGAAGTTACCGATGGCGTTCCGACTCCGGTCACGCGTACACCCGAACCTCGCCGTCGCCGAACAAATTGGCCACGCACCTCGCGCACAGGTTCGGATGCGCCGCGTCGGCGCCGACATCGGAGCGCCAGTGCCAGCAGCGCGCGCATTTCACATTCGGGCTCGGCGTTACCTCGATCGCCAGCACATCGCTGGGCAGCACCTTGGCGGACGAGGTGATCATCACGAAACGCAGGTCGTCGCCGAGCGACGCCAGCGCCTCGTAGACATCTGCCGGCGCCGCGATGGTGATTTCGGCGGCGAGCGAGGAACCAATTTCGCCTTTTTCGCGAGCTTCCTCCAGACGCTTCAGGACAACGTTTCGAACCTCGACGATGCGGCTCCACTTCGCCGTCAGTGCGTCCAGATCCGGAATCGCTTCGAGGCCGTGCTCCGACTTCCATACGTGTACAAAGATCGTCGCATCATCCGGGTAGAGGACCTCCCACGCTTCTTCCGCGGTAAACGAGAGAATCGGCGCCATCAGCTTCAGCAATTCATCGCGAATGTGCGCGAGCACGGTTTGCGCAGAACGCCGGGCTGCGGAATGGCTCGCCGCGGTGTAAAGGCGATCCTTCAATACGTCGAGATAAAAACCACCGAGCTCCTCGGAGCAATAGAGCTGCAACTGCCGCACGACCTGATGGAACTCGTACTTGCGGTAGCTCGAGCGCATGTCCTCGAAACGGGCGTTGGCAACACCCAGCTCATAGCGGTCCAGCTCGAGCAATTCTGCCACCGGCACGGCGTCTCGCTCCGCGTCGAAATCGGCCGTGTTGGCGAGCAGGAAGCGCAGCGTGTTGCGGATGCGCCGATAGCCTTCGACGACACGCTTGAGGATCTCGTCGGAAATCGAAAGATCACCGGAATAGTCGGTCGCGCCGACCCACAATCGAAGAACCTCGGCACCGAGCCCGTTCCACACCTTTTGCGGCGCTACTACGTTGCCCTTGGACTTCGACATTTTCTTGCCCTGCCCGTCGACCGCGAAGCCGTGCGTCAGAAGCGCCTTGTAAGGAGCCACGCCATTGAGCATGCACGAGGTCAGCAGCGACGAATGGAACCAGCCGCGATGCTGATCCGATCCCTCGAGGTAGAGATCGGCCGGAAACCCGGTTGCGTCCGGATGCGATCCGCGGTGCAACGCACGCCCCTGCGGTCCGCCCATGACTGTCTGATGGGTCAAACCCGAATCGAACCAGACGTCGAGCGTGTCGGTCAGCTTGCGATACTTCGAGGCATCGACGCCGAAATCCTCGTGCGTCGCCTCGAACCACGCTTCGATGCCACCTGCCTGGACCTTGGCCGCTGCCAGCTCCAGCAAGGCCGGCGTGTCCGGGTGCAAAAGCTCCGTTTCCTTGTCGACGAAAAACGGCAGGGGCACGCCCCACTGGCGCTGGCGCGACAGCGTCCAGTCGGGGCGATTGGCAATCATGCCGTGCAGCCGGGCCTTGCCCCACGAAGGAAAAAACTCGGTGGCTTCGATGCCTCGCAACGCCGTGCTGCGCAGCGGTTCGGCGGGTCGCCTGCCATCGAATCCCGGAACCTCGTCCATGCCGGCAAACCATTGCGTCGTCGCTCGATAGATGATCGGCGTTCCGTGCCGCCAGCAATGCATGTAGCTGTGAGTGATTTTCTCGGCGTGTAGCAGCGCTCCCACCTCTCGCAGCTTCTCGACGATCTTCGGGTTCGCGTCCCAGATCTTCAACCCGCCGAAGTATGGAAGGCTCTCGGCATAGCGCCCGTCACCTTGCACCGGATTGAGCATTTCGTCGTCGGATATGCCGTAACGCCGGCACGTGTTGAAGTCGTCGATACCATACGCCGGCGAGCTGTGGACAATGCCCGTGCCCTGCTCCAACGTCACAAAGTCACCGAGATTAACGGGCGATGCGCGGTCGTAGAACGGGTGGCGGAACAGAATGCGCTCAAGGGACCTGCCCTTGGTCAGCGCCAAGACTTTCCATTGTCGCAATTGGTATTTTTTTGTCAGCTCTAGAATGCGGCCGTCAGAGAACCCCGGATCGATGTCGATCGGGTCGAGCTCGCCGCGCAAATCTACGGGCCGCATCAATATTTCGTTGGCGACGATCAGGGACCCCTTGTCCGTTTGCACCAGCGCGTAATCGATGTCAGGGTGCACATTCAACGCCTGATTCGCCGGGATCGTCCAGGGCGTGGTGGTCCAGATCACCGCGTATACGGGACCCTCGGGCAGCGATGGCAGATGAAACGCCGCCGCCAGTTTCTGGCGGTCGGAATCGTCGAGGGCGAATCCGACATCGACGGCGATATCCTGCCGATCTTCGTATTCGACTTCCGCCTCGGCCAAGGCGCTCTGACAGTCAAAGCACCAGTTGACCGGCTTGAGGCCGCGGTAAAGGTAGCCCTTCTCGAGCAGCTGACCCAGGGCGCGAATCTCGTCGGCTTCGTTGCCGTACGACATGGTCGTGTACGGACGGTCCCAGTCGCCGAGCACGCCGAGCCTCTGGAACTCGGCCTTCTGGCGCACGATCTGCTCGCTCGCGTAGGCGCGGCAGAGGCGTTGTGTTTCGGCAGTAGGCAAATTCTTGCCATAGGTCTTTTCGATCTGTACCTCGATCGGCATGCCATGGCAATCCCAGCCCGGGACGTAGGGTGCGTCGAAGCCGGCGAGCTGCCGGCTCTTCACGACAATGTCCTTGAGTACCTTGTTCAAGGCGTGACCGATGTGGATGTCGCCATTCGCGTACGGTGGTCCGTCGTGGAGCACAAAGCGCGGGCGTCCCTTGCTTGCCGCGCGAATCGCTTCGTAGACCTTGCGTTGCTGCCAGTCCTTGACCCAGCCAGGTTCGCGCTTGGCCAGGTCGCCACGCATCGGAAAAGGCGTGTCAGGGAGATTCAGCGTCGATTTGTAGTCGTTCTTGCTGGCGTCAGCCATCGTTGCTTTCGTTTACTTCGTGATCGCAAAATAATCGCGGGCTTGTGCAACGTCGGCGCGAATCTGCCGAGTCAGTTGATCGAGATCGGCATAGCGCTCCTCGTCACGAAGCTTGTGCAGGAATTCGACCGCAATCCTTCGCCCATAGATCGCTTCGTCGAAATCGAACACGAACACCTCGAGCAGCGGCTCGGCGCCGTGTTTGATCGTCGGACGGACGCCCAGGCTGGCGACTCCGGCACGTGATTCGTCGCCGAGGCCATGCACGCGCACAGCGAAGATTCCTGACAGCGCCGGCTTGTAGCGAAGCACCACGTTGGCGGTGGGAAAACCCAGGTTGCGGCCGAGCTTGTCGCCGTGCGCGACGTGACCGGACATGACGTAAGGTCTGCCGAGCAGCTTTGCCGCGTGCTCGAGATTTCCGGCCGCAAGCGCGGATCGCACCGCGCTGCTCGACGCACGTTCGCCGTCGATGGTGACCGTCGGCATGGCTTCGACGCTGTAATGCGCCGCTTTCTGCCGCAGCAGCGCCAAGTCGCCGACGCGGTCGCGGCCGAAACGAAAGTCGTCTCCGACCAGAATCCAGCTCACTCTGAGCTTGCGCACCAGTATCTGGTCGATAAATTCCTCGGCCGAGAGCTTGGCGAGCCTTGAGTCGAACCTGGCCACGTGGACGCGCGCCACGCCGTCACAGGCAAAACGCTCGAGCTTGTCGCGCAGCGTGGACAGTCGAGGCGGGGCGGACTCGGGCGCGAAGAACTCGCGCGGATGAGGCTCGAAGGTCAGCACTGCGGACCGGAGCGCGAGATCCTCCGCGGCGTCGCTCAAGCGTGAGAGCATGGCTTGATGGCCGCGATGCACGCCGTCGAAGTTGCCGATGGTAAGCGCGATGCGATCGTGGCTGGGTTGGGGAAATCCGCGAATGACCTGCACGCTGCTATGCCCGGGGAGCTGGTTCCGGGAAATAACCGGAAGGCTTTGAAAAACTTCAATTTTACCCTGCGCCCCGGGTCTCGGTCCAGCGCTTATGGCTCCTCGTGCAGGCGCGTTCCTACAATGCGGGAGTCCATTCGCGCCAACCGGGCAGCAGCGGGAAGTAGAGTCCCACCCGAATCGGACGAGGGTCGATCTCGCGCATCACTTGCGCATAGGTTTCCAGTTGCGTGCGATAGCGCTCCTGCTCGCGATCCAGAAATGCTCCCGCGTCAGCGCCTTCGTGGCGCGACAGCTTGAAATCCACGATCCAGCGTATGCCTTCGCGATCGACGAAAGTCCGGTCGAGCACGAGGTGGACAAATTTTTCCTTGTGCAGGCCGGTCAGTGCATATTCGCTGCAGGCCTCGGCGTGGCCAGGGTCGAACAACCAGCGTCCGCGTGAGTCGGCGATGGTCGCTGCGATCGCCGACAGCACCTGGTCCACGGCCGCGCTGACTTCGCTTCCGGTCAATCCAAGCGCTGCGAGCTCGCGCGTGACGCGCTTGCGCTCGCTCGCGATTCGTTGCGCGTTCCAGGACTCAATCCCTTCCTCCGCAAGTTGCCGTAGCAGGCGGTGGGCGACGGTCCCGATGCGACGGGCGGTCTCTCGTACCCAATCGAACTCCACCGGGTCGCGGTCTGACATTGAATCAGGGCCGCCCGCCCCGGGAATGGGATCCGGGGCCTGGGGGAGCTGCCAATGGGCAGGCAGGCGCCGCAGCGGAACACCCGCTTCCTCGCGACCAGCGCTCTTTCCGATTTCGGATTCCGGGTCGGGTACCACAGCGGAAAGAGCCGGCCACAGCGCAGCTAATGCTGTTCGCATCGATGGATCCTTCCACCGTCTGGATGTTCCCTGCTCGTCCGTCGGCTCGAGCGTAGATGTCAGATGCAGCTGCTCCTTGGCACGCGTGCAACCAACGTAGAGCAGCCGGCCCAGCTCCGCTTCCTCTTCGGCAACGGCGAGACTGCGCAGATACGAGTACACCGGGTCGTCATCACCCTGCGAGACGTAGCGGGATTTCATCGGTGCCAGCAGCAAGGCGTTGCTGCGCCGGCGCCATAGCAGGAGCTGACGGTCCTCGGGCGGCGGCGGCCGGGCAAGGCCGGGCATGATGACCACATCGAATTCAAGGCCCTTGGCCCGATGCAGCGTCATGATCCGCACTCTCGTAGACGGGTCCACTTCCCCTTCGGCGCGCAACGCATCCAGCGCTTCCATGAACATCGCCCAATCGGGAATATCGGCCCCTACCTCGTGATCGGCGAGCAATGCGAAAAATCGATCGGCAGCTTCGAGATCGATCGGATCGATGACGCACGCGGGACCACCCAGCGCGAGCCATGCGCCGCGCACGGCGGTGGCGAGCGGATGCCGTCCGCGCTCGTCGAGCCGTGCCCCAAGTATGGCCGCGAAACGGGTGAACCTTCCTCTCCCGTCTGTGGATAAGCGACTTAGAACATCGGCTGCCAGCTCCCCTGACAAAGCTTCGCTCAGCGGGCGCTTGCCGCAGGCTTCAGCAACCGCGAACAGGTCGGGCAGCGTTAATCCGCACCACGGCGCGCGTAATGTCGCGAGCCACGCCAGGCGATCGTCGGGTTGAATCAGAGCATGCGTCAGCGAACAAAGATCGAGCACGGTCTGCCGTTCCGAGAGGTGATCGAGCTCGACCGCGCTAAATGCGATACCGCCGGCGCGCAGGGCCGGCAATATTTCGGCCAGATCGGAACGCTTGCGAACGAGTACCGCGATCGTTTGAGCCGTGCCTGCGAGCGCACAACGGATTCGCGATACGACCGCCGCCGCCTCCAGGACGGCATCGGCGCAGACATCGAGAGTGACCGCGGCATCGGCCTGCGGTTGTCGGGTCGCCGTCGACGGTTTGAACGCGACCGTTCCACGCGTCGGATCTTCGTGCGAAGGAAACACGTTGGCAAACGTAGCATTGACCCATTCGACCAGGCCTTGCTGAGAGCGAAAGTTTCGTGTCAGCGTCAACGGCTCGAGCGCGACACCACCGATGCGCCGGTTTCTCTGGGCAGCAAGAAACAAGCCGACATCGGCTTCGCGGAAGCGGTAAATCGATTGCATCGGATCGCCGACGACAAACAAGGTGCGGCCGTCGCCGGGCGTCCAACCCTCGGTAAGCCGCTCGATCAGTTGGTGCTGTGCGAGCGACGTATCCTGGAACTCGTCGAGCAGCAGATGCTCGATCCGCATGTCGAGCGCGAGCAGCAGCTCGGAGGGCCCATCTTCCGAGGACAAGGCGCGCAGCGCGATTAGCGTCGATTCCGGGTAATCGATGGCGTTTTCCCGCGCAAAAACGAGTTGCAGCCGGGCCACCGCATGCCGCAGCACGTCGAGCAGCGCAGCGATGAAAGACCACGAAGCTTCGTCGTAACTCGGAGGCGGAAGCGCCCGCATCGAATGAAGCGCCGCGACCAGTCCGGGAACCTGTTCGAGGCGCGCAATCAACTGTCCCATCGCCTGCTTTTGATCGAGACGGCTGCCGCGCTCCGACGCGGGAGCGGAGCTCGGCGCGAGAAATCCCTGCCGCTTGTCGACCTTCTCGCGAAACGTGCCCTCCTTGGTGAGCAGCCATTCGGCAATGGACAACCATTGAGGCAATCCATCGACGCCTGGCGGCGGAAGTGCGCCCTCCTCCGACCAGCTCGCCAGCGGGTGATCGGGCTGATCGGCCCGGAGGTTGCCGCCGGCGTGACGCGCGAGTTCCATCAGGGGCGTGACGACGTCACGCGGGAACGCAGCGTCAAGCGCACCCAGCTCACGATCGATCTCGGCGACGAGCGCCCTTTCCAGATCGACTCGCAAGGCATCCTTGTCATCGACGACGACGAAATGCAGCCATTGATCTCGCTTTGCGAGCATCCCGGCGATGAGCTCGATCAGGCGATCCGCGTCGTTGTCGAGGTGATCGAGCAGGTGCCGCCACGCGACATCGTCGGCGCCTGCCGCGTCGAGCTCCGAACGCGCTGCATCGACATAGAGCGGCATGCCGCGATCGACGAAGCGCGGCAATGTGCCAACCTTCAAGGTGAGTGGCGCGCGGCGCATCAGCGACGCGCACAAGGCGTCGATCGTTTGCACCTGCAGGCGAGCAGGGTGGGCGATCAGATTCCATTCCAGCGCCGCGTCGCGCTGCAGCGCGCTGCGCGCCAGGCGCCAGGTCAGCGCCGCATGCGCTTCCGCCGGCGCGGGCTCAGATTCGGCACTTCGCAATGCCGTCACGACGCGTTCACGGATCTCTCCGGCGGCCTTGCGGGTGAACGTCATGGCGACGATCGCCTCCGGCCGCTCGACGCGCGAGAGCAAAGCGAGGTAGCGCTGAATCAGGAGCTCGGTCTTGCCCGAGCCGGCCGGTGCCTGAACGACGAACGAACGTGAAACATCAAGTGCTGCCGCTCGCTCGGCGTCGTCGCAGACCATGCGTCGCTCACTCATCGTCGAGACTTTGATCGACAAGATTGCGCAGAGACTGGATTCGGCACAGCGGCTGCAGGCTGCACGTGCGGCACGCCAGAGGTTTCTGCCGCGGACTGACGACGGCGTTGCCGGCGGCAATTTCCGACGCCAAGGCACCGAGCTGCGAGCGCCACCACGCTTCGAGCGCCTGCCAGTCGTCGAGCTTGCACGCGGAAACCTCAGTTACCTGGCTCAGCGCCGGCCATGCGTTCGCATCTGCCGCGAGGCCCACCGCGGCGACTGCGTCGGGGCGCAACTGCGCATAGGCAGCCGCGCGAACTTCGACGTCGGGCCGTGCATCGCGTTCGGCGAGCACGTACATCCCCAGCTGGATCGCGCGAGGTCGCGGATCGAACCATTGTGCCGGCCGCTCGGCGCGACCGGTCTTGAAGTCGACAATCGCGATGCCGCCATCGGCGAGTGCGTCGCTGCGATCGGATCTGATCCGAAACGTCAACGATGCAAGATCGATCGTTGCTGTTGCTTCGACGCCGTGGACCGCGAACGGCGGCCGCAAGCGTTCGATCTGCAGCCACGCACGCAGAAGTCGCGCGAGCCGCGTCGCTTCCGCGGCGCGGACAAGGGTCGGCAAGCTGCGCCAGCGCATGGCTGGGAACTGCGCGAGCGCAGTTTCTACGGCGGCTTCGACGAGTCGCGTCTCACCCGCGCCGTCGAGGCCAAGGAGCGTCGCATGGTCGCGAGCGGCGGTCCAGAACGCGGCCATAGCCGAGTGCACCAGAGTGCCGCGCTCCTGTGCCGACAGACTGCCGAGTGGAACAGGCCAGGGCTTCGCGTCGAGTCGATGGCGCGCTACCGCCTGAAACGGGCAGTCGCTTTGTGCGGCGATGATGCGTGAGCCGCCCGGCGCGACGCTTCCCGGCGAGAGCGGTGGCGCTCGATCGTCAGCAATGGATTCGAGACGCTGATTGACCGCGATCATTCGCGGCCATGTCGCCGGCGACATGGGCAGCGGTGCCTCAGGATAGGCTGTGATCAATGCCGATGGCGAAGATGGGCGATCGTCGACGGTCGACGCCGAGCTAAAAACAACTTCGGTGGCTGCCGCGGCGAAGCCGGCGGTCAGCGCGCGGGCAAACGCCAGCTCTCCCGATGCATTCGCGCGCGGAATCTGGCGCTCACGCTGCCAGGCGAGCGGCAACATCGGGTTGGGCTCGGGCGCCGGCGGCCATCGATCCGCGGCCAGACCGACCACCCACAGCGCATCGAAGGCGATGCCGCTCGCTTCGAGCACACCGAGGATCTGGATCGGCGCCGCGCTCCCTTCCGGTTGAAACACTGTCTCGCGCGACATCGCGCGGAACATGTCGACCGCGGCGGACCGGCTCATGCGTGTCGCCACCGCGCCGAGCGACGAAAACTGCAACAGCAATCGCTCCCAGGCCTCGCGCGCCTGATACTCGGCACTGTCGAGCGTGCGAGGTCCGGGCCATCCTGCCGCCGCAAGCCATTGGCGCCACGCATCCGCCCAATTGCGGGGCGAAGTGGCGCGCTCGTGCTTGGGCATGGACGAGGCGTCGCGCCACCGCGCCGCCAGCCCCGGCTCCCGGCGATCGAGCGCGGCAACGACATCGGCCAAGGTCACGTCGCGATGGCCCGCCTCGAGCCAATCGCGCTCGATGGTTGCACGCGCCGCCCAAGCCAGATCGGCTCCGGGCAAATAGGGAGAACGCAACAGCGCCGCCGCGGTACCCACGGCCAGCCGCGATTCGGCGAGCTCGATCAAGTCGAGCGCGGCCACGATCAGCGGAATCGACCCCAACGATGTGCCCAACGACACCTCGAACGGCCGCGTGGACGAGTCCATCCCCGGCAGGATCGACGAAGGGCACAGGATGTCCTCCGCCAGCGCAATGACTTCCTCGCGCCGACGCACCAGATCCTCGACCACGATGCCGACCCGTGCGCCGGGTGCATCGACAACCATACCGCGGGCCCACGTCAGCGCGGCAATCAGCTCCGCTCGAGGTGAGACGGCAGTCGTGCGTCGTACCCTCGCCTCGACCGGTGGCAGCGTATCGAGCCGGCGCAGTGTCGCGCCTTCGTTGCTCAAAGCGGCGAACAGCCGTTCCTGCTGCGGCGTGAACTCCACAAAACCGGCGAGAATCGTGGAGCGGCTCAGTGACTCGAGGCACGGCGCGAGCGCGGTGAGAGCGTCAGCCAATTGCGCTACATCCAGCATGCCCGCACGGCGCAATTCGGCGCTGTAGCGCTCGGCCCAGGCGGCGAACATCGACGGGTCGTCCGCCTCGCGATCGTCCCGACGCCAAGCGCGCCAGCTTTCGCCACCCGCGCCCCAGGCATGGACCAGCGACCAGGCTGCGACGGCGAGCGCTGCGGCTCCGCGCGGGTCGAGAAGCGTGCGAGTGTCCGCGTCGACAATTTGCTCCCACAGTAATGCCGTCTGCGGCGGCGTCAGCAGCAAGGTTTCGTCGTCTGTCGCGCCGGCCGAAACGACTTGCTCCCACAGCGTTGTGAGCCACGTTTGATACGGCAGGATGGAAGGCGTCGGCCACGCGGTCAGGCCAAACGCTAATTGTTCGGCGTCGAATGCGTGCGACAGGGCGCGGGCAAGGCGCCGATTGGGAGTGACCGCAACGGCACCGTCAGCGAGCGAAGCAAGGATTGCGCGATTCACGCCCGCAATGGTATCCGAGCGCTAAGCCGTTGCCGAACTTGAACGCTTGAGGCTTGCTGGACGTCGCCGACGCAGGCAGGCGCGACGAAAATGAATCCCAATCGGAGTTGAAGAAATCGGCGGACTTGGCCGCGACGCGAGTCGGGGCGCTAGTCGTCGCCAGCTGCCTCAGCAACCGCAGAGGCAACAAAACCCGAGCGGTCCGCGGCGGCGGATGCTCCAGCAGTGGCGGTCGTCGGAACCTTGTCGGTGTGCGGGTCGAATTGTGAGCGCGACATCGAAGCGTGCGTGGGAGCGCTCCATTCACCGCACCAATCGTCGTCGCGCACCATGGGCCACACCCCTTCGACCAGGTAATTCTTGGCGCTGACGGGATTCAGGTGAGCCGGGTGCCGCCGGCATTGTCCCCACATCGCGGCCCGGCCGTCGGTGGGCCGGGTGCTGCGCCGGTCGTAAAACTGGCAGTTTACGCATTTTTCCACGTTGCATTCCCCTGTGTTCCGCCGTGCCGCCTCAATCGCTAGTTGTCAACTGAGTGTTAACCGCGTCTCATCGTGTCATGTAGAAAATTCTCATGTTCGTCAGAATGGACGAAGCCGTATGGTCGAATCGGGCCATCTCGTCTTACAGCCGGTCACATATAGATCGGCGGCGACGATGCTCTCGAGCCGCTCACGACTAACGGACGATGGCGGTCGAGCGCTACGCGGACGGGATGAAGCTTGCGTCGGTTGCGCGCCAGCATGGCGGCACCGGGGCGCAGCCGCGCACGCGAAGGAGCGCGGCGCAGCGGCTCGACGCGAGAGCGTAGTCGCGGCGCGGCGTCGAACCTGTGGCGCAACGAGCTCATGCGGCCCACGCGCTCACCGCGGTGAAGAGAGTCATGGGAACATCCTGGACGCGTCTTGCTGATCGCGAAGCCTGGCCGTCGAGCGCGTTCTTGAGCTCGGCGTCGGCTGCTGCAGCAACGCGTTGCAGCTCCGCGTCGTAGAGTTGCCTCTGTTCTGCGTCGGACAGTATCGTGTACGCCTCGTGAATCATGCGGATCATCTGCTCGTCGGAGTGGCCATTCAGACGCCGTTTGATCGTTTGATAGGCAGCCTCGATTCTTGCCGTGGACGCGCCGGGTGGCAGGTCCAGGAAATCGTAGTGGGTATAGTCGTCCATGGCACGATCCTCGGTTGCGTTGATATGTGGGGCACTCGCCTGTGAGCCATCAAACGCAACATCCATGCCATGGATCGTCGCTTGTCGGTGGCGTTCATGTAAGTCGCTGATTTTCGGCCGACGGAGCGTGCCACAGGCTTCGTCTCGAGATGCCCTCCCCGCATCACACCAAGGGTGCCGTGGAGGCAGACAGGGGTGCCGCATTGCGGCACCTGGGCTGCTACAGGATCGAGAGCGAAGTTGGCCCGGATGGCGCCGGGAACGCGCGCTCGAGCTGCTCCAGCACCGACGCGGGCAGGCGCACATCGGCAGCGGCGCGGTTGTCGCGGACATGTGCGTCGCTTGCGGCTTTGGGAATCGCGCTCACGCCGGGTTGATCGAGCAACCACGCCAATGCGATCTGGGCCGGACTTCTCCCGAGCTCTCCCGCAAGAGCGTGCAAACTGCGATCGCGTAACAACCGGCCGCGCCCGACCGGGGAATAGGCCATCACCGCAACCTGGTGCTTGCGGCAGAACGGAAGCAGATCCCATTCGACGCCGCGGCAACCGAGGTGATACATCACCTGATTCGCGGCACAGCGCGCTCCACCCGGCAGTGCGAAGAGCTCCTCCATGTCGGCGCGGTCGAAGTTGGAGACCCCCCACCCGCGAATCCAGCCATCGCGACGCAGGGATTCGAACGCGTCGACGGTTTCCGCGAGCGGGATGTCACCGCGCCAGTGCAGAAGGTAAAGGTCGAGGCGGTCCGTCCCGAGGCGCTTCAGGCTGCGCTTGCATGCCGCAACGGCTCCGCGCCGGCTCGCATGATGCGGGTAAACCTTGCTGACCACGAACACCTGCTCGCGCCGCCCCGCAATCGCCTCGCCGACCACTTCCTCGGCGCCGCCGTCGGCATACATCTCGGCGGTGTCGATCAGGGTCATGCCCAGATCGAGCCCGAGCGCAATGGCGGCGACTTCCTTCTTCCGGTCGCGACGATGCTCGCCCATCATCCAGGTACCGAGCCCGAGCGCCGGCATGCTTCCGGATGGCAGAGCAATCGCGGGCAAGGTAGGTGGCATGTCGTTGCCAATCGCCTTAACGGCGTGTTGTGGATCGCGCAAACGGCGACAACGATACCTCAATCGTCGGGTTGTCGCGCGGCGCTGTACGAGCACGGTTTACAATAGACAGACAGCGTCTCGCCCATGCCACTCGATCAGCCCCTGTCCTTCGTTTCCGGCCGTACCCTCGTGCGCGGCGCATGCCCGCATGACTGTCCCGACACCTGCGCCCTGCACGTCACGGTGGAAAATGGACGCGCAATCAAGGTCGAGGGCGACCCCGACCATCCGACGACCAACGGTGTGCTATGCACCAAGGTCGCGCGCTACCTCGAGCGCACCTATTCCGACGCTCGCGTGCTGTATCCGCTGCAACGCGTCGGCAAGAAGGGCGAAGGCAAGTTTCGGCGCATCAGCTGGAACGGGGCCCTCGATACCATCGTCAAGAACTTTACCGAGATTGCGGCGTCGCCGGACGGACCGGAAGCGATCGTCCCCTATAGTTATGCCGGCACCATGGGGCTGCTGCAATATGGCTCGATGGATCGGCGCTTTTTTCACAGGCTGGGCGCATCGCTGCTCGATCGCACGATCTGTGCGACCGCCGGCAAGGCGGGCTATGTCGCGACCGTTGGCGCCGCCATCGGCATCGATATGGAGGAGTTCGAGAACGCGCGGCTGATACTCATCTGGGGCTCGAACCCGATCGTATCCAATCTGCATCTGTGGAGCCGGATCCAGGAAGCGAAGCGCCGCGGCGCCAGGCTGATCGCGATCGATCCCTACCGCAGTCAGACTGCGGAGAAGTGTCACCTGCACCTCGCATTGCTGCCGGGCACCGACGCAGCGCTTGCCTTGGGCATGATGCATGTCCTGATCGGCGAGAATCTGATCGACCGTGACTATATCGATCGGTACACGCTGGGATTCGAGCAACTGGCGGTGCGGGTCGCCGACTATGCGCCGCAACGCGTCGCGGAACTCACAGGGCTCGCGGCAGAAGAGATCATCGATCTTGCCCGCGACTACGGCAAAATCCGTCCGGCGGCAATACGGCTCAACTACGGTATGCAACGCCACGCCGGCGGAGGAATGGCGGTGCGCACCGCGGCGTGCCTGCCGGCGCTGGTGGGTGCCTGGCGCGACCCGGCCGGCGGCGCATTGCTGTCGTCCAGCGGAACCTATCCGGTGAACGGTGCTGCGCTGGAGCGCCCCGACCTGATCTGGAACGCTCCGCGTACCATCAACATGTCGACCATCGGCAACGCATTGCTTGACGCCAACGATCCGCCGATACGCGCATTATTTGTCTACAACTCGAATCCGGTCGCGGTCGCGCCGGAATCGGCCAAGGTTGTCGCCGGCTTCGCGCGCGAGGATCTTTTCTGCGTGGTGCACGACGTTTTTCTGACCGACACCGCCGACTATGCCGACATCGTGCTTCCGGCGACGACCCAGCTCGAGCACGTGGATATCCATTCCTCCTACGGACACCTGTACGCGCTCGCCAACAACGCCGCGATTACACCCCTCGGCGAGGCCAAGCCCAATACCGAAGTATTCCGTCTGCTCGCAGCGCGCATGGGCTTCGACGAACCGTGCTTCCGCGAAAGCGACGAAGAGATGGCGCGCAACGCGTTCCTGCCTGATCATCCTCGTGGGCAAGGCCTTTCCTGGGACACGCTCAAGGAAAAGGGCTGGCAACGCCTGAACGTGCCCTCCCCGTTCGCGCCGTTCGCGCGCGGAAACTTCCCGACGCCATCGGGGAAGTGCGAGTTTTATTCGCAGACGCTGGCTAATCAGGGGCTCGACCCGTTGCCGACTTTTATTCCGCCACGAGAATCGGCGGCAAGCGACCCGGCGCTGGCGCGAAAATATCCGCTCGCAATGCTCTCGCCGCCTGCGCGCAACGCACTGAACTCCACCTTCGCCAACCTTCCCGTTTTTCTCGACGCGGAAAAGACGCCATCGCTCGATATTCATCCTGCCGACGCCGCGTCGCGTGGCATCGTCGCTGGCGATCGAGTGCGGGTGTTCAACGATCGCGGCTCGATGATCGCCGCCGCGCGGATCACCGACAAGGCGCGGCCCGGCGTAGTGGTGGCGCTATCGATCTGGTGGCGAAAACTCTCTCCGGATGGCACCAACGCCAACATGCTGACCGGCCAGGCCCTGACCGATATGGGCCGCGCAGCGACGTTCTATGACGTGTTGGTCGAAGTCGAGCGTGTCTAGACCGAAAGAAAAGTCGCCAGCTCGTCTCGTTTGTTTTGCGCGTCGTGATAGCCAAGATCGATCAGCGCCGAGCAAAAGCCGGCGTCGAAAAGCAGGTAGGACAACAGGCCTTCTCCCCCGGAGCGGGTTCCTCCGATACCGCCGAGCGCCACGCGCAGGCTGCGCGGGAGCCGATGCCTGAATGCGCCGGCGAGCGTTTCCAGAGCAACGCTCGGCGTGAGCACCAGGAGCATGATGTCGCGCAAAGGCATCGGACTCGAAGCGAGCCGGTCCGGCGGTATCTGACGCACGGCGATATTGACCAGCCTGACTTTTTCCAGGTCGGTACCCAGCGCGTCGGTAAAGACGCTGGAAAACACCTGGCTTCCGATCTGTGCCAGCGATGGGGGGTTCGGGGTCTCCGGGTCGTGCTTACTGGTACGAGCAGCGCCGACGACCAGAATGCGGTCTGCGCCGAGATGAAGTGCCGGCGCGGTCGGCGCCATCTGGCTCATCGCACCGTCGCCGAAGAACTCATTGCCGATCTTGGTCGGCGGGAACACGAATGGTATGGCGCTCGATGCGAGCAAGTGTGGGATTCCTATTGCGGCCCGCACGCCGACGCGTTGCGATCGTTCCCATAACTCGAGTCCGGGCCCCCCCATGCAAAAGCTTACCGACTTGCCCGTGCGGTAGCTCGATGCGGTGATAGTCAGCGCATCGAGTGCGCCCGCGTTGATGCTGTGTTCGATCGACGGAAAATGAATGGTTCGTCCAAGAAGCGTGGCCAGCGGCGCATTGTCGAGCAGCGCAATCGACCGCTGACGGTCGGCACCGGGAAACAGCGAGCGCAGCCAGCGCCATCCCGTTTGGGCAAGGTGCATCGCGTCCGCGCGGTAGATATCTCCGATGCTAAGCGTCGCCCAAGTCTTGCACAGCATCGACGACGCATCGCCGAAATGGCGCGCGCCTGCAGCAAGCGCGGCGGCGTTGATCGCTCCTGCCGAGGTTCCGCAAACGATCCGGAACGGGCTTGCATTGCCGTCCGGCAGCATTTCGGCTATGGCGCGGGCTACGCCGACTTGATACGCGGCGCGAGCGCCTCCGCCTGAAAGAATCAACGCCAGCTTGGGTCCGTGCGGCAGCACCGGCGCGGGAGTCATCGATCGAGCGACTTGTATATCGGCGCGAACACGCGCGCGCCGACGCTGAAATCGGACGGCGCGAAGTGCACCAGCCTATCGTCGGGTTGGCCGCGCAAGATTCTGCGGTCGCGGTCGCGCGTGACGTCGGATGCGTCGGTCATGGGTTTCGCCCGCACCATTCGCGGACGCCTGTCGGGCAGCGTGAATCGGCTGCCGCGACGCTATCTTATCGACCCGTGAGCACTGTCGGCAATCGACTTCGCACTACCTGTCAGGCAATCTTGCGTACCAGTCCTACCATGACCCCGAATATTTCCAGCGTGCCTTCCGGCCGGATGATCGGATACGCTTTGTTCTCCGGACGGAGGATGAAGCGCCCCCGTTCGAGATCGAGGCGCTTGAGCGTAAACTGATTATCGACGATCGCAATCACGATTTCGCCGCGCCGCGCACCCGCTCGCTTCTCGACGACGACGAGATCGCCGTCCAGCACGCCGGCGTCGATCATGGAATCGCCTTTGACCCGCACCAGCACCGTTCGCGAGGGATGCTCGATGAGGTAATCGTCGAGGGTCAGCGCGTCGGCGGGCCCGTCATCGGCCGGGCTCGGCAGCCCTGCGTGCACCGGCGCTTCGGCTAATGGACGCTGGAAGAAACGTCGTGTCGGCGCCAGCCGCCGATCGGGCGTCGATTCGACGAAGCCGGCAAGCTTGAGCCGCGCCACCAGCGCCGCGACCGAGGATTTCGAACGCAGGCCCAGCAACGCACCGATGGACGAATACGACGGCAACGCGCGGTGGGTCGCGTAGTAATCCTGCAGGGCAGCCAGGTAGGAACGATCGTTCGACATATCGGATACAATAGCGAACGATCGTTCGTTCGTCAAGCGGCTCGCGATGTTATACTTGGCGTACCCACAATGTTGGGTAGGCTATGAGATACCGCCTGCCCTTGGAGGAGCTACGATGCGCCAAGCCTCGCGTGATCTTGATGCTGCACGCCTTTTTTGACGATAGTCGCGGGAACGACTTAGGGCACGATTTTGAGTGCCTTGTTGGCTACGTTTCCGACAACGATGGATGGAACAACTTCCAAGCCGAGTGGTATGCGCTGCTCCGCAAATACAATATCCCATTCTTGCACACGTCGGATTTCCTCTCAGCGAAGACGGAGTTCTACAAGAACTACAAGGATAAATCAGCGGAAGAACGACGATCCGTGGTGCGCGAGTTTATCGGCGCGATCCGTCGGAACGTCCTATTTGGCGTCGCAGCGGCAGTCGACGCCACCAAATATCGTGAACTGGTTAAAGCGAATAGACGGAAGATGACCGGGCCCTCCGAATTTCTATTTATGCGCGTTCTAAAGCGCACTGTGGATGCCATGAAAAATTGGCCCGAGGACTGGCCTCTAATCCTGATATTTGACGACTCCCACGAGTCCAGCAGGTTTCTCGGCTTATACCAGGCCCTAAAAGCTAGCCGGGAAGTCTTCGCAAACAATGTCGAAGGCATCATGTTTGCGGACGACAGAATGGTTGTTCCAGTTCAGGCGGCTGATTTGCTCGCCTGCATAACGAAACGAGAGTATGCGAAGGGCAAGGACTCATGGTCCGAGCTAAGCCCTTTCTATGATCTCCTGCGAAATGCCGATAACACCGGCCCGATGCGATTCGAACAAGAATTGTGGGACAGCGCAGCACTAGAGAAATCGGAATTTGAAATTTTTAGGTCGTGGCCCGCTTCTTCTTCGGGACAATCTTCTTGAACGCGCGAGCGAACGCCGAGCCGCCACTAGCTTCACTGGCCTTAGCGGTCTCAATGAATCGCGCCGACTGCTCTGGATTGTCGGGCGGCGGTTTCGGCTTAGGTTTCGTCGCCATGTTTGTTTTTCTTCTTATGCACTAGGTGTTTGATACATGAGCCGCTTGCCAACTACGCCCTTAAGCAGCTTCTCTGCACGCTGCGAATCATCCACGCCAAGCCGCGCGCGGTTGCTGTAGCGAAAATCGAATTCAGCAAGATAACGGTCCAGATGATGATGAGCGCAATGCTGATAGACGCCACTCATGCCACGCTTGAATATCGAAAAGAAACCTTCGACCGTATTAGTGTGAACGCGGCGATCCGTTACACGAACATACTCATACTTGGAATGATTGAGCGAGTCATGCTTGGCGAAAGCGAGCGACAGAGGCGAGTAGTAGCTGGCGTCGTCCGTCAAGACGTGCGCATCGGGCGCGATGTTGGAACGAAGGATCGGCAGAAGCGACTTGGACTTCAAGCTATGAACGACCATGCTACGGGCCGTGCCGCTGTTGCGGTCGATCAGCGAAAGCACCTTGCGTTTTTGTGCCGGACCACTCTTTGGCCTGACCTTGCTCGCGTCGATTCCAATAAACGTTTCGTCAATCTCGACGCTGCCGCCGCCTTGACCGAACGGCGTATTGTCGGTCGATTCCATTGCCAGCCGGATACGGTGCGACATAAACCACGCACTCTTAAGCGTTACGCCGAGCGTGCGATGCAACTGATTCGAGCTGATGCCCTTCTTGCTCGACGCGATCAGAAAGATCGCTTGCAACCAGAGACGCAGCGGGATGTGGCTCGACTCGAAGATGGTCCCAACCTTGACCGTGAACGGCTTGCGGCAGTCGTAACACTTGTAGGCACCGATTCGCGTGGTCTTGCCGGTCATGGGCCGGTTGCGCTCGACTCCGCCGCAATGCGGGCAGATCGGGCCACGCGGCCAAACGCGGGCTTCGACGAAGCGGTAAGCGGCTTCTTCGTTGTGGAAATGAGGGGCGGAAAGAATGGACTGGCTCACGTTGTTTCTCCTTATGTATAGCCAGTATAGGTCAGATAATTGGGTACGTCAAGTATAATATCGCGAGCCGCTTGACGAACGAACGATCGTTCGCTATTGTATCCGATATG
>DATMNH010000361.1:0-2215 GCA_035568975.1 Casimicrobiaceae bacterium
GCGCCGTCCATTCTCAACACCAGCCTCGCCTTGCGCCAGGCGATCTGGCGCAAGGCCAATCCTTCCTGGCCCGTGTGCGGCATCCCGGACGTGCTCTACGTCGATCACGGCAGCGATTTCACGAGCAATCACCTCGATCAGGTCGCGGCCAGTATGCACTTCCGCATCGTCTATTCCGGCGTAGGCCGGCCGCAGGGACGGGGCAAGATCGAGCGCCTGTTCGGCACGCTCAACACTGAGCTTCTGCCGGAACTCCCAGGTCACCTGGTGAACGGAAAGCCGGCGACCCCACCCCGCCTGTCACTGGCCGAGCTGGACGCCGCGATCGCGGCCTATCTTACGGAAACCTATCACCGCCGCGTCCATAGCGAGATCGGCGCAACGCCGCTTGATGCGTGGCGCAGGAACGGATTCCTGCCGCGCTTGCCCGAAAGCCTCGAAGACCTCGATTTGTTGCTCGTGATGCATGCCAGACCACGCATCGTACGGCGGGACGGCATCCATTTCCAGGGACTGCGCTACAGCCATGCGACCCTGGCGGCCTATGTCGGTGACCCCGTCACCATCCGATACGACCCGCGCGATATGTCCGAAATCAGAGTTTTCCACCGCGATCGGTTCCTCTGCCGCGGGGTGAGCGAGGAACACGCCGGCGAGGTCGTAACCCTGAAGGACATCGAGGCAGCACGGCGCGCGTATCGCCGTTCCTTGCGCACAACCATAAACGAGCGCGTGGCGCGGGTCGCGGATTTTCTGCCGGTCCAATCCCCGTTCAAGCCTGAATCCGGTGAGCCGAAGCCCTCCCGTGCGCAGCCAAGGATCAAGCTGCGCCTGTACCAGGAGGGGTGATGCATGACCGTCGCGGAATGCTGCGCGCGAATGGGACAATTCATCGCGACGAAGGAGCATCGCCGCTTCACCGAGTTCGCGGAGGCCGTGCGCAAACACCGCTACATTGGCCTTTGCTATGGCCCCGCCGGCGTCGGCAAAACCTTGTCGGCGCGGCGCTACGCCCATTGGGACCTGGCCGGCCAGGCGATCGAAAGCTGGAACCGCCGTAACCCCGAGCGACCGAAAATCAACGCCGCCTTGGCGCGCTCACGCACCGTCTTCCATACGCCAACCGTCTTGGGAACTTTGCGCGACCTGCGCGAAACCCTGTACGACCATATCACGAAGGTGGAGATATGCATCGACGATCACCTCCATCGCGACGTGAAGGGCTGCCGGATTGTCGATTCGGATGGCTTGGTCGAGATGCTGATTTTCGATGAAGCCGAGCGATTGTCCATGACTGCGCTAGAATTCATCCGTGACGTGTCCGACCGCACCGGCGCCGGTGTTATCCTGATCGGCATGCCGGGCATGGAAAAACGCCTGTCGCGCTTTCCGCAGCTCTACAGCCGCATTGGCTTCGCTCACCACTATCGCCCCTTGCAGGGTGATGAGCTCTCCTTCGTGCTGACGCGCCACTGGCGTAAGCTCGGCCTGACTCTCGATAATGCCGACTTCACCGACACCCAGGCGGTCGCTACGATCGCGCGGATTACCGGTGGCAATTTCCGACTCCTTCATCGCCTGTTTGTGCAGATCGAGCGCATCCTTAAGATTAACGGCCTGTCCGTCATCACAGACGATGTCGTCGAAGCAGCCCGGAGCACGCTCGTTATCGGCGTCACTTAGCGCCGAAGAAACCCCGCCACTTAGTTCTGAAGGCCACACCTTTGTCGTCAATGGGTTACAAGTCCCGTAAGATATGACCGAAACAGAACCGAAAAACCGCCGCCTCGGCTATGCCCGCGTCAGCACCTACGGGCAAACACTCGACGCCCAGCTTGCGCAATTGCGCAAGGAAGGGTGTGCCCCGATTTACCGAGAGAAGGCCAGCGGCGCGCAGCCCACCCGGCGCGAGTTGCTGCGGATGCTGAAAGCCCTTCGCTCAGGTGACGTGGTGACGGTGGCGCGGATCGACCGCCTCGCCCGTTCAACCTTCGACCTATTCGCCATCGTCAAGCAGATCGTTGACGCGGGCGGGCAATTCCGGTCGCTGGCCGAGCCATGGGCCGACACCGGCACCAGCACCGGGCGGCCGATGATAGCCGTGCTCGGTGGCCTAGCAGATGTAGAGCGCGACCTAATCCGCACCCGCACAGCGGAAGGCCGGAGCCGGGCGAAGGCGCGAGGGCAGCATATGGGGCGGCCCCCGAAGCTGAAT
>DATMNH010000362.1:0-4217 GCA_035568975.1 Casimicrobiaceae bacterium
CCAGCCCCAGGGCGGCTTCTTGATGCGCCGGCCTACGGTCGATGTCCGCGTTGCGAGCGGCAACTACTGGGGCAACGACGGCTTCGGCTTCTTTTTCCAGCGCAATTGGAACTCCCAACCTGCCTATACGCGTCCGCGCGCGAGCCAATACTATGAGATGCAACAACGCTGGTGGTAAGACGCGGCACGCCGCGCGTTGGGCCGCACGGTCGACCGCTCATCGCAGGGCCTCCGAAAACGCCGAACGGTCTGGCACTCCTCGAGCAACACTGCAAATCCGACGGAGGAGCATATAAACGAGCGGATCCATTGGAGCGTCGTCGCCAAACACCTGGAACGAACGGCACCGCTCTACGATCCGCCGAATCTGCCTCCGCATATACCGGCCGATGGGATTGCTACTCTCACAGATCAGGAGAGACAGCCGCTGGAACGCGGCACTTAAAAAAAAGAACACGACCGGAATTCAGACCCTACCCCGTAGCTACGTGTACCGCTGGGGGGGTGACTTTCCGATCCTGTCGCACACTCTTTTCACTCGGCGTCATAGCTTGGTGCGATTCGGCAAAGCGGCGCAGCGCTTGAGCCATCCTAGCCCGCCCGCTTACGCCGGTGACTACCACGTCAACCATTGTGAAGGATGCATGGAAGTGGCCGCGGGCTTTTAGTTGTTCGACGGGCACACCTGCAGCACCCAATCCTTCGGCATACGCGATACCTTCGTCACGCAGCGGATCGAACTCACAAGTCACCACAAATGCCGGGGGCAGGCCAGAAAGCTTGCCGCGGAGCGGTGAAGCGCGCGGGTTGGTCCGGTCAGCGGGCGAGCAGTAGATATCCCAGAACCAGTACATCAGCGAGCGCGTCAGGAAGTAGTCGGTCGCATTCTCGTTGTAGGATGGCCGATCGAACATGCAGTCAGTGACCGGGCACACCAGGAGTTGGCCAGAGATCTGCGGACCGCCGCGATCACGCGCCAACTGGCAGGTGACGGCTGCGATGTTGCCGCCGGCGCTCCAGCCCGCGACCAGAACCGGTCCTAGCGTGCCGCCGAACTCGGTCGCGTGCTCAGCGATCCAGGACGTTGCTGCGTAGCCGTCTTCTACAGCGGTCGGGAAGCGGTGTTCGGGCGCATGACGATACCCGACACTGACGAAGGTCATCCCCGTACGCCGGCACATGTCGCGGCAAAACGGATCGTCGGACTGCTGGTCACCCAATACCCAGCCGCCACCATGAAAATAGATGACAATCGGGTGTGGCCCCGGCGTTGCCGGCCGATAGAGACGATAGGGCAGAGGGCCATCGGCGCTGGGCAGTATGCCGTCGACGACCTCGCCGACCGGCCGGCCGGCAGGGCGAGCGGCATTGAGTTGGGCCGCGAAGGCGCGTGCCCCCTGGGCTCCCAGCGACTCGATCGGCGGCAACTTCATATCCGCCATCATGTTCAGTACCAGCCGCACATCCGGCTGTAGACGGACAATCTCGCCGTCATTGCACTGCTCGGGAACGCTAGGACCGGTGAGCCTGAAGCCCAGCATGCCGCGGCTGACGACCTCGTTGCAGATGCCGCGGTAGGAACCAACGCCTCCGGTATAGGGCATCACACCTTGGGCTTTGCCGGGTACGTTGGCACCCGTGTACCAGGTGTTAGCCAATCGATGCAGCGTGAGCATCGAACAGTCGGCTCGGTGTCGTGTCCAGCCAGCCTGAGCGGTCTCGGTCGCCTCGATTGTGGTGAACCCGGCCTCGCGCATGGCAATCAGGCGGTCGACGACCCAGTCGACGTGCTGTTCGATCGAGACGACCATGTTCGAAAGCACTGACGGGCTGCCGGGGCCTGTGATCATGAACAAGTTCGGGAAGCCGGCCACGGTGAGTCCCAGATAGGTCTTCGGGCCGTTGGCCCAGATGTTGGACAGCGACTGACCACCGCGGCCTGTGATTGGATGAACGGCCATGATCGCGCCGGTCATAGCGTCGAAGCCGGTGGCGAACACGATTACGTCTAGGTCGAAGCTGCGCTTGCTGGTCGTGATGCCAGAGGCCGTAATCGACTCGATCGGCTCGTCGCGGAGGTTCACCAGCGTGACGTTCGGGCGGTTGTAAGTGGCGTAGTAGTTCGTATCGAGGCACGGACGCTTGGACCCAACCGGATGGTCGTGCGGGCTCAGGGCTGCTGCCGTTTTGGGGTCTTTGACGATTGCGCAGATTTTTTCGTGGAACAGGTCGGCAACCAGCTTGTTGCCATCCACGTCGACACCCTGGTCAGCCCACAGCTGGGTCAATAGGTAGACCAGATCACCCCTGGCCCATGCTTTCTCGAAGCGCTCGCGACGCTCCGCGTCGCTTAGCTGCCAGCTGAAGACCGTTTGTCTTTGCCACGGCACGCCTGAGAGTGACCACCGAGCCTGCTCCCTGTAGCCGGCGCGATCCTTTTCCAGTAACGCAACGCGATCCGCTGACACCGGGCCATTGTGGGCGGGCAACGAAAAGTTCGGCGTGCGTTGGAAGACGGTCAGATGGGCTGCCTGCTCGGCGATTAATGGGATCGCCTGAATCCCCGACGATCCTGTGCCGATGACGGCGACGCGCTTACCGGCGAACTTGACCTCCTCATGCGGCCAGCGACCGGTGAAATAGACGTCGCCCTTGAAGTTTTTGACACCATCGATCTCCGGCGGCTTGGGCGAGGAGAGACAACCGGTCGCCATGATGTAATAACGGCAGGATACGGTCCCACCATTGTCGGTCGTGAGCAGCCAACGTTCCGTCTCCTGATTCCACACGGCCGCCGTGACCTTCGTGTGAAAGCGGATGTCTCGCCGCAAGTCATAGCGATCAGCGACGAAGCCGAGATAGCGCAGGATTTCGGGCTGCGTTGCGTATCTCTCAGACCAGGTCCGCGAGCGCTCCAATTCTGGATCGAAAGTGTAGCTGTAGTCGATGGTCTGGACGTCGCATCGAGCGCCGGGATATCGGTTCCAGTACCAGGTGCCGCCCACATCGCCTGCCTCGTCGAACACCACTGTCGCGAAGCCGGTCTTGCGCAGGCGATGGAGAAGGTACAAGCCGGCAAACCCAGCCCCAACCACCGCGACGTCCATCATTTGCGCCCTACTGGCGCTCGTCGCTTCTGAAGCACTTGCTGCAACCGTTGCGGCCGGCATGGCACTTCTCCCCTGCGCGATCGTTTGCACTATAGGCTATAGCCGCGCGTAAAATTCGTAAATCGTGGCAGGCCTAGGCCGCGGAGAGGCGGGCCGCTAAAAATTAGATGCTTTGGAAAACAACGCTTGTCCGGGCGACTTTCGCAATTGAAACGATTCCCACAGCTCATTGAACACGTGTTATGTGCCCGCAGCGCCGTCGACTTCCGCGCTTTGCGCCCCCGCGAGGGCTTTAAAGTCGTACTTGCCCACGCCCTGCACGATAAGAAACCGGCAATCATGAGCTCCGCGATTGGAAGTCTTATGCGGATGTTGCGCATCGACGCGATAGCGTTCGCCGACGCTAAGGATGCGATAGTCGTCAGGCGTACGCAGAGCATGAGAAGAGGCCGCGGCGAACGGCTTTGAGGCAATGGCTCACGATACCGGCTGATTGGCCGGCGCGCTCAGCCCTGCGATGACAAAGTCGATCATCTGATCAAGCGTCGGGCTGGGCTTATCGGCAAATTCGGCGATCAATTGCGGATGGACGAAACGCACCACCGCGGTAAGCGTGCACAGAGCGGCAACGCCGACATCGGACGTATGGAATTCGCCAGACACGACGCCGTCCGAGATCACGGCTGCAATGATGCCGATGATGCACTCGATATGCGACTTGCAGACATCCCAATTCTCTTCCATGGCGACGGCGACCATCTCATGCATCTTCGAATCGCCGACGAAGCGATTCGAGTTCATCCGATGCAGGGTCTCGAGCAGTTCGCGCAGCCGCTCAGAAGCCCCCCGCCGCCGCTTGGCGATGACCTGTGATGCGTCTTCCACTTCGCTCATCAGCCGGCGTGCGACGCCAGCGTTAATCGATTTCTTGGAATCAAAGAAACGGTACACATTCGCGGGGCTCATGCGCAGCGCTTTGGCGATGTCCGCGACCGTGGTCTTCTGGTAGCCGATTTCACGAAAAAGACGTTCGGCGGTAACGAGAATCTGTTCTCGCACGCCTGTGTCGGTGTGGCCCATCACGTCGGTCATATCAAGCTCTTCGCC
>DATMNH010000363.1:0-3620 GCA_035568975.1 Casimicrobiaceae bacterium
GGAAAGCGTCGGCCTCGGCAAGCTGAACGAGTGACGCAGACGGCACGCCGGCACGCCGCCACAGATCATCGACGGACCGAAATGGCCGCTCGGCCCTGGCGGCGACGACGGTTGCGGCATGGGTGTTGGCGAGCCCCTTCACCATGCGCATGCCAAGCCTCACGGCAAAAAGACCCTCATCATCGGTCGGCTCCAGCGTACAGTCCCATCTCGACGCGTTGACGCAAATCGGGCGAATTTCGACGCCGTGCGCCTGGGCGTCGCGGACGATCTGCGCGGGTGCGTAAAAGCCCATCGGCTGGGAATTGAGGAGCGCCGCGCAGAAGACGTCGGGATGCCAGCACTTCACCCAGGATGACGCATAGGCGATGAGCGCAAAAGAAGCTGCGTGAGATTCAGGGAATCCGTAGCTGCCAAAGCCTTCGAGCTGTTTGAAGGTCTGCGCCGCGAACTCCTGCTCATAACCGTTGGCGACCATGCCGGCGATGAGCTTGTCGCGAAAGGCCGAGACGCCCCCTGTGAACTTGAAGGTCGCCATGCTCTTCCGGAGCTGGTCGGCCTCGCCGGGCGTGAAGCCCGCGCAGACGATCGCGACGCGCATGGCTTGCTCCTGGAACAGGGGCACACCTAACGTCTTGCCAAGAACCTGCTCCAGCTCGGGCTTCGGGTAGACGACGGGCTCAAGACCTTCGCGCCGGCGCAGATAGGGATGCACCATGTCGCCCTGGATCGGGCCGGGCCGCACGATCGCAACCTCGACCACGAGGTCGTAAAAGGTTCGGGGCTTGATGCGCGGCAGCATCGACATCTGCGCCCGGCTCTCGATCTGGAAGGTGCCAAGCGTGTCGGCTTTGCGGATCATTGCGTAGGTGCGCGGGTCTTCTGCCGGGATCGTCGCCAAATCGAGATTGACGCCCTTATGCTCGGCCAGGAAGTCGAAAGCCTTCTTCATGCAGGTCAACATTCCCAAGGCGAGGACGTCGACCTTCATGAACTTGAGCGCATCGATGTCGTCCTTGTCCCACTCGATCACCTGCCGATCGATCATGGCGGCAGGCTCGATGGGCACGAGGTCGTCGAGCCGGTCGTGGGTGAGAACGAAGCCGCCAGGGTGTTGGCTGAGATGGCGCGGCGCGCCCATGAGTTGGCGGGCGAGATCGAGCGCTAGGCGCAAGCGTCGGTCAGAAAGGTTGAGGTTCAGCGCCTCGACGTGCTTGTCCTCGACGCCGTCCTCTGACCAGCCCCAGACCTGGGAAGACAGCATCTTGATGAGGTCTTCGGTGAGGCCCAACGCCTTGCCGACGTCGCGGATCGCGCCCTTGGTGCGATAACGAATCACGGTCGAGCAGAGGGCGGCGTGATCCCGGCCGTACTGGTCGAAGATCCACTGCATGACGATCTCGCGGCGTTCATGTTCGAAATCGACGTCGATGTCCGGCGGCTCGTGGCGCTCCTCCGAGACGAAGCGCTCGAACAAGAGGTCATTTCGTGCAGGATCGATCGAGGTGATGCCCAGGACGTAGCAGACAGCGCTATTCGCGGCGCTTCCGCGGCCCTGGCAAAGAATGTCCTTCGACCGCGCAAAGCGCACGATCGAATGGACGGTCAGGAAGTACGGCGCATAGCGCAGCTTCTCGATGAGGTCGAGTTCGTGGCGGAGCGTCTGGACCACGTCGTCGGGAAGTCCCTCGGGATACCGCCAAGCCGCGCCTTCCCAGGTCAGAGTTTCCAGGGTCTCTTGCGGGCTGAGCGAGGGGTTGGCGCGCTCCTCGGGATATTGGTACGCCAGTTCGTCGAGTGAGAAGCGGCAACGCTCCACGATTTCGACCGTTCGCGCCAGCGCCTCGGGATAGCGTGCGAACAGCCGGTGCATCTCCTCAGGTGATTTGAGATAGCGGTCCGCATGCCGCTCGCGGCGATGACCCAGCTCGTCGACGGTGACGTTGTGGCGGATGCAAGTCACGACATCCTGAAGGATGCGTCGGCGTGGCTCATGGAAGAGCACGTCGTTGGTGACGATGGTCGGCACGCGCATCCACGTGGCGAGGTTGGACAACTCGAACAGCCGCAGCTGGTCATTCGGCCGCCGGCGGAGGGAGAGCGTCACGTACGCGCGGTCACCGAAGGCCTCGCCTAACCGCCGCAGACGCAGAGCGCAGTCCTCGTCGGCCTCGTCTGGCACGAGCACCGCGATCAGGCCTTCGCCATAGGCGACGAGGTCAGCCCAGGCGAGATCGCACTTAGCCTTGCCGGCGCGCTTCTTCCCGAGCGACAGCAGCCGACACAGTCGCGCATAGGCCGCTCGGTCAGTCGGATAGACCAGGACCGACTCGCCGTCGCTGAGATCAAGCCGGCAACCAACCACTAGGCGCACGCCCGTTGCCTTGGCGGCCTCGTGCGCCCGCACGACGCCTGCCAACGAGTTGCGATCGACGACAGCGAGGGCTCCGACGCCTAGGATGGCAGCGGTGGCAAATAGCTCCTCGCACGACGAAGCGCCCCTAAGGAAGCTGAAATGCGAGGTCACCTGCAGCTCGGCGTAGCGTGGGCCCTTCATCCGAAGATCCCATGCAGGAACCAGCGCTGAGAGCCGGTCAGTGGATCTTCGCCATCACCGGCGCGGTAGACCCAGTACCGTTCGCCGGCGTCGTCCTCCAGGCGAAAATAATCCCGCACGGTCGTCAGCTCAGGATCACGCTTCCACCATTCGCCGAACACACGCTCGGGGCCGTCGGCGCGCTTCACCCGGCGTCGCACGCCGCACCAGGTGAAGGAAGCTGGTGGGTGATCAGGTAGCAGCGCTACCGTGTCGATCGCTTCGGGTTGGACTAGCAGTCTCGACGGCCGCGGCCAGTGGCCAGGCCATTCCGCACCGGTATCGGGCGCGAGCGCTGGAATGTGTCGCACCGTCCGCTCCGGCACGTCGCTTGCCACCGGAGCCGCACGGTAGAGGTTCTTCTCACCGACGCGGTTGGCGAGAAGGTCGATCAGCCCAGAGACGTCGGGCTCTGGCTGGTCGATCAGATTCGACGACGCCTGCTTCGGCAACAGCGGCTCGGCCACGGTCGCTGCGAGGGTCATGACCTCGATGCCGAAGCCCGGATCGATGGTCTCGATCTTATCGCAGAGCAGCCGAGTCATGCGCTTGACGTCGCGCAGTGGCAGGCCGGTCCCGACGCGTATGGCCTGCGCTCGGCTATCGACGCGGTGGCAGATCAAATCGAGCCGCCGTGCGCCAAGGCCTCCACGCTCCAGAGCGTCGCAAAGCTGTGTAGCGAGCTCGCCGATATAGCGCGCCAGGGTCTGGGCAGCCCCGATGGGCTCGGCGAAGGCGCGGCGGACCTCGATCAGCGCCTCGGGGCGTATCGGTTCGATCGGCTCGGCGAGGCGACCGGTCGCCTGATCAAGACGCCGGCCGAGCTCAGGGCCGAAGCGCAGCGCCAGTGGCGCACGCGGCTGCGTCAACACATCACCCACGCGGTCAAAACCGAGGACATGAAGATCGCGGACCATACCGGCGGCTAGCCGCAGAGCTACGATCGGCAAAGGCGCGACGTCGTGCGCAGCGTTCCCCGGCTCTGAGACGAAGCCCGGCCGTGGGTCGAAGCGGGCAAGGGCAT
>DATMNH010000364.1:0-34518 GCA_035568975.1 Casimicrobiaceae bacterium
CAAATCACGCGCCGAGCTGCGCGTCGGCATCCCACGCGTGCTCAACCTCTGGTCGACGCACCAGTTCTGGGTCGGCTTCTTCGACGCGGTCGGCATCGAGGCGCGCCGGCTCGAGTTCTCCTCCGACAGCTCGGAGGACCAAGCGCGGCAGTTCGGCAAGGGACGCGGCACCGTCGACTGTTGCTATCCGGTGAAGTGCATCAGCGGCCATTACGGCGAGCTCCTCGCGCGCGACAAGCACCACAAGATCGACGTGCTGTTCTCGCCGATGATCTACTCCCTGCCGTCTTACCTGAACGGGTACGTGCTTGCGTCGCTCGCCTGCCCGCGCGTCATGGCAGCGCCTGAGAACATCAAGGCGGGCTTCCTCAAGGAAAAAGACGTCTTCGCCGAGCACAACGTGCGCTATGTGGCGCCGCTCGTCTCGCTCGGCGACGCGCCGCTCGTGCCGAAGCAGCTCTACGCCGGCCTGCGCGACGTGCTCCCCGGCCTCACGCTCGAGGAGACGCGGCACGCGGTGCGGGCCGGCTACCGCGCCCTCGAAACCTTCGGCGCCGATCTGCGCGCCCGCGCGCGCGCAGTGCTCGCGCGATGTGCAGCCACCGACAAACCCTGCGTGCTCGTGTTGGCGCGCCCCTACCATATGGATCCTGGCATCGGGCACGAGATCGAGGTCGATCTGCAGGCTTACGGTTATCCGGTGCTCTGGACGCAATACCTGCCGACCGACGCCGACCTCCTCGACTGGATGTTCCGCCCGGACATCGACGCTGGGCACATCAAGTCGCCGTTCGACCTCGCAGACGTCTGGCCGTCCTCGTACAGCGCCAACACGAACGAGATCCTATGGGCCGCCAAGTTCGCCGCGCGCATGCCCTGGGTCGCGTGCGTGGTGCGCCTGTCGAGCTACGAGTGCGGCATGGATCAACCAACATACTCGCCGGTGCAGCAGATGGTCGAGCGCTCGGGAACGCTCTTTTTCTCGTTCCAGGACCTCGACTCCACTAAGCCTGCGGGCTCGGTAAAAATCCGCGTTGAGACGATCGCCCATTACCTGCAGAAATACGGCGCGGACACCATCGCGAAAAAGAAGGCGGCGGCGCTGGTAGATTGTCCCTTACTCGATCACTGACAGGATTTCATTGGCTGGCGGCCGGCGAACCCGTGGAATGCGATGGAGGGACGATCTTGGAGAGGGAGCGCACCCGTTAGAGATAGGAACTTGCGGCACTCCCAAATGAAAACGGCCAGCATCGCTGCGGGCCGCATGTAGATACTAATAGACCCGGCTCTACTCTGCATCACTTTACTCGCCCTCGAACAGCGGGCCGAGATCACGGGCGCTGTGGGGCAAGGCAGCTCCTCCGCCAAGACTACCGTGCTCAAGCTGTCCGTGTTGTTGGACGCGGCCCGGCCGAGCAGCGCAAGCCGCATACGGTACGGAATGTGAGCAACCTGCGCTGAACTGAAAAACTCATCGTCGTCAGCAACGCGGGCAGAGCCGCTGTTAAACGGTTCCAGCCACGCGCTTGACGAGTTCCGGTCGGCGTATCTTGCCGGTCGGTGTCATGGGGAAGTCGCTCATTACGACGAGCGCCTCGGGGAGTTTGTAATCGGCGACGCGGCCCTTGAGAAACGACACGACTTCGTCGAGCGTCAGGCTGGAACCCGGCTTGATGATCGCACACAGACAGTTCTTCTCACCGAGCCGTGAATCGGGCGCGCCGACGATCGCCGCTTGCAGGATCGTCGGGTGCTGGTAGAGCAGTTCCTCGATCTCGCGGGGAAAGTACTTCTTGCCGCCGCGGTTTATGATCTCTTTCTTGCGCCCAGCGATGCGCACATTACCTTCCTTGTCCGCATACTGGCCGAGGTCGCCGGTGCGGAACCAGCCGTCCGGCGTGAAGCTGTCGCGGTTCGCCGCGGGGTTGTCGAGGTAGCCCATGTGCACCGACGGGCCGACCGCCGCGATCTCGCCCACCTCGCCGAAGGGCACGTCATTGCCATCGTCGTCGACGATGCGCAGCCCCATCGAGTCCACGCAGCGTCCCACGGTGCCGTTGACCTTGAGCGGGTCGTCAGTGAGACGTGTGAAGGAGTGGAAACCGGTTTCGAGCATGCCGTAGAGCTCGATCAGCTTGGCGCTCGGGACGGCGGCCTGGAACGCCCTGATCGTCTCGACCGCAGCCGATGCGCCTCCGGTGATTACGATGCGCAGCGAGCTCAACTCGCGCTGCGCGAGTTCGGGTGAGTTTAGCATCGCGACGATCGACGCCGGTGCCGTCGGAACGTATGTGACGCGTTCCCTTTCGATGATCTCCAGTGCAGCTTCGGCCGAGAAGCGCTCCATCAGTACGACGCGCGCTCCTGCCATTGCCGCCTGCACGAGAGTCATGTATCCCCAGTTCAACCCGACCGGCAGGTAGTTGAGCATCACGTCCCTTTCTGTGACGGCGAGCTCCCTGTTGAACGTCTCGCACGTGCACAGCGTCGTGTTGAAGCAGTGCAATACCCCCTTGGGGTTGCCCGTCGTGCCCGACGTGAAACACATGCGCATCACATCGAGAGGCGACATGTGGAGGCAATTCGCCTCGTCGATCTCCGGCGTGTCATGCACGACCTTGGCGAAACTGACCACATCGGGTGCGTCGACGTCATCGACGCAGATCGTAAGCGATAGCTCCGGGAGTTGCTGGCGCAACTCGCGAATCATCGCAAGGTAGTCGAACCCTTTGAACTGGCTCGCGGAAACGTACGCTTTCGACCTTGAGAACCTCAGGATGTACTCGACTTCCGTCGCACGGAAATCAGCGCTGATCTTGTTCGCGACCGCGCCGATAAGCTCGAGCGAAAAGAACACAACCGGGAACTCGATCCGGTTCGACAGCTGCAACGTGACAACGTCGCCTCGCTGCACGCCCTGGCGGCGCAGGAACTCCGCGAAGCGCTGCACCTCCGCCCATAGCTGCCCGTAGGTGATGCGTCGGCGTGCGTCGCTCATCGCCTCGCGGTCAGGCGTTTCACGGCCGCGCGTTTCGAGGATCTGTGAAAACGTCTGGTCCTTCCACCATCCCTTCGCCCGGTACTTCACAGTGTCCTGCGCGCTTGGCGGCCTTGGCACTTCGATCATCATGCTTCTCCTAGCGTTCGTACCCCGCGCAGGGGGTCCCGAGTGTCGTTCCTGCGCCAGACCGCCAAAGACGCTGGATTCCCGTCTCCGCGGTAACGACTATCATCGGGTTGCTCTCAGCAAGCCGCCATCCACCTGGATTGCCGTGCCGGTAACGTACCTGCCTTTGGGCGACACCAGCAACGAAGCGAGGCTCGCGATGTCGTCGATGGTGCCGATGCGCTTCATCGGAATCTCGTCGGTCAGCCGCGCCTTCACCACGTCCGCGCCTTCGCTGCCGGCCGCGAACACCTTCTGCAGCCGCGTCGTGTCGATGTATCCCGGACAGATCGTGTTGACGTTGATACCAAAGGCGGCGACCTCAAGCGATAGCGTCTTCGCATAGCCGATCACCCCCGACCATGTCGCCACCGACAGCGCGAAGCCGGGGATCGGCTGAATCGCGGAGATCGCGGCGATGTTGAGGATGCTTCCGCCGCCGCGCTCCTTCATCAAAGGCACGACCTCGCGCGCCATGCGCACGACGGACATTAGGTTTTGCTCAACCGCCTTTGCCCACGCCGTGTCGTCGAAACTCAGTGCCGGACCGAGCGGCGGTGCGCCGTCGTTGTTGACGAGGATGTCGATGCCGCCGAGCTCGCGTCGGGCGATGTCCGCGACGCGCACGCAGTCGGCGGGGCGACGGCAATCCGCCTGGATCGGCAAGATATGGGCGCCAGTCTCGGTGCGTAGCCGCTCGGCCGCAGCGTGCAAATCGGCTTCCCGGCGCGCGGTGATCGCGACCGTCGCGCCCTCGCGAGCGAATGCGCGAGCGATGCCGTAGCCGATGCCTTGGCTCGCGCCACCGACGATGGCCACCTTGCCGTCGAGATCGAGGTTCATGGTCGTTTCACCTGCGCGAGAAAGCGCTCCGCGTTGTTGACGAACACGTCCTCGAGGACGTCCTCCGCGTAGCCTTCACTGCGCCAGTCTCGCACTAGCCGCTCGTACGTGAAGAGCGGATAGTCGGCACCGAACATCATGCGCTCGCGCAGGCGCCGCGGGATCTCGTGCTTGAGATCCGGCGTGAAGTACTTCGGAGACCAGCCATGCACCTCGTACCAGATGTTGCGCTTGTGCATCAGCACTGCAATCGTTTCGGCCTGCCAGGGCCATCCGGGACGCGCTGCCACGATTTGCAACTGCGGGTGTTTGGCCGCCACTTGATCAAGATGCCGCGGATGGCAGTCGTCTAGGAGGATGCCGTGGCCGCCCGGCAAGCCGGCGCCCAGACCCGTCGTGCCGACGAAGATCAGTGCGGGAATCTTCGCCTCGATGCACAGCTCGTAGAATGGCTTCCACGCGGGATCGCTGGGCGGCCCGCTGCCGGACCCCGAAACCGCGAATCCGATGAACCCGGGCGCGTTCTCGATGCAGCGGCGCAGCTCACGCACACCGTCGAGGCCAGTATGCGGGTCGATGTGGATCCAGTGACCGATGATCGCGTCGGGATGCGCGCGCTCGGTCTCGAATCCGTAGTCGTGAACCTCCCTCGCTTCGCCCAGCGGAATGAACTTGGTGAATCCGAAGTCGAGCACCGCGCACACGTTGCTTTGGCGGAAGTAGTCGGCCATCTGGTCCTCGGTTGCGTACTTCGGCTCCGAGTTCCACGTCTTCTTCTGCTGCGCGAGTTCCTCGTCGGTGCGCAGCGTGTATCCGCGCTTGGTTCCCCAGTGGGAATGTATGTCGATCATCTTCATACTTTAGTGTCCTGCTCCAAGATAGGTCTTCTCGATGCGTGGGTCGTGCAAGAGCTCGGACGCGGGTGCGTCGAAGGCGACCGTTCCGTTCTCCAGCACATAACAGTGATGGGCCATGCGCAGCACCTTGCGCGCGTTCTGCTCGGCGATCAGGATCGACGCGCCGGCGGCGTGGATCGCGCATACGCGCTCGAGAATCGTGTCGAAGACCTTGGGCGCCAATCCGAGCGACGGCTCGTCGAGGAGCAGTAGCCTCGGATTGCCCATCAGCGCCCGGCCGATGGCGAGCATCTGCTGTTCGCCACCGGACAGATACGCCGCCTCCAGACCGCTGCGCTCTCGTAACACAGGGAACATGTCATGGACGAGCGCAAGGCGCTGTTCGATTGCCGTGCGATTGGTCTGCAGATACGCGCCTAGCTCCAGGTTCTCGCGCACGGTCATCGAACCGAACAGCATGCGGCCCTGCGGCACCTGAATCACCCCGCGACGCACGACGGCATCGGGCGAGGCTCGGGTGATGTCGGCACCTGAGAAGCTGATGCGGCCGCCGCGCACGGGATTCAATCCCGAGATGGCGCGCAGCAGCGCCGTCTTGCCCGCGCCATTGGGTCCCAGCACGCCGATGATGGCGTTGTCGGCAACGGCGAGCGCGACGCCCTTCAGCACGTCGATGGCCGTGTAACCCGAACGCAGCGACTCAACCGACAGCATCGATTGCCTCATCGCCGAGATAGGCGTCGATGACCGTGCGATTGCGCTGAATCTCGGACGGGTTGCCTTCGGCGATCACGTCCCCGTTCTGCATCACCGTCACAGTGTGAGCAAGCGCCATCATCACCCGCATGTTGTGCTCGATCACTAGAAGCGTGATCTTCTCCGATTCAGCGAGCGCGCAGGCGGCGGCGATCGCGTGGTCCGCCTCGGATTCGCTCATGCCGGACGTCGGCTCGTCCATGAGGAGCAGCGCCGGCCGGGCAGCGAGCGCGCGGGCGAGATCCATTCGCTTCAGCACACCGAACGGCAACTCGGCCGCGACCGAGTGGCGATACGCGAGGAGATCGAAACGCTCCAGCACGGCCAGGGCTTCGCGCGCGGCCTGGTGCTCACGCCGATGCGCAAGCGGCGTGCCGAAAGCGGCGTGTGCCAACGGCACGTGCGAGTGGCGGCCGACGCCGACCAGCACGTTATCCAATACCGAAAGCTCCGCGAACGGCTCGACGTGCTGGAACGTCCGACCAATACCCCGGCGGCTGATTGCATGCGCAGGCAGTCCCGACACCGACAAGCCATCCAACAGTACGCGGCCGCCTGCGATCGGAACCGTGCCGGTGATTGCATTGATCAACGTGGTCTTCCCTGCGCCATTGGGTCCGATGAGCCCGCGTATCTCGCCCGGTGCTACGCGCAGCGAAACGTCGCGTACGGCGATCAGGCCGCCAAAGCGCACCGATAGGCGCTCGACCGTCAGCCGGTCGGTCATGGGTGCGCCTCGATGCCTGCGGTCGGCGCATGCCTGCGCATGCGCCGCGCGATCGCGTGCCAGACCGTCACGAGCCCATGCGGCAGGAAGATCAGGAACCCGAGCAGGATCAGCGTATAGATGACGTCGCTGTACTCCTTCACAGGGCGCAGTGCTTCGGGCATCGCGCTCAGCACCACGGCGCCGATCACCGAGCCACCCACTGACCCCATTCCGCCCACGACGATGAACGTGATCTGGCGCAGCGCGGCCGAGACCCCGAACTCGACGGGATCGATGAAGCCGACGACGATCGCCTGCAGTCCACCGGCCACGCCGGCATAAGCCGCGGACAACGCAAATGCGGCGAGCTTCACGCGGTGAACGGACACGCCGAGCGCTTGGGCGGCGTGCGGACTCAGCCGCACCGCGTTCAGCTCGCGCCCTACGCGCGATGCGAGCAGGTTGCGAGCGGTCCAGATCGCCAGCATGCAGCAGCCGAGCACGATCAGGAAGCGCGCGTACTCACTCATGCGCACGCCACCGACCGCTGCTTTCGGAACGATCAATCCGCGCACGCCGCCGGTGACATTCGCGAACTCTTCGATGACGATCTGCACGATCTGGAGGAAACCCAACGTCGCGAGCGCAAGGTAGATGCCGCGCAGCCGGCTCGCCGGCGCACCGAGCAGTGCTCCCATCAGCGCCGCAAGCAGCGCCCCCAACGGGATGGCGGCCCAGAATGGAACGCCATACCTTGCGGTGAGCAGCGTCGATCCGTAAGCGCCGATCGCAATGAACGACGAATGGCACAGCGAGATCTGGCCCGAGTTGCCCGTCAGCAGATTGAGCCCGATCGCGGCGATGACGTTGATCATCGCGAGGCTCAGCAAATAGACCGGGTAGCTGCCCATCGTCGAAGCGGCTGCGGCCAGCACCAGCACCGCAAGGAGCGCGACAATCGTGCGCTGACGGCTCTGCATCTCAGACCCGCTTGATCTCGGCCGCGCCGAACAGGCCTTGCGGCCGGAACACCAGCAGCACCATCAGCAAGATGAATGGCACCAGGTTCTTGAACGTGCTCCCGATCAACACGCCCGAGAATGTTTCGATTAGCCCGACCGCCAGGCCGCCGACGATCGCACCCGGAATACTGGTGAATCCGCCGATGACCGCGGCCAGCAGCCCGCGCAGGATCAGTTGGCCGATCTCGGGATTGATCCCGATCAGCGGCGCAACCAGAAGGCCAGCGAGCGCGCCGATCGCCGTGCTGATCGCCCAGGACCAGCGGTAGACCGTCTCGGCCCGGATCCCCATCAGCCGGGCCGCCTCCGGATTCACCGACACCGCGCGCATCGCCTTGCCGAGCCGTGTCAAACGCAAGAACAGCATCACGCCGATCGTCACCAGCGCCGTGCAGACGAGGATCCAGAGCGATGTCGGATTGAAGCGGAGGCCGGCAGCCACGATGGGTTCAGTGCCGAAAGGCCCATCGATCGTGTTCGGGCTGTCGCCGAACCGGATCGATATGACGCCCTTGATCAGTAGGCCGATCGCGAACGTCGCGATGACGAGCGTGAACTCGGGCGCCTTGACGATCGGACGGATCAGCACGCGCTCGATGACCACGCCGCCGGCGGCGCCGAGCACCAGGACGCTCGCAACCACGAGCGGATAGGGAAGCGCGAGCTGGGTGAGGATCAGCGCCATGTACGCGCCCAACGTGACAATCTCGCCCTGGCCGAAATTCAGCACGCCCGACGACTTGAACGGAATGACGATCGCCAACGCTACAAGAGCGTAGATGCTGCCGACGCTGATGCCGGCGATCGCGAGCTGCAACGCGAGGGTGAGGGTCATCTTTCAACGGCTGTCGTCCCCGTGAAAGCAGCGGACTCAGCGACGTTGCCTCAACGACACTGGATTCCCGCTCGGGGCACTGACAAAGGGTGGTGGCCAGTCGCGCGCCGCCGTTACTGGTACCGGTTGAGGATGTCGCTTTGCCGCGTGCTCGACCACGGCACCGGTTCCCACTGGCCATCCTTCACCACCATCGGTACGAGCGCGAGGTTGCCGATGTGGTGCTTGGTCGAAAACGTGCGCGGCGTGGCGACCGGACCCACACGGTAATTCTGAATGCCTTCCAGCGCACGGATCAGTCCGTCCGTGGTCAGATTCGGCCCCGCTCGCTTGATTCCCTCAGCGAGGACGTACATGTCGCCATAGGCGAGCAGGTCGAAGTTGTTGGGACGCCCGGCAGGAGCATTCGGGTACTCCTTCTTCCAGGCCGCCTCCCACTTGACCATGTCCGGCGCCTTCGACCCCGGCAGATACGGTATAAGCGAGAAGCCCATGACGCCTTCCGCCGAACTCTTGGCCACCATCACCAGTCCCGGATCGACCATGTTGCTGCCCACGAAGAAAGGTTGTTTCAGGCCAAGCTCCTTCGCCTGACGCATGGCGATCGCGGCCTCAGCCGGGTTGCCGAAGAACGCGATCACGTCGGGATTGGCTTTCTGCACCTCGACGAGTTGTGGCGTGAAGTCCTTGTCGCCGATGTTGAACTCAACGCGGACGGCCGGCGCCGTCTGGAACCAGTTCTTCAGCTTGTCGACGGTCGCGTCGCCTTCGTTACGTGGATACTCCTCGCGCCCGCTCATGATCGCGATCCGTTTAGCCTTGTAATAAGTAACCAGGAACTCCGCGTACAGCTCGCCATAGCGTGCGGTTTCGGTCGTGCCGCCGCGGAAAAGGTTGCGCGCATGCGGCCATGTCACTTGCGGCGCCGACGCAATCGAAACATAGTAGGGAACGCCCTTCTCCTTCATGTAGTCGACCGCGCCGACCGTCGCATTGCTGCCGCCGACCGACATGACAGCGAAGACCTTGTCCTGCTCGACAAGCTTTTTGACAGCGGCAACAGCCTTGGTGGGCGAATGGCCGTCGTCTTCGAACACCGCGACGATCTTGCGGCCGTTGACTCCGCCGGCGGCATTGATTTCCTTGATCGCGAGCAACATACCGTCGCGGCCGGCGAGACCGATGTACGCGGCAGGGCCGGTGATCGGTCCGTGCGCGCCAATGGTGATCGTATCCGAGGTAACGCCCTGCTGCTGGGCAGCGACGGGCAGTGCCACGGTAAGCAACGCCGCGGCGGCGAGCAGCAGCCTCTTCATGGTTCTCCTCCTATGGCCGATGTCGGCTCTTGGAAAAACTGACTGGATGCTCAGAATAGGGGCGCGCGAAGCGTCCTGTCAATACGGCAGTGTGGCAATACTGGTGTTCCCCCACAGGGAGGGTCGCTGTCGCGAGCCGCGGACGCCTTGCCCACTCCCGGGCTGCTACGGTAACCTAGATTGACTGAGCGCTCAGAAAACAGGTGCCGAAGTGGAGTTGCAGGAAAAGCTCGACTCTCGCCGTGCGCTGCGATCGCGGCGCATTAAAACCGCGACCAAGAACCCCGATCGCGTGCGCGAAAGGCGCGAGAGCTTGATCAACGCCGCCATCGCGGTGTTCGTCGAAAAGGGCTTTCACAACGCGACCGTGCGCGACATCGGCCGAGCGGCCAACATGACGCAGGGCACGATCTACAACTACGTCAGTTCCAAGGACGATATCCTCTATTTGGTCTGCGACCGTATCGTCGCCGAGTACAACGAACAGGCACGCAAGGCGCTCGACACGTCGCACGACCCGGTGGGAAGGGTTCGCTCCGCGGTTCGCGCGATCTCGCAGGTAATGTATTGGCACCGCCGCGAGATCCTCCTGATCTACCAGGACAGCCATCTGCTCGACAAGCGCTCGCGTCGTGTGATCCTGGCGCGCGTCGAGGAATTCATCGGCATGTTCGAGCGCATCATCACCGATGCCGCGCGAGAGCTGGGCGTGCCACTGGCACATCCACACCTGTCCGCGAATATGCTGACGTTCCTGCCCGTCATGATCGCCTTGCGCGGCTGGTCGCTGAAGAACGACGTGCCGCCGGAGGATGTAATCGAACAGATCACGGCATTTATCGTGCGAGGACTCGGCTTCGAATAACGAGAGCTTCATGTCTGGGAGGGCATGGTGCGCGTCTTCCCCGCCAACCTTGGCTTGCTGCAGGCCGCGCGCGAAGCACTTGACATCGCCGGCGAATTCCTTCGGCGCAAGCGCTCGCTCGCTGAGTGACATGCTGCGCCTATCCGACCACCACCACTCGCATGGAGAAACAACATGACACGGATACTATTTGTCGGCCAGAAGCCTGAGACTGTCGACTTCTCGGACCCCTCGCTGCCGCCCGGCTTCAATGCCGAAAAGATAAACGCGGGCATTACTGTTGCAGTCGCAAAAATCGCGGAACGAGGCTGGCAGGGCGACACGTGCATGATCACGCCCGATTCAGCAGGGAGTACCATGCTCGAAAAAGCGCTGAAAGGTTCCGCGTACGACTGCGTGGTGATCGGCGGTGGTCTGAGAATTCCGCCGAAAGGCCTCGCGCTGTTCGAGACGGTGGTCAACATCATCCACAAGGCAGCACCACTCGCGGTGATCGCATTCAACACGCGGCCGGAGGACACCGCCGATGCCGCCGCCCGCCAACTCAAGGCTGGCTGACGCTCCGTTAACGCGCAACGCGCTTGTCTTCGCGGCGACGGCCAATGTCACATCGTGGGTCGCCATCGACAAGTCTTTTCCCGCCTGTTCCCTCCACAGCAACGCCGTAGCAAGATGAATCGCATCCAGCATTCCCAGTGCCGTCGGAAGCGGTCGGGCAGCGCGTGACGGAACCGAGTGTGTGATCTCAGCCCGCGAGCTCGCGGATGAAGCGTTCCGCGCGTGGCCATTCGCCATAGCCGGACGCCGGATTGAGGTGCCCGACGTTGCCCACGTTGACGAGCTTGCTGCCCCATGCTTGCGCCAGACCCTCGGTGCGCTCGTAGCGTGCCAGCGGATCGTTGGCGCTCGCGGCAACGATGCTCGGAAACGGCAATCGCGCACGCGGCGTCGGCAACCAGCCGTTCTCTCGAAGCACATCGTGCGTTGGATATCCCTCCGGCAAAGGTGACTCGAAGTCCGGTGGTGCCGCGAGCAACGCGCCTATGATCGATCGCCGATTCCACATTGCCCAATGGACCACGATCATCACACCCGCGCTGTGCGCCACGAGAATCACGGGGCCGTCGATCGCCGCCAACGATTCGTCGAGCATGGCGACCCACGCTGCGCAGGACAGCTTGTCGCGCTCCATCCGCGGCACGGATTTCGCATTGGGCAGCTTCTGCTCGAGCAGCGTCTGCCAGTGCGCAGGCACGTGGTCGCGCAGGCCGGGGACCATCAGGATCGTAGGCGTGGCGAGGTCGTTCATGGTCATCGGCTCTTGCCGGAATCCTCGCGGATCGCCCGACTTGCGGGCTTCACGACGCCGCGGCCCGGGCTCGCAGTGTCGCGCGGATCACCTTCTTGTCGAGCTTGCCCACGCTGGTCTTCGGGATGGCCGCCACGAACTGCACGTGGTCCGGCACCGCATACCTCGAGATCGCGCCACGCTGCGCGCAAGCGTCGACATGGCGACGAATCGCCTCTGCGGTGGGCGGCTCGCTCTGCCCCGGCTTGACGACCACCAGGGCAACCGGACGTTCGCCCCAACGCTCGTCAGGCATGCCGACGACGGCAACCTCAGCGATGCCCGGCACCCGCAAGATGATGTCCTCGAGTTCCAGCGAGGAGACCCATTCGCCGCCGGTCTTCACCACGTCCTTGATGCGATCGACGATCTTCAGATAGCCGTCCGCATCGATCACGCCGACGTCGCCGGTGTGCAGCCAGCCCCCACGCCACAAGTCCTCCGATTTCTCGTGTTCGCCGAGGTAGCCCTGCGTCAGCCACGGCGCGCGCACGACGACCTCGCCCTGGCTCGCTCCGTCGCGCGCGACGTCGTTCATCTCCGCGTCGACGATGCGCAATTGGACGAACGGGATCGGGCGGCCCGCCTTGCATCGGTACGGCACGCTCTCCTCGACCGGCGAGTCGAGCATGTTCGGCCGCAAATGCGCTAGCGTGAGGATCGGACAGGTTTCCGACATTCCGTAGCCGGCGATCACGTCGATGCCGCGTTCGAGCGCAGCGCGGGCGAGCGGCGCCGGCAGCGCCGATCCGCCGATGATCACCTTCCAGCTTCGGAGGTCCACGTCGGCAAGCGTCGGGCTCCCCAGCAGCATCTGCAGGATCGTCGGCACGCAATGCGAGAACGTGACCCTTTCGCGGCCGATCAGCCCGAGCAGTGCGTCCGGCACATAGCGGCCGGGATACACCTGCTTCACGCCGAGCAGCGTCGCGACGTACGGCAGCCCCCAGGCGTGGACATGGAACATCGGCGTGATCGGCATGTAGACATCGCGCGCGGTGAACGTCGCGTGCGGCGCGTTCGCAAGCACCGCCGCCGTCGCCAACGTGTGCAGCACGAGCTGCCGATGGCTGTAGTAGACGCCCTTTGGCGGTCCGGTCGTTCCCGTCGTGTAGAACGTCGTCGCCCGCGTGTCCTCGCCGAGATGGGGGAACGCGTACGACGGCGTCGCGCGCGCGAGCATCGACTCGTATTCGGCCGCGAACTCGAGCTTGCTTTGCGCGGTCGAGCCGGCATCGTCGATCAGCACGACCTTGACGCCCGGGCGTATCTTCGCGTGGATGCCTTCCAGCAGCGGCAGGAACTCGGCGTTGACGAGAATCACGTCGTCGGCAGCGTGATTGATCGTGTGCAGCACCTGCTCGGGGGAGATCCGCACGTTCACCGTATGGAGCACCGCGCCCATCATCGGCACCGCGAAGAAGCATTCGAGATACCGGTGGCTGTCCCAGTCCATGATCGCGACGGTGGATCCGGCCTTGACGCCGAGCGCGTCGAGTGCGCAGGCGAGGCGCTGCACGCGCTCGCCCAGCGTGGCATAGGCGTAGCGCAGCCGATCGCCGTAGACGACCTCCTGGTCCGGGGCGGCGGCAAGACCCCGCTCGAGGATGTGCGCGACGGTAGGCGATGCGTCGTGGGCGGAAGGTGTGCGAGTAATGGCAAGTGACTTCATGCAATGCTCCTGGTCGAATGAGGCGCGCGCACGGCGCGGCGAACGATCGACGTCGGCAATAGAAAGTACGATAGCGCCGGAATCAGCAACAACGCACCGAGCATGTTCCACAGAAACATGAACGTGAGCAGGATGCCCATGTCGGCCTGGAACTTGATCGGAGAGAACACCCAGGTGACGACGCCGGCGGCGAGCGTGACGCCGACGAGCGCCACGACCTTGCCCGTGAACCGGACGGCGTTCTTGTACGCCTCGGTCAACGGCAGGCCGGCGCGCTGCTGCGCGAGCTGCACCGAAAGCAGGTACAACGCGTAGTCGACGCCGATGCCCACGCCGAGCGCGATGACCGGGAGTGTGGCGACCTTGACGCCGATCCCCAGCGCGACCATCAGCGCCTCGCACAGGATCGACGTGAGGACGAGCGGCACCACCGCCACCACGACGGCACGCCAGCTCCGGAACGTGATCAGGCACAGCACGATCACCGCTGCGTAGACATAGAGCAGCATCGTGCGGTTCGCCTGCTCGACGACGATGTTGGTCGCCGCCTCGATCCCGGCGCTGCCGGCGGCGAGCAGGAACCTCCGGTCCTTGTCGTCGTGCGCCCGCGCGAACTCCGCGGCGGTATCCACGACACGGGCCAGTGTTTCGGCCTTGTGGTCGGCGAGATACGCGATCACGGGCATGACCGAGCACTCGGTGTTGAAGAGATCGGGGTTGTTGACCGAGGCCTGCTGCGCCGCGTAGTTCAGCACGTCCTGGTTGCGGTTGAGCGTCAGCCACTTCGGATTGCCCTCGAAGGAGCCGGCGGTGATCTGGCGCACGGCATCGGCCAGCGAAACCGTCGTCTGCACACCCGGCACTTGCCGCAGCGCCCAGGCCAGCCGGTCCGCTTGGACCAGCGTTTCGTACTTGAGGCAGCCCTCCTTCCCCGTCTTCACGATCAGCGCGAACTGGTCCGAGGAGAGCGCATAGTGCGCGGTGATGTAGGCATTGTCCTGGTTGTAGCGCGAACCCGGTCGAAGCTCCGGAGCGCCGGGATCGAGGTCGCCGATCTTGAGCCGCTGGGAAACCGCGAAGCCGGCCACCGCCAGCAGGACCGCCACCGCGATTGCGCCGGCCGCCCAGTTGCGCGTCGTGAAGCGGTCGAGAAACGCCCAGGCGGCGCCAAGGCCCTTGCCGCGGTGCTCTTCCCTCTCCGCACGAAGGCTGCGTTCCGCCGCCCTTGCGCCCACGCCGGTGTAGGAGAGCAAAACAGGCAGGAGCAGCAGGTTGGTGAAGATCAGCACAGCAACGCCGATGCTCGCGGTGAGTGCCAAGTCGCGGATCACCGGGATGTCGATGACCATTAGCACCGCGAAGCCAACCGCGTCGGCCAGGAGCGCGGTCAGTCCGGCCAGGAACAGCCGCCGGAACGTATAGCGCGCGGCGACGAGCTTGTGCGTGCCGCGGCCGATATCCTGCATGATGCCGTTCATCTTCTGTGCGCCGTGCGATACGCCGATCGCGAACACCAGGAACGGCACCAGGATCGAGAACGGATCGAGCTCGAAGCCAAACAGCGCCACCAGCCCGAGCTGCCAGACGACCGCGACGAGCGAGCAGGCAATGACCAGCGCCGTGCTGCGTACGCAGCGCGTATAGGCGTAGATGATGGCGGTGGCGATCAGCGCCGCGACACCGAAGAACACCATCACCTTCACCAGTCCGGCGATCAGCTCGCCGATGAGCTTCGCGAACCCGATCACGTGGACCTTGACCTGCGGCGTCTCCACCTTCGAGCGCACCTGCTCGAGGTTCCGCGCGAACTCGTACTTGGCGCGGATCTTCTCCTCCAGCACCTTCGACAGACCCTGGTAGTCGATCTGCCTGCCGGTACCCGGTTCCTTGTCGAGGAGCGGCACAAAGATCATGCTCGATTTGAGATCGCTGGCGACCAAGCTGCCGACGATCCCCGAGCGCGCGATGTTCTGCTTCAGCTGCTCGACGCTCTGCGGCGAACCGTTGTACGAATCCGGCATCACCGCCCCGCCGCGGAAGCCCTCTTCGGTCACCTCGGTCCAGCGCACCGACGGCGTCCACAAGGACTTCACCCAGGCGCGATCCACGCCGGGGGTGAGGATCAACTCGTCGCTGATCTCCTTCAGGGCCTCCAGGTAGCGCGGGTCGAAGATGTCGCCGCCGGCGTTCTCGACAACGACCCGGATCGCGTTGCCAAGGCCGCGCAGGTCCTTCTGGTGCGTCAGGTAGTTCTTGATGTACGGCTGGCCCTGCGGAATCATCTTCTCGAAGCTGGCGTTCAGCGTGAGGCGCGTCACCGCGACGTACCCCAGCGCCAGCGTGACAAGCGCGCAGACGATCACCATCGCCAGCCGGTGGTTGAACACCAGCCGCTCGAGCCGGTTGCCCGACTTCCGGTCGAAGTCCGCGAGCTCGCGGACCACGGGCATCTGCTCGGTTTCGGTCGAGGCGGCGGCCATGTCGATCATCCTTGCGCGAACACGTCGGTCAGCGCGCGGCCAGTGAGGAGAGCGCGACACCGCGCGGCCCGACGAGCGCCAGCTTGCCGCCGCCGACGTCGGCGATGCCGGTGAGTGGCATCGACATGGTGAGCACCACCTGGCCGAACGCACGGCCGCCGTCGGAGCTGGCCGCGACGCGGCCGCCGGCATCGGCCAGCAGCATGGTCCCCTCCGCAGTACGTGTTGCGCCGACGACCGATGCCTGCAGTCCGGCGTCGACCTTCGTCCACGTCGCGCCGTTGTCATCGCTGCGGTAGACGTTGCCGCGCAGGCCGAAGACGACGACTGCGGGTGTGGCGTCCGCGACGCCGAAGAAGCTACCGTTGTAGGGGACCGTCAACGCGCGGAAGCGCTGCGCCGCGCCGTCGAGTTTCAGCACCAGGCCGCCCTCTCCCGCGATATAGAGTCCGCCGGCCGCCGGACGGATCGCGTAGAGGTTGAAGAATTTCGGATTGTCGGTGCGGTCGAACCAGGGCTCCCAGGTTCTGCCGCCGTCGCGGGTGCGAAGGATCAGGTTGTACGCGCCGACCACATAGCCGTCTTGAGTGTCCGCGAACCAGACGTCGAGGAACGGCTTGTCCGCGCCCTGTTCCTTGTAGCGCCTTGCCTCGGCCAGCAGCTTCTTTGCCTCCGCCGATGTCGGTTCCACCACCACCTTGCGCTCCATCGCGGCCATCAGCAGCTCGTTGGCCGCGTTGCCGGAGAGCTGCAGCACCCATTTCTCACCGCCGTCAGCCGTGTGCAGAACCACGCCGTCGTGGCCGACGGCCCAGCCCTGCTTGTCGCCGACGAAGAACACGGCCGTGAGGTCCGAGCTGACCGGCACGCTCGCCTGCTTCCAGCTCGTGCCGCCATCGGACGACACGAGGATATGACCGCGCTGTCCGACGGCGACCAGTCGGTCGCCCGCTTTCGCCACCGCCTGCAGCAGGCTCTTCGCCGCGAGCGGCGACATCTGCGCCGGCGTGTCGAGCACGTCGACAAAGCCGGCGCCGCTTGCTGGCGTCGCAAACATCGCGGCAGCGGCAACACCGAGCGCGGACACTGCCATCCGGAAGTTGATCATGATTCGAGGGTCGATATCCGCCCCGCCCTACCTGGCGCGACGCGGTTCGCGCCCGCGCCAGGTGTGGCGTTTGAGATTTGACAGAAATCCGGTCAGCGCAGACCCGCGCCGGCAAGCGCTTCGGAAGACCAGAAGCTCTCGCGCGGCAGCTCGGTCATGTACTTGAGACCGCTGTACGGCCCGAACAGCGCGGTGATGTTGTACACGCCCGAGCTGAGGTCGTAGATCGCGGTCGTGTCTCCGAACGGCGCCTGCACGTCGTAGCTGTAGGACGGATACGCGAAGCTCGCTCGATAGAGCTGGCCGCGCGCGTCGTACTGGTCGGAGGCGAGCGCCGTCCAGCTGTCCTCGTCGAGATAGAACACCCGCTTGCTGTAGATGTGACGCTTGTCGGGCTTCAACGTCGCCTCGACGACCCACACGCGGTGCAGTTCCCAGCGCACGAAGTCCGGGTTGACGTGGTTGGGCTTCGTGATGTCCGCCGCCGTCTTGTGGTACGTCAGGCGGTAGCTGCTGTACGGAACGTACATCTCCTTCTTGCCGATGAGCTTCCAGTCGAAGCGGTCGATCGCGCCGTTGAAGACCGACACGTCGTCGTACGTGCCGGCGCCGGCGGCTCCCGGATTCGGCGTGTCGTACGCGAGGTCCGGCGCGAGCCGGACGCGGCGCTGGCCCGGCAGGTATTGATAGGCGCGGCGCGGCTGCTTCAGCGGATTGACGGCGTCGGTCCAGAGCAGTGCTTCGCCGTTGCGACGAGCCGGCCCGACGTATTGGAGCTTGACGAGCCAATAGGGATCGGTGGCGTTGATCACTCCCGACTTCTTCGGATCGAAGATCGGCCACGCCCAGTTCGCATCGGCCGTCACGGCGAGCGTCGGCACGCCGGCCGCGTCGACGTTCCAGTTTTCGTAACGGGAATTGTCATAGCCGAGTCCGGGGTAGCGCAGCAGGTGGTTCCAGATTGCCTCGGAGCCGGTCTTCGGAATCGGGAATGGGTAGCCGGCCTGCACGTTATCGAGCGCGACGCCGCCGTCGGTGGTCTTCGCCCCCGTCGCGTTCTTGGCGGTGTTGTCGAGAATCCGCTGCGGCACGGCCACCGTGCGATGCGTCGGATAGACATCGACCCGCATCGTCGGATACCGCTTGAGGAGCTCCTTTGTGCCTTCGGTCAGCTTGTCGGCCTGCGCGGCCATGTCCTTGCCGGTGATCACGAGACGCGGCTTCTCGCTCGCGAACGGGTCGGGCCGGAAGCCGCTTCCAGCCTTGAAATCCGCGGGCGGCTTGATGCCGCCGGTGTACTCGGGAATCGTGCCGTCCTTGTTGCCGGCCTTTTCCGCGCCGACGGACGTCAGCGTCGTACCGAGCTGCTTCGCCTCGTCGGCGGACACCGCCGCCAGCGCGCCGGTGCCAAATAGCGCCGCGAAGCCCGCGGCAAACAAAGTTCTGCGAAACATGATTCGTTTCCTTCTCAAAAGGTAGTCTTGAAAGTGAGCGAAACCCAGCCGCGATCGGACAGCGATGCGTTGGCACCGTTGGGCACGCCCATGACACCGCCGGCAGGCGTAAGCGCAGTCGGGGTGGTCGAGTAGTTTCCGAAGTAACCGTTGTACTTCAGATCGATCCGATACTTCTGGTAGATGTCGGCGCCGACACCCGCGCTCCAGTTGCCGCCATCCTTGCTGCCGCCGAAAAGGACTGCGGAGTTGCCGGAGATGCCCTGGCTCCACGTGACGGGTGCGAGCAGATCCACGCCCGGAAAGACCTGGAACCAGGTCGGCGTGAAGTTGATCGCCAGACCGAAGAAGTTCTTCGACGGCTTGTCGATCGCCGTATAGCTGCTGCGGCCCTTGAACACGGCCTCGTTCTGCGTGACCTTCAGCCATTGCATCCACGTGAGCTCGCCCGCTATCGTCGCCGTATCGAACAGCGCGGTCGCCGGAAGGATGTTCACGGCGTTGATCAGGCCATGCATCGTGTCGCCCAGCGCGCCCGGCGTGCCTTTCGACGGCACGGCCGTCGTGGCAATCGAGCCCGGCACGAGGGGAACGAACGCAGCGGGCAGCACCTGGACCGGATCGCTCGCGAGCGGCATGTTCTGCCGATACGAAAGCTCCGCGCCCACACTCACCCCCGCGATGCTCTTCGCCATCGTGATGCCCAAGATGTGGATGTCGTCGCCGTAGGCGCCGTTGTAGAGTCCCAGCTTGCCGAATTTCTGCAGGTCGGCAATCGTCGTAGCGTTGGGATTGATGAAACAAAGCGCTCCACCGGGCAGCGCTACACCGCCGCGTGGCGTGCACGCTGCGGCCGGCACGGCAGCGACGCCCGGTGTGGCCATCGCCTGCGGGAAGACGTCGATCGCGTTGCGATAATAGAAGCCCATCGTGCCGTCCAGCCACTGCGGGCTCCAACGCGCCGAAACGCCGAACTCGCCGAGGCTGCCGGAGTTGGCCGGCGGCTTGATGTCCTGCCCTCTCCACAGGCGCAGGTAAGCGGGGGCACCCGGAATCGATGCGGCGAGCGGATTGGGGCCGAAGAGGAACGAGTCGCCGCCGAAGTTGAGCGGGTCCTGAATGGTGAGATAGCTGCCCGATTCGGGTATCCGATCCGCCTGCCAGTTGTAGAACCATTGGGCGGCCACTGACAGGTCCGTCGCCGGCTGCGCCTGCAGCGTGATTCCGCCACGCGGCCGAAAGAGCTCCTTGGCCTCGGCTCCCGGCGTTGCGAAGCCCTTCCAGACGTCGAGCGCGTTCTGCCCGTACGATACACCGTGGATCGCGCCGCCCAGCAGAAGGCTGTCGCCCCAAAAGACGGTGTGCTGGCCGACCTTGACGCTGACCGGAACGTTGCCCGCGTCGAAGTTCGCAAAGCCGAACGCGTCGAGAAATTCTCCCGAAACACCCTTGGCGTAGCGCTTGGTGTAGGGACTCAGCGCCCCGGCGACAGGCAGTCCGTTTACCAGCGTGTTGGCCGTGGCATCGAAGGTGTTGTCGAGGTTTTTGTACGCGAAATCGTACCAACCGGCACCGCTCACGCGGAACCCCAGCGTCCGCTTGTAGACGAAGTCGAACTCGGAGAGCACGTCGACGCGGTTGGTGACGATCGATCCATGGCCGAAGTTGCGGTCGCCGTCGTCGTAGTTCGGGCTGCCGAGGATCGCCTTGTCCTGGTCTTGCGCGCGCATCCCGAGGTTGTAGCGAACCGTGTTGTCCCAGCGCATCTGCACGTCCGGATTGCCGGTGTCGATCTCGAACGCCTGCACGGCGCCGGACGCGGCGAACGCCGCCGCGATGGCGAGCGTTACCGCCTTTCGTCGATGTGCTGCGGCGCGCGAAGCGCCTGTCGTCAGGTGTTGCATTGTCTTCCGTCTCCCTGGTGGTTTATCGAATTGCAATCACAACGATCCCAGTCGCGCGGAGCGCGCGCGACATGGCGTCTGCCTCTTTGTCGGGTGGTCAGCGAACGCGCAACGGTTCAGCCGCGTGCCGGCGTGGCGGCGGCTTGCGCCTGCGCATGGTTGATGATCCGGGCGAAGAGCTCGCGGAACTCCTCGTCGGTGTCCGCCGAGAAGCGCGGATCGCCGTTCCCGGCGAACGCGGCGGCGATTTCCGCCCAGTCCTCGCTCGTCAAGTGCACACGCGCGGCCGGGATGATGACCTTGGTTTCCAGCAACATATGCTGGATCTGCGCCGCCGAAAAGCGATCGACCGCCGTCGAGAACCCCGTCAAGCCGCGCTCTGGGTCTGCCTCGTAGGCGTCGATGCTGCGCGCCAGTTCCTCCACGAGCCGGTGTCCGTCGACATGCTGGCGCTCCAGCTCATCGAGCGTCGCGTCGAATTCGCTGGTCCGTTCACGCAGCTTGCGAAACAGGTACGCGTCTTCCTTCGGATGATGCAGCCTCTCCGGAAACGCCTCGATGTAATACAGCATGGCGCGCAGCAGCGAAAACGACGGCGGCACTCCGAGGTCGCGGGCCTGGCGCGCGACGTACTCGAGCGCGTGAATGACCGCCGCAAGCGAGCGGTGCTCGTCGCGGATCGTCGTGAGCGGCGCGAGCGTCTCCGCGGCCGGCAGATTGCTTTCGACCGCCGACACCAGCACCGGAATGGTGGCCTGCTGGAGCACCTTCTGGGTCTGCGATCCGAGCATCAGCCCCTTGATGCCGCGGCGGCCGTGCGAAGCGATGAAAATCAGGTCGCATCCGCGTGCCTCGGCGGCATTCAGGATGGCCTCGTGCGGCCGATCGCTCGTCATGACCGCGGAGTCGTGCGGCACGCCGGCGACCCGTGCGACCACCTCGGCCTTGGCCAGGATCGCCCGCGCTTCGCCCGCCACGTGCTCGTTGAACGCCGCGGGCGACATCACGCGCTCGAGCGCGCCGATGCTCGACGCGCCGTAGTCCGCCTGCGCGTGGAAGAACGTCACCTTCGCGTCGAGTTTCTTGGCGAGCGTGACGGCCTGGTGAACGATGTCCACCGCGAGCGGTGAATCGTCGAGCGGGACCAGCAAATGCCGATACATCAGAGGACTCCGGTGATCAATACGGGGTGTCGCCGATGATGCCGGCGCGGTCCATCTTGCGGTGGCAAGGCGGGTAATCCATCACGGCGTAATGCTGCGTGCACCGGTTGTCCCAGAACGCCACGCTGTTGCGCTTCCAGCGCCAGCGGACCTGGTACTCGGGGATCTGCGCCTGGCCGATCAGGTAGCCCAGCAGGTTCGCCGCGCCCGGCGCGTAGTCCTGGCCGAAGCGAACGTTCGCCGCCGTGTGGAAGTTCGTGAAGTGGGTGGTGAAAGCGTTGACGAAGAGAATCTTCTCGCCGGTCTCGGGATGCGTTCGCACCACCGGGTGCTCCGCATCCGGAAACTGCGCCTTCAGCGCAAGCCGCTTTTCGTTCGGCATCGCGGCACCGAAGGTCGCCTCGATGCTGTGCCGCGCGCGCAAGCCGGCGATCTGCGTCTTGACGTGCTCGGGCAGGCGCTCGTAGGCCGCGGCCATGTTGACCCACATCGTGTCGCCGCCGACCGGCGGGCATTCGACGCAGCGGAGCACGCACCCGAACGGCGGCTTCTCGCGCCACGTTGCGTCGGTGTGCCACGCGTTCTCGTAACGGTCGATGGGGCCGTCGGGGGACTTGTAGATTCGCACCAGCCCCGGGTTGTCGGGATCGCTGCCCGCGACCGGATGGTCCTCGAGCTTGCCGAAGTGCTGCGCAAACGCGACGTGCTCGGCACGAGCGATGTCCTGATCACGAAAGAACAGGACCTTGTACTCGAGCAGCAGCGCGCGTATTTCGGCGACGAGCCCGGCGTCGCGCGAGGCGGCACCGAGGCTCACGTTGGAGAGCTCCGCGCCGATCGTGCACGTCAGCGGCTCGACCTTGATGGAACCGCGCGTGGTCGCCTGTGTGGGTGCGGTTGCATTCGTCATGTCCGTTGCTCCTCCGGTGAACGTTCGGCAGCGGCGAATCAAATCGCGAAAATCGACGAACCGGTCGTCTTGCGCGCTTCGAGATCGCGATGCGCGTCCGCGGCGTCCTGCAACCGGTAGCGCTGGTTGATCTCGATCCTGATCCGGCCCGCGGCGACATGCCCGAACAGCTCGCCGGCGAGCGCGCTCTTCTCCGCGGGATCCGCGATGTAGTCAGCGAGCGCCGGCCGCGTGACGAACACCGAGCCCTTGACCGCGAGCTGCGTCGCGTCGATCGGCGGGACCGGTCCCGAGGCCGTGCCCACGCACACCAGCAGGCCGCGCCGTTTCAGCGAAGCGAGCGAGGCGGCGAACGTGTCCTTGCCGACGCTGTCGAAGACGACCGTCGCGCCGACGCCGTTCGTCAACTCGCCAACCCGCTTGGGGATGTCGTCGCGACGGGTGACGAGCACGTGATCGCAGCCGTGCGCCCGCGCGACCGCAGCCTTTTCGTCCGTCGACACCGTGCCGATGACGGTGAGCCCCAGCAGCTTCGCCCACTGCGATACGATCAGCCCGACGCCGCCCGCCGCGGCGTGCAGCAGGATCGTGTCTCCCGCCTGCAACGGCCAGATGCGACGCATCAGGTACGCCGACGTGAGCCCGCGCATCGTCATCGCCGCCGCCGTTTCGCAGGAGATTGCTGGCGGCAGCTTGATCAGAGGCGCCGCCGGGATGATCCGTTCGGTGCTGTAGGCCCCGAGCGTGTTGAGGAATCCCGTGTAGGTCACGCGATCGCCGGGCGCGACGTTCGTGACGCCCTCGCCCACTGCCTCGACCACGCCCGACGCCTCGACCCCGATGCCGTTCGGCAGCGGGATCGGATAGAGGCCGCTGCGGAAATACGTGTCGGCGAAGTTGAGGCCGACGGCGATGTGGCGAATTTTCGCGTGGCCGGGCCCGGGTTCGCCGACGGCGATCTCCTCGAGCTCGAGCACTTCGGGCCCGCCCGCCTTGTGAAACCGGATCGCCTGCGCCATGGTCATCGTCCTCGTGTGTCGTTCGCCGTCACGCCACCGCGCGCAGCGACGTGCCGCGCGTGCTCGCCTTACGGTTCGGGGCAAAGCCGTTCTTCGCCAGCGTCTCGTCGACGCTTTCGTAGAAGGTGCCGATCTTGCAGATCTGGCGCGCCTCTATCCCGGTCGCCACCTCGCGACCGAATTCGCGCGAGATGCGCACTAGCTGCTCGACTTGCTTCACCGAGCTCATCTTTGCCCTGCGGTCTTGAGTCCAGAGATTGTCCTCGATGCCGCAGCGCACATGCAGCCCCATCGCGATGGCCATCATGTTGACGGGCAGTGTGTTGAGCATGCTGCTCTCGAGCGTGAGCATGGCGCCATCGGGTGTGGCGCGTATGAAGTTGGCCAGGTTGTAGATGTTGGGCGCGTCCATGCCGCCGCCGATGGCCACCCAGTTCATAACCAGGGGTCCCTTGTAGACGCCGCGGCGGATCATGCGCTCGACGGTCTCGAAGGAGTTGATGTTGTAGAACTGGAACGCGCTCTGGAGGCCAGCGGCGCTCAGGCGCCTGACGTGTTCCTCGGCCCAGCCTGGACCGCCTGGAACCGTCATTTCGCGGTACGCGTTGTAGTTGGCCGGCTCGGCCAGCGACGTACCGGCGAGGTCGGCCTCGCACATCTGCTCAACGACGTTCATCTGCGAGGTGTTGACCGTCACCGTCACCTGATCGGGCTTCGGATCGAGCTCGGCGAGCATGTGGCGCGTGTCGTCGGACAGCCACTTGGCGGCGGCGCCTTCCGTTTCCGGTGCGAAGGAGATCGAGCCGCCCACCTGCAGGACCATGTCGGGCACCGCGACGCGTAGGTGCCCGAGCAGCTCGTTGAACTTGGACAGGCGCTTGGAGCCCTTGCCGTCGAGCTCGCGAACGTGCACGTGCAGCACGGTGGCGCCGGCGTTGTAGCAGTCCACCGCCTTCTGCACTTGCTCGTCGATCGTCACCGGAATGTCCTCGGGGAAGTCGGAAGGCATCCACTCGGGCCCGTAGGGGGCGACGGTTATGACGAGCTTGTCCTGGTTTTCGGGGAACAGGGATCCGTCGAGAAAGTTCATGTGCGTTTCCTTAGGAAGTTTGCGCGGTGTCGGGTTGAATGAAGGTCAGCCGTTGCGCCGGTCGCGGGCTTCCAGCTCGTCAAGCAGGATCGGTGCGCCGAGGCACATGCTGTGCAGTCCTTGCATGCTCGCGAGCTGCAGCACGGCGGTGATTTCCTCGCGCGTCGCGCCCACCTTGAGCGCGCGCTGGATATGCCGGCGGACGCCGGGCGCGTACATGTGCGTGCACGAGACGTCGATCGCGATGCCGATCAGCTCGATCGTCTTCGAATCGAGCACGCCCGCGATGGCCGGCGTGATCGTCATCGCGATCACTTTGTCGGTCCACGCGGGATCGAGCTTCGCGAAAGGCTCCCAGTCGGGGTTCCAGTTGCCGGAGGCCTCCTTCTCCTTGCGCCCGCGGAGCGGCCGGGATTTCGGTGACTTGCTCACTGCGGCCTTGTTGTCGGTCTTCATGGGTCACGCCGCCTGGGGCTTCAATTCACGCCCGAGCGCCGGCTCGACGCGCTCCACGCTCTTGAGGTCGGCAACATAAGTGCGCGCGGCGAGCATGTACATCGCCGCGGCGAGCAGGCCGAACAGTGGCACCACGGTCATCGCGAACTGCAATCCGTAGGCGTCGGAAAGGGCACCGGTAAGGAGCGGACCGCCCGCAAGCCCGAACAGGTTTCGCGTCACCGACAGGATCGATGCTCCCGTGGCCCGCAGCGCCGGGTGGATGACGTCGATGACGACCGCGTCGGTCGGACCGATACTGCCGGCCATGACGAGGCTACCGGCGATGATCAGGCCGAACTGCATCGGCCCCGGCGGAAAGCCCGCGAAAGCCGTCAGCATGAATGCAGTCGTCACGATCGCCGCGATCGCCGGCACGATCAGCCTGGCGCGGGGCAGGCGCGCGGTGAGACGGTCGGCGACCACGCTCCAGAGCAGGGCGCCCATGCCGCCGACCAGTACGACGACGCCCGTCTTGAGGCCCGCCTGATCCGGCGCGAGACCGTAGTACCTGTTGAAGTAGCTCGGCAACCAGGCGTACATCGTGGAAACCACCAGCAGGTTCAGTCCAGCACCGATGCAGGTAATGAGCGCGGTGCGCGGGCGGAGCAACTCGGCGACCACGGCGCGCGCCGTCATCCGGGGCGTCGCTTCGCCTGTCCCGCCGACGGGCAGCGCCACGGTCTTGTAGTCGCGGACGGTCAACAGGAACACGAACGCGAGAACGAGCCCGGGGATGCCGACGGCTCCGAATCCCGCCGGCCAGCCCCAGCGCTCGGCGATGAATCCGCCCAGTATCACTCCCAGCACGGATCCGAACATTCCGGCGGCGAGGAACGCGCCGAGCACCGTGCTCCGCATCCGCAGCGGGAACAGGCTCGCCAACAGCGCCGCGCCCACCGTCCCGTACGCGGCTTCGCCGAGACCGACGACGCTGCGCGCGCCCATCAATTGAGTGTAACTGCCCGCGAATGCCGCGGCGATGGTCGCGAGGCTCCACACCAGCGCCATTAGGAAGATGCTCTTCACCCGGCTCCACCGGTCGGCGAGGAACGACAGCGGCACCGCGCCCAGCGCGACGGTGATCGAGACGATCGACACCAGGGCGCCCAGTTCGCGGTCCGACAGGTCCCATTGCGCCTTCAGGTGAGGGAACATCGAAACCACGACCTGGCGATCGACATAGTCGACGACCATCAGCGCGAAGATGATCGCGAAGACCGACCAGGCGTAGCGCCGCGGCGCCGGACGATGGTCGGCGGGGTCGTAGGCTGCGGGGTGAATCGCGATGCTCATTGTCCGAATTCCGTTGCTCCAGGGCGAACCATGCTGATTGGCCGTCGAGTGTCTTGCGCTCGAGTCGGCGCGTTGCTCGATGCGGTGCATTGTCTGCCAACAAGGCGGATTGCCAATTGATCCGCGGTGACATACCCTTATCTTTTCGGGACACCCCGAAAGAGCTCATGCCAGGGCTGATCCGTAGCGCGAGCCTCACACACTACGCCGACGTCGCGCGGCGAGCCGGCCTGGACCCGGGCCGCATGCTGCGGGAATTCGATCTGCCGCAACGCTGCCTGGAAGACCCGGAAATCAAGATTCCGATCGACTCGGTGCGCCGCCTGCTGGAGGTCTCCGCGGAGCGCAGCGGCGTTGAGGCGTTCGGACTGCTCATGGCCGAAGCGCGGCGCCTTTCCAATCTCGGTCCCCTGGGGCTGCTGGTGCGCGAGCAGCCGACGCTGCGCCTCGCGGTCGAGGCGTTCGCGCATTACGGGCGACGGCTCAACGAGGCGTTGCTGCTCGCGATCGAGGAAGCCGGCGACGTCGTCGTGCTGCGCGAGGAACTGATCATCGGCCGTGCGGGACCCGTGCGACAGTCGACGGAGCTCGCGATCGGCGTCGCCTGCCGGATGCTGCGCACGCTGCTCGGCTCGGAGTGGCGACCGCGGCGCGTTTGCTTCGCGCACGAGGCCCCCGCCGACCGCTCGGTGCACGAGCGCGTGTTCGGTCGCAACGTGGAATTCGGACACGACTTCAACGGCATCGTATGCGCGCGCACCGACCTCGACCTGCCGAATCCCAACGCCGACCCCGCGATGGCGAAGTACGCGCGCCAGTTGCTGGAAGCGAGCTTCACGGGCTCCGCGGGTGACATGTCGAGGCAGGTGCGGGAGTTGGTCGCGATGCTGCTCGGCGGCCGTGCGTGCACGATCGAACGCGTGGCACAGCACATGGGCGTGGACCGGCGCACCATCCACCGTCACCTGGCCTGCGAGCAACAGACGTTTTCCGGCATCGTCGACACGGTCCGCCGGGAGCTCGCCGAACGCTACCTGAAGGACCGCGAGCGTTCGCTCGCGGAGGTGTCGTCGCTGCTCGGCTTCGCGGCGCCGAGCGGCTTTTCACGATGGTATCGGCGGCAGTTCAGCGGCCGGGCGTCGGAGGCGCGCGCGCGCGGGCCAAAGCGGCGCGCTTAGCGCGTAACGAGAACCGGCAGGAATGCGCCCGCGTGTCACAGCGAGTGTGACACGGCCAACTCCCAAACTATTGAATATGCGGAGCGACGAACGGGCGCATTGTCACACCCGAATCCATCGAATGAGCCCGCGTGGATATTGGCTCCCCGACCAGGCTCGAACCTGGGACCTACGGATTAACAGTCCGTCCGGTCGTTGCCCGGAAAGCCGCGCCAGTCAATGATCTTGGCCAAAACGGCCGGTAATATTTTCGGCTAATTTCGGGTGTTTTCCCCTAGGGAGGATCAATTCGGTATCGCAATATTACCGGGCCTCATGCACCAAATTCCGGTGAGATTCTAAGGGTCCGGAGAAACGGCGCGGCATTGCGTCGAGAGATGTGCGGAATGTGGGAGCGGGGTCGCCTGCCTCATTTCGCAACCCGTGAACTCAAGGCATTCGACACCGCCTCGGCAGGTGTCAATATCGCAACCCCTTCTACAGTTGTCCCATAAAGATGTCCGAAGTCACGCCGGTCGCCCGTCACCAGCGCCGCGGCTCTAGCCGCCATCGCCCCGGCGAGGATCGGAACGTCTTTGTCCGGTAGGCTGCGAGTTGCGGCAAGCTGAATTTCCGCTTGGCTTGGTTCGGCCACCAGTAGAAGGCCAGCTATTAAGGTGTTAAATTCCGCCACGCATTCAGGAAATTTGACGGCGATATTGCGCGCAGCCTCTTCCAGTGCGTAGCGGGACGAGACCAGCTCAAGCTGCTGTTGGGCCGCAAGTCTGAACAGCGCCCTACTATTACCGTCGGGATTGTGCGCCGCCATGAAGATCACATTGGCGTCTAGAAAGAAGCGCCTCACTTGCGCTTCAGGATCCGCGCGAGACGAGCTGCAGTCTTCGCATCAATGCGGTCGGCCGCGTCGAATTCCCGGATGCGCTTATCGCTATAGATCTCGATAGGGTAAACCGCCGCCGGACGCAACACGATTGCACCGTCGGGAGTCGTATCAACAAGCAGCGTCACGTCACCCTCGAGCCCGAGGCGCTTGAGAATGCCCTTCGGGATCGACATCTGCCCTTTCTTGCCTAGCTTGACTGTTTCCATTGGATTTTCCAGTTTCCGGGATCCCGGAATTATAGTTATTTGTATGTCTTCGAGGCGGTTGTAAAGCACTGCCAAGCAGATCGGGATCGAGACGACGACCTACGTGCGAAATATCCACAAGTGCTACCTCGCATGTGCGCGTCAGTCCTGCATTAGAGCTTCAGATTATTGCAACCACTCGGTTGATCGTCTATCGCGCGCTAAGGACCGGTACTCCACCAGACTGAGTTGTTGCCGTGAAGTTGCGCGCGTTCTTTTTGGCTGCTGAGGTGACAAAAAAGGACGGCCTCCAAACGCAGAGCTGTCGAATTCGCCTTTCCCCGAGCGTCATTGTCGTAGCGGCGCATGTTGCCCGCGACAGGCGACCGGCGGCCCGTTTGGCGGGGCTAAGATGACGCTGCCGGCGGCCTGGCTCTCCCTTCTCAACGAAAAGCGCAAATCAAGGTCGAACAAGTCCTCTTCTACGCAGTCACGGGCTGAGTGTCGAAATGCGGCCTTGCCGAACGTCATTGTCATGGCGGCACATGATGCCGCGACATCGATAAGGAGACGAGCATGCAATACCTGCTGATGATCTACGGAAACGAGTCCGCCATGCTGAACGCGCCTAAGGAGGCGTCGAGTCAGATGCTGGCCGCCTACACGGCCTACACGGAGGCCATCAAGAAAGCCGGCGTGCTGGTCGGCAGCAACCGCCTGCGCCCCACGTCGGAGGCGACCACGGTGCGAGCACCGAACGGCAAGAAGAACGTCGTAAACGGGCCATTCGCCGAGACCAAAGAGCAGCTTGGCGGCTACTACCTTATCGAGGCGCCGGATCTCGACGCCGCGCTGTCGTGGGCTGCGCGCTGCCCCGGCGCGCAGCACGGCGCCGTCGAGGTGCGCCCCATCTGGCCGATGTAGCGAAGACCGCGGAGGCGGTGGCGCGCGCGAGTTACGGCAAGCTCGTTGCGTTTCTCGCCGCGCGCACGCGCGATGTCGCGGGGGCTGAAGACGCGCTCGCCGAAGCCTTCGCGGCTGCGCTCGCCGATTGGCCGCGCAGCGGCATCCCGCGCGTGCCCGAGGCATGGCTCCTGACGGTGGCCAGGCGCAAGCTCCTTGATACCGCGAGGCGCCGGCGCACCGGCGAGGAGGCGATTCCGACGCTGGAGCTTCTCGCGAACCAAGTCGAGGATGAGGAGAGCGTGGCCGCGATTCCTGACGATCGTTTGCGACTCATGTTCGCCTGCGCGCACCCGGCGATCGATGCTGGCGTGCGCGCACCGCTCATCCTGCAGGTGGTGCTCGGATTCGACGCCGCGACGATCGCTTCTGCGTTCCTGGTGGCGCCGTCCACGATGAGCCAGCGTCTCGTGCGCGCGAAGAGCCGCATCCGTCAGGCGGGAATTCCATTCCGTGTGCCGGAGCAGGACGAGCTCGCCGAGCGCCTCGACGCGGTGCTCGATGCGATCTACGCGATCTACAGCGAAGGGTGGTCCGATCCCGCCGGCACGCAGGCGCGCAACCGAGGATTGGCGGAAGAAGCGATCTGGCTCGGACGCCTTGTTGCGTCGCTACTGCCGCAGGAGCCCGAAGCCCTTGGACTCCTCGCGCTGATGCTGCACGCCGAGGCGCGACGCGATGCGCGGCGAAATGCCCAGGGAGGATTCGTACCGCTCGCCGCGCAAGACCCGGCGCGTTGGGACGCCGCCCTCACCGACGAGGCCGAGGCGCTGCTCCTTTCGGCGAGCCGCTTGGGCGCGCCTGGCCGCTTCCAGCTCGAAGCCGCGGTGCAGTCGGCGCACGCGGCACGGCGCCTCACCGGCGTAACCGACTGGGCAGCGATCGTCGCGCTCTACGATGCGCTGCTCGCGATGACAGGGTCGGTGGTGGTGGCAATCAATCGCGCCGTTGCCCTCAGTGAACAGTTGGGTGGCGCGCGTGGCGCGGCCGAGGGGCTTGCGGCGCTCGATTCGCTGAAGGACGATTCCCAACTTGCCGAGTATCAACCCTACTGGGCCGCGCGCGCAGCTCTGCTGGCGCGTACCGGCAACGCGCAAGCAGTCATCGAAGCCTACCAGCGCGCCATCGGCCTCGAATCGGATCCCGCGGTACGGCGCTTTCTGCAGGCAGAGCTCTCGCGCAACAGTCGATGAAGCCGATGATGCACGCCGATGGCACAATACGCAGCAGCGCTGCTCGATGGCACCATTTCGACGCCGCGGGAGCGCGAAGTTCAGCGACGGGTTGGGAGAAGTATCCTCGACAGATCAGGCGGGGTATCGAAGGCGTTGGCAGTGAGGCGGCGTGGGTCGCTGCCGGAGAGCGACGGATCAAGTAGACCAGTTAGTGGGTGCTATCGCCATGAACCAAGCTGGATGGCTCCCCGACCAGGGCTCGAACCTGGGACCTGCGGATTAACAGTCCGTCGATTCCGAGGTCGAAATCAGAACGGCAATCAAGTACTTAAGTGTTTCTCGGTTGGGTCAGTTTTTTGGCACTTAATGGCAATTAACGCCCCTGGCCGCACAGATGTTCCGACTTAATAGACCCAACTCTAATGACCAGTGTTGCACGCTCAACCGACGGCGATAGCGTGCGCGAGCTCTTCGAAGGTTTCCTCTTGCCGGAAGCTGCTAACGCGGGTCGTTACCCGGCGGAGAGCTACGTGTGCGTCCGTCGAAATGTCGCGGGCGAGTATCCCATCTGACGACGGAAAGCCGACGCGAGATGGCTTGGGCTGCTGAACCCCACCCGCTGAGCGATCCGCTCAATGGTGAGTGTCGGTTGACTAAGGAGCAGGTCACGCGCGGCAGACAGACGCTTTTCTAACACGTAGGTGTGTGGCGGCACGCCTAGGCTCTGGCGAAACGCACGCTCAAAGTGGCGCACGCTCACACGTGCCAGCGCGGCGAGTTCGTGCAAAGCGATTGGCTTCGCGAGATTTTCTTCTATGTAATCCACGACAACTTTGATGCGGTGCGCCGACAATCCGCCAGAAGGTCGCGGGGGCGGCCTCGACAATGACGAATACGCTTGGATCATGTGATGCGCCAAGAACTCGCATGCGCTCTCTGCATAGAGTGTTCCGGATGGGGAGCCCTCCTGAGCCTCGACCGCGAGCCGAGTCACGACGGCTTCGATCACCGGATCACGCACGAGGAATTGCGGAATAATCTCGACGCGCCGTGGATCAGCCTCCCAATGTTCCGCGATCACATGCGACAAGAAAGCGTCGGGTACGAACAACACAATGGCGTGAGAAGGTCCGTCCGCCTCCCACGTCCCGTAGACATTGGCGGGAGTGATATTGACTGTACCCGGATCGGTCCATCCCTCGGCTAATCGACCGCCTGCTTTTCGACGAATACGATGCCTGCCGGACGTGTACAAACCCAGCACGGGATCGGCAAAGGCCGTCGATGCTCGCAGCGGTGTCGCATCGACCACATGCACAGGAAACGGCGTCCCTGCTAACGTCTTCGGCGGAGCAGGCAGAAGATCCGCAAGTCGGGAAGCCGAGACCAATCGCTGGTTCATCGGTTTTGGGCAATTTCTACGATTACTTCGGACGGCGTCGCGGTATCCACGCTATCACAATTACGACATTCCTATCAAATATCACGCAAGAAAATCAGAGGTGCCTTGGCGGACCATACGCTCAGGCAACGAGGTGAGCAGAAAATACTGAGACGTCGCCGTGGAGCCGCGACGATTGAGGATGGGCGTGAGGGTAGACGAAGCGGACGCTGCCCTGCTGAGTTGACGACAAGGAGGAACATGAGCACGAGTGGACAGAGAAAGCGTTCTGCCGCAATCACCGGCGCGGGGAGCGGGCTCGGCCGGGACATTGCGCTCGGTCTCGCGGCGAAAGGCTACCGCGTCTTCGGAACGGCAATGTCCTCAGAGGAGATCGCGGACCTCAAACAAGCGTCGGGTGGGGTGGTAACCCTGAGCCAATGCGACATTACAGCTGAAGCTGCCGTCAGGGCTTGGGCAAGCGAAGTCGCAACAGAGAATGAGGCTGGACTCGATCTTCTGATCAGCAACGCTGGAATCCTGACGCCCGGACCCCTGGAGGTTCTGCCGCTTAGCGCCATCCGGCATGAATTCGAAGTCAATGTCTTCGGCGCTCTCGCCGTTGTGAATGCCTTTCTCCCCGCGTTGCGAAAGGCACGCGGTCGCATCGTCCAGGTCAGTACGATGACAGCAACTTTGCCGTTTCCATTCAACGGTCCATCTGGCGCATCAAAGGCCGCTTTCGACGCGCTTGCCGCCGTCTACCGCGCGGAGCTGAAGCCGTTTGGCATCGATGTCGTTTTGGCAGTGGCCGGCAATATGAGAACTGGTGGGCCGGCCAAGACGGCCACGGCCCTCAAGCGAGTCGCCGAACGCATGACCGCGGAGCAGCGCGAGTTGTACGGGAAAGCTTTCGATGCCTTTGCGAAAACCCTCAATAAGATGCAGGGCAGCGGGTTGGACTCAACCTCGGCTGCCAGACGCGTTATCGAGCTTGCTGAGCAGGTACCCGCGCCGAGCCGGGGAGCAGTGGGGGCGGACGCCGAAGAGATTCTCCGGCTGGTCCGTGAGAAATCCGATACCGAACAGGACGCGATTCGCCTCCATATGGTCGGCTTGGAATCGTAATGGGGCCGGCCTCACCGCCGGTTTCGGAGTCAAGTCTTAGAGGAGGGTAACCATGATCGTACTCGTCGACTCCAATAAAAGCCGTGCCGTTCGTAATAAGGACAACGTTCTTGTCCTCTACGAACTGATGATCAACCAGAAGAAGTCGGAGGAGGGAACGGCCAAGTTCGTCAGTCCGGCGTACATTCAGCACAACCCGCTGATTCCGGACGGCTCCGTCGCACTGGGACAATTTTTTGGTAAGATCACCCGGGAACGCGCCCGCGCCCGCGTTGTCGTCCACCGCATCATCGCCGTCGGCGACTATGTGTGGGCTCACGTGAATTTCTTGAATCTGTTCAACGACGAGCCGAAGGATACGGGGATCGCCGGTGTCGACATCTACAAAATGGACGCCGATGGAAAGGCCATAGAGCATTGGGACACCTTGCAACTGGTCGGTGATCCGAAAAACTCGGCCCCGTTGATCGCGCCGAACATCCCCCGCGCCAATCCAAACGGAATGTTCTGAATGGCGCTACGAGAGAGAAGAGTCATGAGCTACTCAACCCGCTACACGGGAGTGAGCAACCTGCTCGCCCCAGACAACTGCACGATGATACTCATCGACCATCAGCCCCTTCAATTCGCCGGTGTGAAGAATATCGATCGGACTCTGCTGGTCAGATAACCTAGTTGGCTTGGCCAAGACAGCCAAGGTCTTTGGCGTACCGACGATCGCTTGCGCTCTACTGCGCGTCTTGCCGTTGCTATACGCTGACCACGTCAGGTGGTGCCGATTGTCCCTGTGGCAGTAAGGAGTGATCCGATGCTCAGCCCAACCGAGGTCCTGTCCTCGATACTGAAGAATCCAACCGATATCGACCACGTTCGATCCCTCGTTACTCCGGATGTCACGTATGTATCGCTCAACTACGACAATCCGGACCTAAAAAAGATCATGCCATGGGCCGGGACGTCTCGAGGGCCTGAGAGCATTGTTAAGACCTTCGTCGACGTAGGCCGATATTGGGAAGTCCAATCCTTCGAACCGCACGCGCTGTTTGGTTCCGATGAGTACGCCGCGATGTTCGGTCGGTTCACCTACAAATCGACCGTTCTGTCCAAGGTCGTGACATCGCCCTTCGCCGTCTTCGCAAAGGTCGAACAGGGTATGTGCACCTACCTCCAATTCATGGAGGACACGTTCGCGACAGGTGCGTCATTCCGAAGCGGAGGAAACTGGATTTTTCAGAGCAGTCCCAATGGCGAGAGGGTTGTAATCTGAAATCGATCTCTTTCACGCCATGTAAATGTCTGCGGATGCTCTTCGCA
>DATMNH010000365.1:0-21746 GCA_035568975.1 Casimicrobiaceae bacterium
ATGCCGGGGAAGCCCTGCTCCGCCATCGTGGGGACGTTTGGCAATTCCGCCACCCGTGTCGGCATCGTGGTCGCGATCGCCTTCAGCCGCCCGGCCCTGATTTGCTCGATCGTCGAAGCGAGGTTGATGAACGAGACTTGGACTTCGCCTGATATAAGCGCCGGAAGCATCTGGCCGGCGCCGCCCTTGTAGGGTATGTGCGTCGCCTCGATGCCGGCAGCCTTCAGCAGGCGCAGCATGTCGAGCTGTGGATACGTGCCGAGTCCGGCGGATGCGTAGTTGAGCTTGCCCGGATTGCGTTTCGCCCACTCGATCATTTCGGCGACCGAATTCGGAGGAAACGACGCAGCCGCGACGAGGACATGCGGAATCTCGACCAGCTTCGAAATGCCGACGAGGTCGCGTGACGGCCGCGTCTGCATCACCTCGGCGAACGTGCTTTCGTTGATCGCGTTGGTGGATACGTTGCCCACCTCCAGCGTGTAGCCGTCCGGCGTAGCCTTCGCGGCGGCCTCGAGTGCGATGTTGCCGGAAGCGCCGGGGCGGTTGTCGACGACGAAGGGTTGGCCGAGCGCTTCCTGCAGCTTGGGCGAAATATGGCGTGCAATGATGTCGGTGGCGCCGCCGGGCGCGTAAGGAATCAGTAACTTGACCGGTCGCGTCGGATACGTGTCGGCGGATTGCGCCTCTGCCTGCAGCGGCGACAATAGAGCGACGACAGCGAGCAGCAAGTGCCGCACTGCGCTCAACGGATCAAACGCGCAAATTCGGCGACGGGCCGCGAGTCGATCCATGATTGCATTCTCCTTGGAGCCTTGGCGGATCGGCGCCGATGCCATGCGGGCCTGCTCTGCCAATTGCGGCGTTTCCGATCATGATAACCCCCGGTTCGAGCGGCCCACCAATGCCACCTCGTCATTCGAGCCATACGAATCCGGCATCGGTCGTTCGCAGCGCGCCGCCGTGCCCCCGTTTGTACGCGGTGCGCGGGATCGGTAACATCCGGAGGCTGACGCAGCCGCGACGATCATCGTCCGATGCAACGCAACGAACCGTAACGGGGAATGAGCAGATGACCGAGGGTACCGCCGATCGACACGATCACGCGCCGAGGCGCACGCGCCGCGTGGTCGATATCCACGCTCATTGGTATCCCGCGGACTGGCTAAAACTCTTCGAGCGGGACGGTCCCGCCGAAGGAGCGAAGCTCGAGCGCACGGCAAGCGGCTACATCATCCGAACCGAACGAATCGTCAACGCCTTCGACGAGCAGTTCGTCGATCTCGGGCTTCGCCTCGAAGGCATGGACCGGCAGCGCGTGGACGTCCAGGCTTTGTCGCTCACCGCGCCCATGGTGTATTGGGCCTCGCCCGGATTCGGACTCGCGCTCTCGCAGGCCTACAACGACGCCGCGGCCGCGGCGCATGCCAGGCATCCCGACCGGCTCGTGGGTCTCGCGATGCTGCCGATGCAGGCGCCCGAGCTTGCGCTCAAGGAGCTCGAACGCGCCGCCAAGCTGCCGGGGATGCGCGGAATGTACCTCGCTACCCACGTCAACAATATCGACCTGGATGATCGACGGTTCTGGGACGTCTATGCGAAGGCAGAAGCACTGGGCTGGCCGATTTTTCTGCACCCGATCGACACCATCGGCCGCGAGCGGACGACGCGCTATTACCTCAAGAACCTGCTTGGCAATCCCTACGATACCGGTGTCGCGGCGGCATCGCTGATCTTTGGCGGTGTGCTGGACGCATTTCCGAAGCTGGAGATTAACCTGCCGCACGCGGGTGGGACGTTCCCCTGGCTCATCGGCCGCCTTGACCACGGCACCAAGGTGCGTCCCGAGCTGAAACACATGAAACAGTTGCCGAGCGCGTACTTGAGACGATTCACGTACGACACGATCGGACACAACGACGAAATCAACGCCAACCTGATACGACTGGTCGGCGCCGATCGAGTGGTGTTGGGAAGCGACTACTGTTTCGACATGGGGCTCGCGGACCCGGTGAGCGATGTCGAGCGCCTCGAAGCGCTCACCACTGCGGAGCGCGGCTTGATCGTCGGACAGACCGCGGCGCGATTGTTACGGTTGGAGTAGGCGCTCAGTTTACCAGCGTCTATGGCGCGCTTGCCAAGGCGCGAGCGACCCATAACGCTACTGAATCACCTCATCTGCGCGCAGCAGAACGTCCTTCGGGATCGCGATTCCGAGTGCCTTCGCGGTCTTCAGATTGATGACAAGCTCGAATTTCGTGGGCTGCTCGACGGGAAGATCCGCGGGGTTGGCGCCCTTCAGGATCCTGTCCACGTAGGTCGCCACATGGCGGAAGGTCGCGACCAGGTCAGGTCCGTAGCTGAGCAACCCACCCGCGACCACGTGCTCGCGCAACCCATACGCCACCGGCAGCCGGGTGGCCTGCATCAGCGCTTGCAGTTGCACGCGCTCGTTCAGGTAGACGGGGTCGCCGACGACCACGACGGCCTGCGATCGTTGCCGGACAATCTGCTCGATAGCGGCGCCGAGCTGTGCTGGCGCGCTCGCGACAACACGCAGCGCAACGAGGTCCAACCCGGCGCAGGCGCGCTGGGCGGCAGCCCAGTACACGGGATAGTTCGGATTGCTTTCGTTCAGCACAATGGCGACGCGCCTGGCACCGGGCGCAACCTCATGCAGGACCCCAATCTGCTTGCCGAGCACTTCGTCTTGGAGGGTGGCAATGCCAGTGATGTTGTCCCCCGGTCTGGCCAGGCTCGCGACGAACCCGTTGCCCACCGGGTTGCCGACGCTCGCCATGACGATCGGGATTGTCTTCGTCGCCCGCTGAAGCGCGCGCGTGGTCGTCGCGTTGCCGACCACGATCACGTCGACTCTCTGCCCGATCAGTTCGCTGGCCAAGGTATCCAGGCGGTTCACGTCGAAATCGGCGTAGACGATTTGATACTCGACGTTCTTCCCCTCCAGCCAGCCGAGATCGTGCATCCCCTGCTTGAACGCGGCATAGACATCGGCGGGACTGGCTTTCGATCCGATCGACAGATACCCGACACGACGGATGGTCGCGGCAGGCTGTCCGCGGCTCTGTCGGTGAGCGACGAGCAGGCCGATGCAGCCTGCCAGCAGAACACGGCGGCGCGCGATCACTGGATCACCTCGTCCGCGCGCTGCACCAGCGATGGCGAGATTGTGAGGCCGAGCGCCTTCGCGGTCTTGGCGTTGATCACCAGTTCGAACTTCGTCGGCTGCTCGACTGGAATGTCGCCGGGCTTGGCGCCCCTCAGGATCTTTTCGACATGGGTAGCGGCACGGCGGAACATGTCCACGAGACTCGGTCCATAGGAGACGAGCCCTCCTTCGTCGACAAACTCCTTCTGGCTATACAGCGCCGGAAGCCTGCTTCTCGCCGCGAGGTCCGCGATCCGCTGTCGCTGGCCGACGAACATCGAGTCGGTCAGGACGAGAAGCGCTGCGGCATGCTCTTTCGTCATTGCGACGAAGGCACGTTCGAGCTGCTCAGGATTTGACGCTTCCACGACTTGAAGCTGCACTGCGAGCGATTGAGCTGCGACCTTCACTTCCCTTGCGAAGGCTACGTGGGATCGATTGGTCGGATTCGTGAGCACCGCTACGCGGGAGGCGCCGGGAGCCACTTCCTTTAGCAGTTGCAGTTGTTTGCCGGCTATCTCGGGTCCGGCCAGGAAGGTCATGCCGGTGATGTTTCCGCCTGGGTGCGCCAGGCTGGTGATGAGCCCCTCTCCCAGTGCATTGGCACTCGCCGCCATGACGATGGGGATCGACTGGGTGGCGCTCTTGGCCGCCCAAGTCGTTCCGGACGACGTCGTCACGATGATGTCGACCTTGAGGCGGATCAACTCGGTGACGAGCGCGGGAACCCGGTCGATATTGCCATCCGCGTATCGAGCCTCGATAACGATGTTCTGGCCCTCGACCCAGCCGAGCTCGCGCAGTCCTTCCCGAAACGCGGACAGCTGACGCTGCTATCACCGCACTATTTTGCACGAGGTACCCTATTCGAGATACTTTCCCCGCCTGCTGCGCCTGGATGGCGAACGGTGAGATGAGCAGCGCGCTCGCCGCTGCGCCGACAAAAGTGCGCCGGTCGATCACTGGATCACCTCGTCCGCGCGCAGCAGCAGCGACTGAGGAATCGTGAGGCCGAGCGCCTTGGCAGTCGTCGTGTTGATGATCAGCTCGAAAGTTCTCGCCTGTCCGATCGGAAGGTCTCCCGGGTTCGCGCCTTTGAGTATGCGGTCCACGTAGGTCGCGGCTTCGCGCCAGACATCATCCCGCTTGGCCGCGTAGACGATCAGATCCGGCGGGTAGACCCGAACGTCGTAAATTGCCGGCAGCCGATGGCGGATCGTCAGATCGAAAATTTCCTTCCGGTAGCCGTTAAGGTGCGGGTTCGCCCAGACGAGCAACGCCTGGTCGTGCTCCCGCACCATCTCGTCGAAAAGTCTGTTCAGATCACCGATCGCTTCGAATTGCAGGAAGCGAACGCGAATGCCGAGTTTCGCTGCGGCGGTTGCGGTGGCGTCACGGTACAGCTCATAGCCCGGTCGGGTCCACGGAACGCCGCGCAGCACGGCGACTCGACGAAGCCCGGGGACGACCTCCTGCAGAAGTTGCAGACGCTTGCCCATCGTTTCCGGCGAGAAGAGTTGCATCCCGGTCAGGTTGCCTCCGGGCCTGGCCAGACTGCGTACGCCCGGTTCGGCCTGGAGCTCCCCGGCATTCAGCGCCACTACCGGAATCGTCTTGGTGTGCTCGAGGACAACCGTTGCGAGCCCTGCGCTTGCGACCGCGATCACGTCCGGCTTGGCTTGCACCAATTGTGCGGCCAGGCCCGCGAGCGCCTCGGGGTGCCCCTCTGCAAAGCGCGAATCGACCGTCAGGTTCGTCCCCTCGACGTATCCGAGCACGCGCAGATTCTGCAGGAGCGCTGGAAACGCCCCTCCGTCGGCAAGATTGCTGGATTTCGAACCTTGGCCAAGATAGCCGAGCCGGTAGACCCGGCCGGTGACCTGAGCCTGGACCACGAATGGCGCGCCGAGCAAGTTCACCCCGACGACGCGGATGAAAGCACGCCGGTCCATCACTGAACCACTTCGTCCGCGCGCAGCAGTATGTCCTTCGGAATGTTGATCCCCAGCGACTTGGCGGTCTTGAGGTTGATTACCAGCTCGAACTTGGTCGTCTGCTCGACGGGAAGATCCGCGGGCTTGGCGCCCTTCAGGATCTTGTCCACGTATGTCGCCGCGTGGCGGTAGTTCGCAGCGAGGTTAGCGCCGTAGCTAAGCAACCCACCCGCGACCACGTGCTCGCGCAACGCATAGGCCACCGGCAGCCGGGTCGTCTGCATCAGTTCCTGCAACTTGGCGCGCTCCGTAAGGTACATCGCGTCCGTGACCACCACGACGGCCTGCGATCGTTGTCGAGCTATCTCTTCAACAACGGCGTCGAGTTGCGTCGGTGCGCTGGCGACAACGCGCAGCGCAACGAGGCCCAGCGCGACGCAAGCGCTCTGGGCAGCGGCCCAGAACACGGGATGCAAGGGATTTGTTTCGTTCAACACGATGGCGACGCGCCGGGCACTGGGCGCAACCTCATGCACGACCCCAATCAGCTTGCCCAGGACCTCGTCGTACAGGTTGGCAATGCCAGTGATGTTTCCGCCCGGCTTGGCCAGGCTTGCGACAAACCCGTTGCCCACTGGATCAACGACGTTCGCTATGACGATCGGTATTGTCTTCGTCGCCCGCTGAAGCGCGCGCACGCCCGGCGCGCTTCCGACCACGATCACGTCGACTTTTTGGCTCATCACTTCGCTGGCCAAGGCATCCAGCCGGTTCACATTGCCATCGGCGTAGACGATTCGATACTCGATATTCTTCCCTTCCTGCCAGCCGAGATCATGCATTCCCTGCTTTAACGTCGCGAGCAGGTAGGCGACGCTGGCCTCCGATCCGACCGTCAGCCACCCGACACGACGGATGGTCGCAGCCGGTTGACCGATGCTGAGCCGGTGTGCGACGAGCATGCCGATGCCGCCTGCCAACAACACACGGCGGCGTGTGATCACTTGAGCAACTCGTCCGCGCGCAGCAGCAGCGCCTGGGGAATCGTCAAACCGATCGCCTTCGCGGTTTTCATGTTGATGGCGAGCTCGAACTTGGTTGGCCGCTCGACTGGCATTTCGGCGGGCTTTGCGCCCTTGAGAATGCGATCCACATAGCTGGGGACGCGGCGTTGAAGATCCCGAGGATCCGCGCCGTAGGACATGAGCAGGCCGAGTTCCATCAATCCCTTTGCCTGTGTGACCGACGGTATTCGCAACCGGATTGCCAGCTCGCTGATTCGCTGTGCGTTGGCGATGGGCGTCACGGCCGGGTTCAGGATCAGCGCGCCTGGACGGGCGCGCGCTATTGCCGCCAAGCCAGGCTCCACGTCCGCGGTGCTGCCCATGGGCACGGACAGAATCTTCAGCTTCAGGGCGCGGGCCGCCGCTTCCGTGTCCCTGAAGACAAACGTTGAACCTGGATTGGCCGGGCTCCAGATAACGCCAACGTCGGTGAGTGCCGGGGCGACATCCCGCAACAGCTGAAGCATCTTCGGCACGGTGTCGGACTGCGCCACGGTGATCCCCGTGATGTTGCCGCCCGGTCGCGCAAAACTCGCTACCAAGCCTTCTTCGACCGGATAACTGGGGCCGACGAATACGATCGGGATCGACCGGGTTGCTTCCTTCATGGCCTTGGTCGCTTCGGAACCACCGACGACGATGACGTCGAGATTGAGTCGCACCATTTCCGCGACCATGTCACGAAGTCTTTCGGGATTCCCTTCCCACCATCGCCATTCGATGACGGCAGTGCGCCCCTCGACATAACCCAGCTCCCGCAAACCCTGGCGCAAGACATCCACGCCGGCACTTGCGCCAGCACCGGTCCTCGTCGCCAAAAGTATGCCGATTCGCGGCAAGCGCGTCGGCTGCTGTGCCTCGGCGGCGAGCGCAACCATCGCGATCCCTGCGCCGGCTGCGCGAATGAAGTTGCGTCGATCGATCATGATGTCGGGGAGCAGACCTCGGGGCGGGGAACGCGGAGCAGACGGCATCGGCATACTACGCCAGCCAAGAATTTCGGCTGGCCGTCATGTCTAAAGCGGAATTGTCGACAGTTCAGCTCGAGCTTAAGGTTGCAAGCCCGCGGTCTTGATACCGATCAGAGCGCAATCCTCGTCGCGATCCGATGTGTCGCCGCTGATGCCGACGGCGCCTATGATATTGCGTCCTTCGTCGTAGATGAGGACGCCGCCCGCCGCAGGGACCAGCCGGCCTTGGCTCACCGCGGTCAAAGCGCCAAAGAACGCCGGAGACTTCTGCGCCCGCTCCCCGAGTTCGCGGCTCGGGAATCCCATACCCAATGCGCCCCACGCTTTCCCGCGCGCAATATCGACGCGAAGAATCCCCGAGCCGTCCTGGCGCTGCAGAGCTATGTCGTGGCCTCCCGCATCGAGCACCACCACCGTCAGCGGCGGGCAGCCCAGCTCGGCCGCCCTGTCAAGAGCACCGTCGATCACACGAAGCGCAAATTCCAGGGTCAGTCTTGTCATTTGAAACCCGCCTAATGTAAGTCGGTGGATGGGATCGCCAAGCTTGCAGGCTCTCGGTCCGGTCCTAGGCTAACAACAACGCACCTGTCGCGCCATCTTTTTGGCAATTCCGTTCGGATCGATAAGGGCGTTCTCCAAAGCGCAGCGATGCTCAATCGTCGGCGTTTCGGCTCGGCACTTGCCCACCCGCGGTCAACCATCCGCTTCGGCGAAGCGCGGCGTTGACGAGCCGGATCGCACACCCAAGAGCGAAATGAGCGCGACGAATTCCGACTCGCAGCTACGATGATTCGCGCGCCGTTATCAGAATTGTGGGCTCGCTCAGCGTATTGCCGAGCGACGATGCCGTGGGAATAACTACAGGTTGATGACGGTCACACCGCAAGCGCACTTTGGATGGCTGGCAGCATCTGCGCCACGACCTCGCGGCCCGCCGCAATGGATAGCGCGGCTCGGTGATACTCGAACGGGCCGAATTGCCCGAGACGCGGCGTAAGCACCACCTCGGGCGCTTCGCCCGCCAGCCGCGCCTGCGCGATGCGCTCCTGCATGATGTCGATGGCGCCCAGCAATGTATCCGTGATGGAGGGCAGCGGCCGTGCTTCCGACGGCGGCGACGATCCGAGAATATTGAAAAAGCCGCGCCGTCGAGATTTTGCTGTCGATGCTGGCTGAGACTCGTGCGGAAATCTTCTCGCCCTGTGAGTGCCAAGATCCACCGCGATCACGACATCCGCTCCCATGGCGCGGCAGAGGGAGACCGGTATGGGGTTCACGACGCTGCCATCGATCAAGTAGCGACCGTCGCGCAACACGGGCCTGAACAAACCGGGCACGGCACAAGAAGCTCGAACGGCGTCTGACACCTTGCCGTCGCGCAGCCAGACCTCTTGCCCGGTCGCAAGATCGGTGGCAACCGCTGCGAACGGCACGGACAGCTCGGAAAAAGGACACTCGACAAACTGCCCCTGATAGATATTGAGCAAGCGGTCGCCCTTGAATACGCCGCCCCGCAGGCCGACGTCGACCAGTCCGACCACGCGTCTCCAGTCAAGGGATAGAGCCCAGGCCTCCAGCTCTTCGATACGTCCGGCGGCAAATGCGGCACCTACCATCGCCCCCATCGAGCAGCCGGCGACGAAATCGGGTGCAATGCCCTGTTCGGTCAGGGCCCGAAGCACTCCGACGTGTGCCCAGCCACGAGCCGAGCCGCTGCCGAGAGCGATTCCAAGTGTGGGGCGATGAGTCATTGCCCATTGTGCGCCTCTAAAGGAGCCGTTCGTCGGACCGACTCCCGTTTGCCGTGCACTTGCGAGTCGTCGAAGACTGGTCTACCTTCGAAAAATGCATCCGTGGCTGATGGCGCTGACGATTTGCGCAACGCTCTTGGGTGCGGCGGTGTTGTTTTTAAGCATCACCCGCATCCTTCTGCTGCTGCGCGAGTCCGAGGTCGCACGGCTGCGCGCCACGAGCGAAGCGGACGTGCCGTTCCACCTGGCGGGAAGCTACGTCCTGCACATCGAGCATCCGCGTTTCAACATGGCGCTGCTGCACTCCGACGTCGTTCTGCACGACGCGACGAAGGGAAGCGACGTGCGCTCCTCGAGGCGGACGCGGTCAAGCTTCCCGCGCGAGACTGGAGTGACGCGCCCCTATTGCGGGTTTTCTGCGATGCTCACCAGCACGAGGTGATCGCCGCAGGGCGCGAAGTGGTAGAAATTCGCGAATTTCTGCCCCTTCGAGTTCGATCCTTCCGTCCTGACGTAACCGGTGTCGGGCTTGACCGAGACTTCGTCGGCAGCGCTCGGCACAAGGAAACGATCCGCGTACACGATGAAGTCGGCGTCGATCCCTTCCAACCCACGGATCGCCGCAATCTGCTTGGCGTCGAAACCCTGCGCCGCAAGAAGGCCTTTGAGGTTCTTCTTCAGCGCCGCATCGTGCGTGGCCTTGTACGCCGCGGTCACCGCCTGCTCGGTGGGCTTGGACGCGGTTACGTCGTAGCGATTGCCTTGCGTCCGGTCGCCTTCGCTCACCTCTTTGACCTTGGGGCTCGATAAGGGCAGATCAAAATCAAAACTGCCTTGGCGCTTGTGCAGGACGCTGCCGATCGCACGCTCGGGATCTTCCTTCATCCTGCTCGACCAGTAGCGCCCGCCAACCTCTTGCTCGCGGCTGCTGCCGCTGAAATACGTGCCTGCGGCGAAATATTTCGATGTGCCATGGGTGAGCGTCACCTCGAGATATTTAGCGTTGCGCAGCTCCGCAAGCACGCGCGCCTGCGTCATCGGGCAGGCCGACCCGGCGATCATCGGCGAGGCGATCGGCTTATCCGTGACATAAACCACCGTGCCCGCGCCGCCGGTGGCCGGATAAGCGATACCGTCGACCAGGTCGAACTCGCCGATGTTGATTTCCTTGTAATGTCCCTTCACCGGCGCCGGGTACGTGTAGGGCGCTACCTTCTCCTCCACGACTTTCTGCGCGGGACCGGCCGCGGGTTGTTCCTTGCCGCAACCCACCGCCGTGAGCGCCACGGCGCACGCTGCGACGACATGAAGACGAATATCTCTCAACGAACCGACACGTCTCAAGCGGAGACGAACCCCGAAAATGCGCACGGTAAGTGCCTGCAAACCGGGGTCCCTCCCCTGCCGCCGATCTACCGGCTGACCAGGCACTGGCTCCCGTCGATCTTGAAGTTCTGCGTCATGGTTTCGGTGCTGCTCCCGTTCTTGTCTTTGCTTGTCTTCTTCACCGTCAACGTGGCAGACGGACCGTCGACGACGAGCAGACCGTTGGCCTTGATGGCGGCCGAGTATTGCTCCTCTGTCTGAGACATCTCCTTCATCATGCCCGACATCATTGTCCGATCCTTCTCGGGCATGCTCTTCCATTGCTCCTGCATCTCTTTGGTGGTGAGTTTGTTCGCCTCCTCCATCTTGCCGGCGTGGGTCAGCCCCATTTGCTTGACGGCAACCTTGCCGCACGGGTGATCGAGGATCGCCGCACCTTTAACCTCGGACTTTCCTGACGCGGCAGCGCCGTACAACATCAGTGGCAGCGCGGTGCCGATAAGAAGAGCTGAGACTCGACGTTGTTTCATTTGTTCTCCCTTTTTGATGAGGCGAAACCGGGGACAGACGCCGATTTCGCGCGAGCGTTAAAGAAGGTCTGTCCAGTAATTTTTTCTCGAATCTTATATCCGCCGCACGGATAATGCGACTCCATGTCGATTTCGCCGGCGAGCGCGCGGCGTTTTCCTGCGGCGACCCCGAAGAAGGCACCGATGTCCACGCCCGGGACGCCGGCCTCTTCCATGTGATAATGAACGCATGACCAGTCCCGTCCCCCCACGCGGTCACCACGACATGGGTGGGCTCCCGGCGGGCGCGATCGACCCGGCCGAGCATGACTACGCCTTGTGGGAAAAGCGCGTCGATGCGCTGATGGCGCTGCTCAGCCACAAGGACCGGCGGCTGATCACTGTGGACGAGCTCCGACGCAATATCGAGAGCCTCGGACCCGAGGCCTACGACAAGATGAGTTATTACGAACGCTGGATTTACGCGATCACCCAGACGCTCCTCCAGCGCGGCACAATCACCGTGGACGAGCTGGGCCGCAAGATCGAGGCCATCCGGACCCGTGAGGCACAACGTGGCTGACGCCGTTGCTCCGCGGTTCCATGTAGGCGATCGCGTCACGGTGCGCGAGGCCTACCCGATCGGCCACGTGCGCACGCCGTACTATATCCGTGGCAAGAAGGGTGTCATCGAACGGCTCTGCGGCGCCTTCCCCAATCCGGAGGAGCTTGCCTACGCGAGATCGGGACGGCCGGCGCAGCCGCTGTACCGCGTGCGCTTCTTGCAGCGCGACGTGTGGCCCGACTACGCCGGTCCGCCCGTCGACGTGGTCGAAGTGGAGATCTATCAGCACTGGCTGGAAGCGGAGGAGCGCGCACGATGAGCCACGATCACGATCATGCCCAAGATCATGCGCATGTCCACCGCTATCCGCCACGCCCCGACCAGGACGACACGCTCACCTACTACCGCGCGATGGAAGCGGCGGTGCGCGAGCTGCTGATCGACAAGGGTGTCATCACCGCCGAGGATGTGCGTCGCCAAGTGGAGAACATGGATGGCCGCAACGCCGGCCGCGGCGCGAAAATGGTAGCGCACGCGTGGCTCGACCCCGCGTACAAACAGCGCATGCTCGCCGACGGCAGCAAGGCGGCCGAGGAGATCGGCCTCGACGTGGGGCCGCTCAAGCTGGTGGTCGTGGAGAACACCCCGGCTGTGCACAACGTGATCGTCTGCACGCTTTGCTCGTGCTATCCGCGCATGCTGCTCGGCCTGCCGCCGGACTGGTATAAGAGCCGCAACTATCGCTCGCGTGTGGTGCGTGAGCCGCGCGCGGTGCTCGCCGAGTTCGGCACCGTGATTCCCGACGACGTGCTGATCCGCGTGCACGATAGCACCGCGGATATGCGCTATCTGGTGGTGCCCAGGCGCCCCAAAGGAACCGAAAACTGGAGCGAAGCGGAACTTGCGAGGCTGGTGACGCGCGACAGTATGATCGGCGTCGCATTGGCGGAAAACGCGTAGCGGTCCATTCTTGACCGTCACCGCGCGATCATGCCTGATGCGTCCACCGCTCTGATCGTCGTCGACGTTCAGAACTCATTCCTGCCGGGCGGCAGCCTCGCCGTTCCACGAGGCAACGAAGTCGTGCCGGTCATCAACGACCTGGCCAGGCGCTTTTCCAATGTCGTGTTCACCCAGGATTGGCATCCCACGGGACACCATTCGTTCGCGTCCTCGCATCCGGGCAAGAAACCTTTTGACAAGATCACGCTCGACTACGGCGAGCAGATACTGTGGCCCGACCACTGCGTCCAGGGCACCGAGGGCGCGCGCCTGTGCCAGGATCTCGACGTCGCGCATGCCCAGCTGGTGCTGCGCAAGGGCTACCATCCGAACGTCGACAGTTATTCCGCCTTCGTCGAGGCGGACGGAAAAACCACGACCGGGCTTCGCGGCTATTTGCAGGAGCGCGGCATCAACAACGTCTACGTCTGTGGGCTTGCGACGGACTTCTGCGTCGCGTGGACCGCGCTCGACGCGCGCAAGCTGGGATTCGCCACGGCGGTGATTGATGATGCATGTCGCGCCATCGACACGCAGGGCTCGCTTGCGGCCGCGTGGGAACGGATGGAGCGGGCCGGGGTCAAGCGCATGCAGTCCGGCGAAGTCGCGTAAGCGGGCCGTTGAAGTGACGATCAAGTGTCGTTGATCTGGCAGCCAGTGTCAGATCGCCGTTGCCTGTGACCGGCCGAGATCGGGCCACCTCCGGCCGTTCACGCCCACCCAAATTCACGCTGGGAACGACCGATCTCAAGGCGCAGCAGACGTCGCTTGATGTCGCAAGCGTGGCGAGCGGAGATTAGGGAATCGAAGTGGCGCTATCGACCCCGACCAGCCGGTCGGTTTTCTCGAGAGCGGACCTTCAAGCCGGCTAATGGGCGACTGCTCTCGGCGCCCTCGCCGTGCGGCCGCTCATGGCAAAGGGTCGTTTTTTGTCCGTCGAACTTGACACCGCAAAACGTGCGGAACGTAGCTGGAGTATTGTAAGAGTTCGTAAGGCTACCTATCGCGCGTTTCCATCATGTGCCAGTTGCTGGGAATGAATTGCAATGTTCCGACAGACATCTGCTTTTCTTTCGAAGGATTCAGCGCCAGAGGCGGGGTAACCGATCATCACAGTGACGGCTGGGGCATCGCCTTCTTTGAGGGCAAAGGTTGCCGGCTCTTCATCGACGCAAAGTCGACCCTCGAATCGCCCGTCGCCGAGCTGGTCAAGCGCTATCCGATCCGCTCCATGAACGTCATTGCTCACATTCGCAAGGCAACACAAGGCACGGTGGCGTTAGAAAACTGCCATCCGTTCAAGCGCGAACTATGGGGGCGCTATTGGATTTTCGCCCACAACGGCGATCTCAAAAACTTTTATCCGAAACTCGCTGGCCCGTTTGAACCCGTCGGAACGACCGACAGCGAGCGAGCCTTTTGCTATCTGTTGGAAAATCTTCGCCGCGAGTTTCCCGCCGGTCAGCCGGACAGCGAACACCTATACGAGAAGCTCGCCGCCTTGGCCGCCGAAATCGGCGAGCACGGCGAATTCAACTTCCTGCTTTCGAACGGCGAGCGGCTCTATGCGCGCTGCGCGACTAACCTCTGCTACATCGTGCGCAAGGCGCCCTTTTGCACGGCGCACCTGGTTGATCAGGATGTCAGTGTCGATTTTAGCCAAGTCACAACGCCTGAGGATCGGGTGGCAGTCATCGCGACCAAGCCGCTTACCGACAACGAGACTTGGGATGTGATTCAGCCGGGGGAGCTGATCGGTTTTTACATGGGCGAGGCGGTGTTGGGGCTGGTAAAGCACTCAACCTAAGTACGGCGTACCCAACGTGCGCCACTAGAGCATCGGCAAGTACAGAACGGCAGGTAGTAGTCTAGAACCACTACCCAAACGGTATCAACCGTTGCGGCGCCAATGTCACGGGCAGATAATTAACTGTTACACCGCGGTGGCCTACTATGGACCAAGATCCGCTGATGATCGAAGTACCTCGGGAATTCCACCGACGCATGGCCGCGATCATCGAAGCCGTCCAAACCGGAATTTGGCAGCGTGGTGTGCATGACCTTCTTGGCTATGCGACGGATTACGCATTCGGCGACAAACGAGGCCTGCAAACGCTGGTCCTGAAAAGCAAGAACAGGTCTGCCTACGTGAGGCTGCAATGGGAAACCATCATGGCCGACACAGATGCTGACCGAAAACGTGTGGAGGAGGTCATAAAAAGCGCGATCAACGAATTGAGTTGACCAGCCCCGTATGCGCAAAAGACAGAACATGCAGAATAGGGCGAACGGGTTCGCAGAGTTCCAGCTCGACCATATTGACGCGGTTGTCGTCGAAAACATCCCTGGCCAGCGAGGCGTTGAACCCACCGTCGTTGTCGGCCGATCACCATCGTCTCACTTCGGCCCATGAGCAGCCGGTGAAGATCGCTGGCCAACTTACTCCACAGCCGCCATTCCATCATGATCATGCTGGGCTTATCAGGAGTTACCGCCTAACCAGCATCAACGCCCCGAGGCTGGGTGCTCGATGCGGGCCCGACAGGCACATCCGGCGCTGCTCATGCGACCGGAGCCCGTGACACTTTCAATTGATTTGAGCGGCCGGCAATGAACAAATCTTCCTTCCCGGGTGCCGAGGCATACGGGTGCGGAATACGCCGTTGGCGCCGCCGCGCGGGCGTTCCTCGATTTCTGCGGACCCGTGGTGGGCCGGGCGCGTTCCACGCAATCGAGTTCAGCGCCAAGAATGAAAACCCCACTACATAGGCGGGGTCGTGTTCGTTGTTGCGAGATTGGATCAGGTCAACTTGCGCCGCCGCGATGCGGCCAGTCCAGCAAGACCAAGACCGAGCAGCGCGATTGTTGCAGGTTCGGGCACCCGGGCAAGCGTGACGCTGGTCACCGGAACACCGTCAAGAACAGAATTACACGATAAGCTGACATTGCTGTTGCACTCAGCCAAGCCAGTCGGACTTCCAAGGAAACCAAGGTCGGCATAGACGTCATAGGAAACGCCTCCCGCACTGAAAGCGGTCCCGCCAACATCGAAGGGGACCGCGACCGGCGGGAAGAAAAAGTTGTCATTAACGCCGTACGTCCCGGGCGCAAGCAGGCTGTCTATGGTGATACCGTTCCGCTCCCCGGAAATGTCGACAACGGTGTAATGCCCAGACACCAGAGTATCCGTCGTCGTTAATTGCAAGCTCGCCGTGAACCCGCTACCGGCGTAGGAGAGGTCCCACTCAATAACACCCGCGTAGACCGAACTCGACAACATCGCGAGCAGCACGACACAGAATTTCTTATAGATTGCAGTCATCATCGCCTCCCATTGGTATTGGCGCCATTGACGCTGCGATCTGAACTGCTCTCAAGCTTCGTTGGAACATGGCGTCCCTGCCCAGAGGATCGTAAGACTCAGAGCAAAGCAACTTTCAGTCCATGAGTTACATATGCATTTGATTCAATCCGTTAGTAATATTCATGCAAGATCGAAACTGCTTACCCGTAAGATTGCCCAATAAGATCGCACAACGTGCAAGTGTAAATGGTGTGTGCCACAGTATGACCCCCGGTCTGCCGTGGTTTGCTTACAGATGTCTACGCCATGCAGTCAGGTGACGTTCTGGTCTATTCAGCCAACTGCGTGACCCGCGCGTGACCTGCGGATAAGTTTGTTTGCAACAGTGGGTCGGGGGGCGGACACTGATGGGAGCGAGGCACGGCCATGGCACAATGCGCGTCCATGGGTTGGAACCCCCAGCAGTACCTCAAGTTCCGTGGTGAGCGCCTGCGACCGGCACATGACCTGCTCGCTCGCGTTACGCTCGAGGCCCCAGGACATATCGTCGATTTAGGCTGCGGAACCGGAGCGGTGACGGCATTGCTATCCGCGCGCTGGCCAGACGCGCGGATCGTGGGCGTCGATAATTCCAAACCGATGCTTGAGCGCGCTCGCATCGCGCTGCCGGACGTCGCGTGGGAACTCGATAATCTCGCGGATTGGACGCCGGCGGCGCCGGTGGATCTCCTTGTCTCAAACGCCGCTTTGCACTGGCTGGACGATCACGCGACGCTCTTTCCCCGCCTGTTGTCGCATCTCCGTCCCGGCGGGGTGCTGGCGGTGCAGATGCCGGCGCAATACGACGCGCCCTCGCATCAGATCGGCTATGACCTTGCGGAAAGCACACTTTGGCATGACCGATTGCAGGGCCTCGTGCGCCGCCGGCCGATCCTCGAGGCGCACGAATACTATTCGCTGCTGCGACCACAGGTATCGTCGCTCGACCTGTGGTTTACGGAGTATGTCCAGGCGCTGACTGGCGACAACCCGGTGGCCGAATTTGCCAAGGGATCATTTGTGGGCGCGTGGCTGTCGGCGCTCTCTGCCGACGAAGCACGCGATTTCGAGGTCGACTATCAGGAACGGATCGCCTCCGCTTACCCCGCTTGCAGCGATGGTGTTACGCTGTTTCCCTTCCGCCGCTTCTTTCTGGTCGCGCAGCGCTAAAGGCGATGCCTTGGAAGTCGATGATACTAGGTGCCGCAGGTGTCTTGTTTCCACGCAGGTCGGCAGCTGCCTTGACCTCGGGTTTGGTCACTAGATGTATCGTCGAAACAAAAGCGTTGTTGAAGGCCGCTAGGACCTTTTGTCACGTCCAATCCCGATCAGGACAGATCAAGATCGCTTCTTGCTATCCAACAGCGATTTGAGATTCGCGAACGGCGAATGGGTCGCACCGCCGCGACCGGCAGTGTCAGTGGTGCCACCGCCAGTCGCTTCCAATTGCCGCTGGTGTTCATTGTCGTGGCAGTACAGGCATAGCAATTCCCAGTTGCTGCCATCGGGTGGGTTGTTGTGATGATTGTGGTCCCGATGATGGACCGTCAGCTCACGCAGGTTGGCGTGGGTGAATTCGCGCGCGCAGCGGCCGCAGATCCACGGATAGATCTTGAGGGCTTGCTCGCGGTAGCTTTGCTCGCGCTTTTCGGCGGTACGGCGAGCTTCGGCAATTATCCGGTCCAGCTTGTTCGGGTCGTTCGCTTTCATAGCGTGTTGCGCACCTGGCTTAAGCTCCATACAGCTCGTTGGTCTTGGCCGCCATGATGAAGTCGTTCTCGTGCAAGCCCTTTATTTTCTTGGTTTGCCAGGATAACTTGGCCCAGCCCCATCCGAAGCTGATGTCGGGATGATGGCCCTCGCTTTCCGACAAGTTGCCGATCTTGGCGACGAAGTCCATTGCCTTCTTGAAGTTCTCGAACTTGAAGCTCCGTTCGATGCGGCGCCCCTCGTCCACAAGCGCCCACCCGGGCGCCTGCGCCAAATAGACTTCGGCCTCGGCTTTTGTCAGCGGCTCGACCCCGCCGCGGCACGGGGTGCAAGTCTTGGACAACAGATCGTCGCTCATCACTTCAGTTCCGCCTCGTAGATGTATAACGTCGACTTCTCGTCCTCCGGGATGAAATACGCCCGCAACCCGTTACTGGTCGCCTCTATCCAGAACGGGTTGTACGTCATCGGCAAGCCGCTGTCGGTCCAGAGCTCGACGGGCACTTGATATATCGCCTGGTTGGAGGCGAGGTCGACGATCTCGAAACCACCGAGGGCGAACCGCGGACCGTCCTTCTTGGGCTGGTACATGTTGAGGCCCGAACACAACGCTTCCTGCCGGCCGAGATACTTGCAGTCCTGATAATCGATGTAGTGCGAGCGGTTCGGCACACGCAGGTCCTCCGGTCGCGTGCCGGCGTTGCTCACCTTGCCGTCGCTGTCGAACGTCCAGCGATAGAAGCGCCGCGAGCCCCAGCTCACGCCATGCAAAGTTTTGCTTTCTGTGTTGTAGGCCAGCCCGCCGATATGATCACCGTACCGGAGCACTTCCGTTGCTTTCATTGTCGTCGGATCGACCCGGTAGATAATCGAGCGGCTATTCGGCCGGTACTCCGCCGCGGGCGCCCAGATCCACTTGCCGTCATAATCGATGCCGCCGGGATGGTAGACCGAGCCCTCGCCCAGCGTCAGATCGGCGATGAGATTGCCCTTCGCATCGAACTTGAACAGATGACCGACGCCCTCGCCGGTGTCGCGGTCGTACCCGTCCTGCAGTTGCGCGTAGCGGGTCGTCGGCTTCCTGATGTCGACGGTCGACAGAAAATACGTGTCGCCGATCTTCACCATGCCCTGCGGATGATAGGTGTTGAAGTTGATCGGGATCGCCGCCACAGAAGTCCACTTGACGGCTCGGGTAAGTTTCTTGACGCGCTCGCTGACGACGGCGCCCTGATCGATCGCGTGTGAGATGGTAACGAAGGCCATCGTCCATACCGCGGACGCGGCAAGCAGCAGGAGCTTGAAGAAAGTTCTGGTCATGTCACCTCGCTTGTAACAAACGTGCCCGCGTCTCGCGCAGCCATGCTCCTGCGCTTCCTTTAGACACCCATAATATTACGCCGCCGGCAGCCACGCCGGCATGCTTCCGCGCAACTTCCAATCATTCGCTTGATGCGCAAACGTTGGAGCGTTAGCCTTGAACCTCTGTGGCGGCCATGAGTCCTGCGGGCCGACGAATCAGCCCCCCTCGCCCATGCCAAATTTGCAGCCCAAGCCATCATTTCATCCTTCACCACGCCAGCCGTCGTTGAGACTGCCGCACGGTGCTTGCGACGCGCACTGCCACGTCTTCGGCCCGGCGGCACGGTTTCCGTTCGCCGCCGACCGGCCATTCACGCCGGCGGACGCGCCGAAAGAACGCCTGTTCGCGCTGCATGCCATGCTAGGCATCGAGCGCTGCATCGTCGTGCAATCGACTTGCCACGGGTTCGACAACAGTGTCGTTGCCGATACGATTGCCGCGCGCGGCGGGGCTTACCGCGGCATCGCCCTCGCGCCCTTGTCGGCCTCCGACAGGACCTTGCAGGAGCTGCATGACCAGGGCTTCCTCGGACTCCGTTTCAACTTCATGAAGCATCTCGGCAGCGCGGCCGCGATCGAGGAAATCATCAAGCTGACCGCTCGCCTTGCAGCTCTGGAGTGGCACCTGGAAGTTCATTTCGACAGCGCGTCGATCGACGAACTGGCACCGTGGCTTCTGCGCTCCGCGACGCCGGTGGTCATCGATCACATGGGCAGGATCGACGCGTCGCGGGGTCTCGCACAGCCGGCGTTCCGCGCGCTATGCCGTCTGATGGACGACCCGCGGATGTGGGTGAAGGTCAGCGGCAGCGATCGCATCTCACGCCAGGGTCCCCCGTACTCTGACGCCACTCCATACGCGCGTTTGCTCGTCGACCGGTTCGGGGACCGAACGTTGTGGGGCACCGACTGGCCGCATCCCAACAATGAGCACGTGCCCGACGACGGCGTGTTGACCGAGCTGCTCGGTCAGATCGCGCCGTCCGAAAGTCTGCGGCAGGCCCTTCTCGTTGAAAACCCGCAGCGCCTTTATCGGTTTCCGGCGTTGCTCGGAACCGAAACACGGCCCGAACCAGCAAGCTGACAACGATTCCCATGAACAAGCGCCTCGCTGACAAGATTGCCATCGTGACCGGCGCCGGATGCGTCGGCCCCGGGTGGGGCAACGGCCGCGCCACGGCGTTCCGGTTCGCGCAGGAAGGGGCAAAGATCTTCGCGGTGGACCGCGACCCTGCCCGGCTCGAGGAGACGCTAGCCCGCGTGCGGGAAATTGGCGGCATCATCGAGCCGTTCTGCTGCGACATGACCGACAGCAATGCGGTGGCGGGGATGGTCGCTGCCTGCGTCGACACCTGGGGTGGCGTGCATGTGCTGGTGAACAACGTCGGCGGGTCCGCGCCCGGCGGTCCGGCCGAAATGTCCGAGGAGGTGTGGGAGGCGCAGCTTGACCTCAATCTCAAAAGCGTTTTCCTCGCCTGCAAACACGCGCTGCCGATCATGGAGCAACATCGCGGCGGCGCAGTCGTGAATATCGCCTCGACCTCCGGCGTGCGTTGGACCGGCTCGGCCCAGGTCGCGTACGCTGCGACCAAGGCCGGCGTCATTCAGTTATCACGCGTGGTTGCCGTGCAATACGCGGGCAGGGGCATTCGCGTGAACACGGTGGTGCCGGGGCAGCTGCACACTCCCATGGTCGAGGCGCGGCTGGCGCGGCAGCGCGCCGGCGGCGACGTCGAGGCGCTTTTACGGCAGCGGCAGGCGCGAATCCCGCTCGGCTTCATGGGGGACGGCATGGATACGGCCAACGCGGCGCTCTTCCTGGCCTCCGACGAAGCGCGGTTCATCACCGGCACCGAACTGGTGGTGGACGGCGGCATGACGATTCGCTGCGATTGAAACAGTGGCGTCTTGACTCGTCGCTGGGCCGGTCCGGCGCTTGGCCCCCACGAAGGAACGGACATGCTGAGAAGACTTGCGATGATCCTCGTGACCGGTCTGGCTTTCGCGGGCGCCGTTTTTGCTCAGGGCGGCGCTCCTGTCAAAATCGTCATCGCGTTTCCGCCGGGAGGGCCGGTCGATTTCGTTGCGCGCATCCTGGCGCAAGGTCTTGGCGAGGAGCTTGCGCAATCCGTGATCGTCGAAAACCGTCCCGGTGCGAACGGCGCCATTAGTGCACAGGCCGTCGCGAAGTCCGCGCCGGATGGTACGACGCTGTGGTTCACCAGCGCTGGCGCCGCGGTAATGAATCCCGCTCTTTACGACAGCCTGACCTATGACATGCAACGCGATTTCGCACCGGTATCGCTCGTGGTCAACAACGTCGAGGTACTGGTCGTAAACCCCGCCAATCCCGCGACCAGCGTCACCGAGCTGGTCGCGCAATCCAAGCAGGATGCGCATCCGATTCCGATCGCGTCGTCGGGGATCGGCAGCATGCCGCATCTGGCGATGGAACTGCTGGCCGATTCCAGCGGTGCCAAGCTGATGCACGTACCTTACAAAGGTGCCGCGCCGGCGATCACCGACGTCATGGGCGGGCAAGTGAGCGGATTCTTCGGCGATATTCCGGGGCTGATCGGATTCATCAAGGGCGGCAGGTTGAAGCCGCTCGGTATCGCCGCGCCCTCGCGGCATCCGCTGCTGCCCGACGTGCGCACGCTGGACGAACAGGGCATCCACGGCGTCGAATCGAACAACTGGTACGCGCTGTTTGCGCCCGCGAGGACGCCGCCCGCGCGCATCGAGCAGCTCAACGCAGGCGTACGCCGTGTCCTGACGTCCGAGTCATACCGAAAAAGATTGCTCGAATCCGGCGCAGAACCGATGCCGTCGACCCCCGGAGAGCTCGCCGCCCTGGTCAAGGCCGACACTGCCAAGTGGGGCCGCATCATCCGCGACAAGAAGATCAAGGGCGAATGAGCTCCGGGCCCCGCATTCCGCTGGTCGTACCGGGAACGCGTCCGGAGCTCTCTTCAATCGAGCAGTCGATCGTCGCCGAGCGCGGACGCGTCTCCGCGCTCTATCAGGCGCTTCTCAACAG